>JAFAIN010000352.1 GCA_019236695.1 Acidobacteriota bacterium | reverse complement strand
TTAGGGCGGGCCGCGGCTTCCGTTACCCGGAACGCAGCCGGCGCCTGCTCGAGCGCCTGGCCCAATTCGGCCGACTCGCCGATGTTCAGGACGTAAAGCATGGGCTTTTCACTGAGGAACATGAAGCCGCGCACCCGCTTTTTGTCTTCCGGCGACATTTCCATTTCGCGCAGCGGGCGCTCCGTTTCCAGGTGCGCGCGCGCCCGCAACAACAGCTCGTTCTCCTTTTCCAGATCGGGCGAACGCATCTTCTTCAAGTCTTTTTCCAGGCGCTCGAGGCGCTTCTCCACCTGGGCCAGGTCGCTTACGAGAAGGTCAAACTCCACATTCTGAATGTCGCGCAGGGGATCGAGGGCACCGACATGGGGCACGGCGGGATCATCGAATGCGCGCACCACATGGGCGAGTGAATCCATGTTCCGGATGCTGGCAGCCAGGGCTTCAGAAATCCCCTGGGGCCTGGCGCCGCCATCGCCTTCGGCGGCCTTCTGGTGCGACGGCATGGCGGCCACGTCACTGTATTCCACGGTGGCGTGCACCAGCTTGCGCGGATCGAAGAGCGCGGCGAGCCGGTCGAGGCGGTCGTCAGGCACCTGCGCCACCCCAATGTGCGCTTCGCGCGGGTTCGCGTGTTCTGCCCGCGCCCTGGTCAGCATGCGAAACAGCGATGTCTTGCCGACCTGCGGCAAACCGATGATTCCTGTTTTCATAGCTGAATAGCTCGATAGCTGACTGGCTGACTGGCTAACTGGCTGACTGGCTGAATGACCGCATGCCTATTCAGCTATCCAGCTATTCAGCCCGATCACGCGCCACCAGCAGGATCGTAATCAATCCCAAAAGGAGCACTCCGCCCTCGAACCACGTCGAGTAGCCGTGCAGGCGGTCAAACTGCTGCCGTGCCGGATCCTGGATGGCGAGTGCGCTGATGTCGCCATTGGGAACTGCCGCCCGAAGCGCCTCCATTCGCCGCATGATGCCGAACTGAAGAATCGCCGTCAGCGCAATCATGGCGACCACCAGCGCGGGTTTGGATATGCCGCGCGACGCAAACGCCGCGCTCGCCAGGAAAACCGCTCCTGCCGCCATTCCCATCCAGTGCAGCGCGGTTAGCGACCTTGCCACCACCAGCCCGGCCAGATGCGCCGGAACCAGCCTGAAAAGCGCCGGCGCTTCGACAAAACTGAAAAAAACCAGGCCGCCTACCCAGACCACCAGCGCCAGCAGCATGAGGAAGCGAAGGAAGGCCATGCCGAGGATTGTAACTAAATCAGGTCCATGGGCCGCCCCGTGAGCCGCTCAATCCGCTTGGCAATGGGGGGATGCGTGGAAAACAGACTGGAGAAATCCACACCCAGCAGCGGCTGCACGATAAAGAGGTGTGCGGTGGAGGGCGTTCCCATCATGGGGATGCGGCGGGAATATGCGTCGAGCTTTTTCAGGGCGCGCGCCAGCGCAAAAGGATTTCCGGTGAACTCGGCGCCGGTGTGGTCGGCTTCATACTCGCGGGAACGGGAGACGGCCAGCTGGATCAGCATGGCGGCAACCGGCGCCAGGATGAGCATGAACAGCGCACTCAGCGCCCCGCCCCGCCGCCGGCCCCCTTCGCCACTTCCTCCGCCAAAGCCGAACAGCTCGGCATAGTAGGCCATGCGCGCCAGCCAGGTGACGGCCCCGGCAATGGTGGCGGCAATGGATGAGATGAGGATGTCGCGGTTGCGCACGTGGCCGAGCTCGTGGGCCAGCACGCCTTCCAGTTCTTCATTGTCCAGCAGGTTCAGGATGCCCTGGGTGACGGCAACGGAGGCATGCGCCGGATTCCTTCCGGTGGCAAAGGCGTTGGGCGACTCGCTGGGTATGACGTAGATCTTTGGCATGGGCAGCCCGATGCGCCCGGTAAGCCGCTCGACCACCTCGTAAACCCGCGGCAGTTCCTGCCGCGTGACCGGCTGGGCGCGGTACATGGCCAGCGCGATGCGGTCGGAGAAGAAATAGGAAACAAAATTCATCAGCGCCGATACCACCAGCGCAATCGCCAGCCCGTTCTGGCCGGCAAGCCGGTCGCCCAGGAACAGGAATAACCCGGTGAGCAGCCCAAGCAGCAGGGCGGTCTTCAGTCCATTTGCCATAGGTTTATTTCACACCCGCGTGTCAACCCAAGTCATTCGATGAGCGCGGAGCCGGCTCCGATTCTGCAACATTACGCGGGGCATTGTACCGGGAGGCGGGTGTTTGGGTCGCGCCTACGGCGCTCGTTTGCGCGGCCATGCCGCGCGCAGTTCGAGCCCGTTCAGTCGCGGGTATTTAGAGGGGAAGTAAGGTTGCTACGTCTCTCTGCCCTACATACGATCTGGCTCAGCATAAAGGCTGAGGGGGAGGATCTCCGAGCCGCGCTACTGGTGCAAGCCTTGCGGGGATCCTTCGTCCGCCGCGGCGGACTCAGGATGACAGAGCGGATTATGGATACAGCAGCTTTAGTATTGCTCTAGTGCGCCGTTAGGAAATCGAGTACAGCCCGAATCTGCTCGGGAGTGACATCAAACTGCCGCATCACCTCTTCGACCGTCAGGTCTTCCAGGTTTTCGATAACGGTGGCAACCGGGAGCCGTGTTCCGCGGAAGACCCACTCTCCCCCGAACCTTTCGGGAACGCTTTCGACGGCAGAGCACTGGGACCAGTCAATGGACGGCATGACTGATCTGAGAATACCACCGCCCGCGTAGGTTTATTTCACACCCGCGTGTCAACCCAGGTCATTCGATGTGCGCGGAGCCGGCTCCGATAGTAGCGGGAGGCGGGGGTTTGGGTCGCGCATACGGCGCTCGTTTGCGCGGCCATGCCGCGCGCGCAGTTCGAGCGCCGTCGAGAGGGAGTTGGACACAAGTGCCGATGAGGACGACCACCCTCGGCGCGACGACATTGGGCTCCCAGATTCCTCGCCCGCCAGAGCGGGCTCGGAATGACTCACCCTTTGAAGTGTCATTCTGAACGCCCGCGCGACTCCGCCGCAGGAACGGGGTTGACATCAGCAAGCATAAATATTAGCTTTACTGAATAATTATTCATCAGGGGCTCTCATGTCCAAGGCCACGCGGCAGCAGCGGATTCTGCAACTGGTGGGGAACGGGCATGCCATCAGCAGCCAGGACGAACTGCGCCGCGAGCTGGCGCGGGGCGGCTTTGAGGTGACGCAGGCGACGCTTTCGCGCGACATTACGGACCTGGGGCTGGTGAAAACGGGGGATGGCTACCGAGTGCCGGAAGGCTACGCCCCGCGGCCGCTGCCCTCTCTGGAACGCCTGCTGCGCGAATTTGTGGTCGAAATGAAGCCGGCGGCCAATCTGCTGGTGTTGAAGACGGCGCCCGGGAGCGCGCAGCCGGTGGCAGCGGCGCTTGACGCCGAGGGATGGGCCGAGATCGTGGGCACGATTGGCGGGGATGACACGCTCCTGGTGGTGAGCAGTTCGCCGGCGCAATCGCGGCGGGTGGCAGCGCGCATCCGCGAGGCGCTGGCATGAGCTCGAGCGCGATGAAGAATGCCGTGTCGCACAGCCGCGTGCCGGCGGGCATGATCCAGCCTGCGATTGTGGGCGCCACCGGCTATTCGGGGTACGAACTGGCCAGGCTGCTGCTGCGCCACTCGCGCATGAAGTCGCCGCTGCTGCTGGCCCGTGAAGGCGCAGAGCAGGGCGCGGCATACGCCGACTATTATCCGCAATTGAGCGGCAACGGCACGCATCACCTGGAGCCGTTTTCCTGGCAACTGCTGCGGGCCCGCGGCGTCGATGTGCTGTTCCTGGCCACGCCGCATGAGGTTTCGCGCGAACTCGGGCCGGAAGCCGCCGCCCGCGGCATTCGCGTAATCGATCTCAGCGGGGCATGGCGGCTGCGCGAGCCGGCGCACCGCGCGGTTTATGGCTTTCACAACGAAGCCGACCCGGAGGCCATGGCATTTGGCGCCACCGTGGTTTATGGATTGCCCGAACTGCATCGAGCGGGCATCGAAGAGGCTGCGGCGGTGGCCAACCCCGGCTGTTACGCCACATCGTGCATCCTGGGGCTGGCGCCGCTCGCGGCGAGCGGGCTGCTGGATGCCGCCGCCGGCGTGATCTGCGATTGCAAGTCGGGGGTGAGCGGCGCGGGCAAGGAACCCACCGCGCGCACTCACTTCGTGGAAGTAGCCGACAACTTCTCGGCCTACTCCGTCTTCCGGCACCGGCACGCCGGCGAGATTGCCGAGCAGCTCAAGCTCGATGACCCTGCCCTGACATTTACGCCGCACCTGCTGCCCATTCCGCGCGGCATTCTTTCCACGATTTATGTGCGCCTCCGCTCCGCGGTTACGGAAGCGGAAGCGCTCAGCATCTATCGGCAGTTCTATGCGGAGGCGCTGTTCGTTCGCGTATTTGCTCCTTCCCGGCTGCCGGAGGTGCGTTTTTCGGCTTACACGAACTTCTGCGATATCGGCATTGCTGTGGCCCCCGATTGCCGGCGGCTGGTTGTCATCTCCTGCCTTGACAACCTGCTGAAGGGAGCGGCCGGGCAGGCAGTGCAGAACATGAACCTGATGTTTGGCTTTCCCGAGCAGGAGGCGCTGGCATGAAGGTGGTGGTAAAGATTGGCGGCAGCGCGGTGCAGGAACCCACGCTGCTGGCCCGCTGCGCGCGAACCATTGCCGACCTGGTTTCCGATGGCCACAGGGTCGCCATTGTGCATGGCGGGGGCGCCGCGCTAACGCGCACGCTCGAACTGCTCGGCAAGAAGAGCGAATTCGTGAACGGGCTGCGGGTGACCGACGCGGAGACCCGCGACGTTGCAGTCATGGTGCTGGCCGGGCAGGTAAACAAGCAAGTGGTGGCGGCGCTGGCGGCCACCGGAGTGCAGGCCATTGGCCTCTCGGGAGGCGATGGACTGGCTTTCCGCGCCCGGAAAAAGAATGGCGCCGGGCCGGATCTCGGCTTTGTTGGGGAAATCAGCAACGCCGACAGCCGCTGGATTGAAGCCATCTGGCAGAACTCCGGAATCCCGGTTCTCTCCAGCGTCGCCCTGGGCGGCGATGGCCAGTACTACAACGTAAATGCCGACCAGATGGCTGCGGCCTGCGCCATTGCGTGCCAGGCAAACGCGCTCATTTTCCTTACGGATGTTGCGGGCGTGCGCAACGCCGAGGGCGCCGTAATGCGCTGGCTGAACTCGAGCGACATTCCCGCCCTGCTGGCTTCGGCGGTGGTCAACGGCGGCATGATGCCCAAGCTGGAAGCGTGCCGCCAGGCTTTATCGCGGGGTGTAGGGCGGGTAAGAATCCTGCCCGCCAGCGAAGTCGAATCGGTGGCTCAGTTCTTCATGACCCGGCTGGAATCGGGCACCGAGGTGATGGCGTGACGATGTCACTGGAGCAGGTTGCCCGGGCCGAGGCTGAGGTGCTGCTGCCGACCTATGAGCGCAACCGCGTGCTGTTCCGCACCGGACGCGGCTGCTACCTGTATGACGACCATGGCGAGCGGTACCTCGATTTCCTGAGCGGCATTGGCGTAAACGCCCTGGGGTACAACCATCCGGCGGTGCGCAAGGTGGTGCGCGAGCAGGGCGCGCGCCTCATCCACATCTCGAACCTTTTCTACCACGATTACCAGGCGCAGCTTGCCCGCAAGCTGACCCGGATCTCCGGCATGGACCGCGCATTTTTCTGCAACAGCGGCACGGAGGCGATTGAGGGCGCGCTGAAGCTGGCACGAGCCTACGCGCGCGCCCATCATGCGACGGGCTCGAATGGAGCAAAGCCGCGCTGGCGCGTGCTGGCGCTCGAGAATTCGTTTCATGGAAGGACTTATGGCGCGCTGGCCGCCACCTCAACGCGGAAATACCGGGAGCCTTTTGAGCCGTTGATGCCGGGGGTTCGCTTCGTGCGCTCGGGCGACATTCATGATCTGGAGCGCAAGTTCGACGCCAGCGTTTGCGCCATCCTGCTGGAGCCGGTACAGGGGGAAGGCGGGGTGAACCCGGTCGGCGGCGAGTTCCTGCAGCGGGCGCGCGCGCTGACCAGGGAATCGGGCGCGTTGTTGATTGCGGATGAAATTCAGTGCGGACTGGGCCGCACCGGACGCTGGTTCGCCTGCCAGCACTACGGGGTTAAGCCGGACGTCATCACCATCGCCAAGCCGCTGGCGGCGGGGCTGCCGCTGGGCGCCATCCTCACCAGCAATGCGGTGGCCGGCGCGATTCATCCGGGGCTGCATGGCACTACGTTCGGCGGCGGGCCGCTTGCCTGCGCGGTCGCGCTGGAGGTGATTGAAACCCTGGAGCGCGACGGGCTTCTGAAGCACGTAAAACAAGTTGGCGGCTACATGCGGCGGCAGCTCGAGGCGCTCAAGCAGCGCCATTCCACCATCAGGGAAGTGCGCGGCATGGGCGTAATGCTGGCAGTGGAACTCGGCAGCGCCGATGCCGCAAAATTCGCGGCGGCCGAATGCCTGAAGCGCCATGTGATCATCAACCGGACACACGATGTCGTGCTGCGGCTGCTGCCGCCGTTCATTATCGAAGCGAAACACGTCGATCTCCTGGTTTCCACGCTGGATGCGGTGCTCGGCCAGTGGGAGGCCACCGGGAAGCAAAAGGAGGGCCGCTAGATGGCCGCACCGAAAACCGCGAAGCTTGCACTTCAGCAATCGCCCGCGCTGGGCGGGATACAGCGGGGAGGGCAGGCGCCGATTCCGGGGCCCGCCACCCAGGGGCGCGACCTGGTGTCAATGGCCGATCTTTCGCCGGCGGAATTTGAGCTGGCTCTCACCGCGGCGGAACTGGTGAAGGCAAACCCGCGCGAGTACCGCAAGGCGCTGGCGGACCGCCAGATTGTGCTGATTTTCGAGAAGCCCTCGCTGCGCACCCGCGTAACCTTTGAAGCCGGCATGAAGTCCATGGGCGGCGACGCCATCTTCCTTGACCAGCGCGACTGCCGCATCGGGGAGCGCGAGGAAGTTCGCGACGTGGCGCGCAACCTGGAGCGCTGGGTGGATGGCATTGTGCTGCGCACGTTCGAGCATGCCACGGTTGCCGAAATGGCCCGCTACGCGCGGGTTCCGGTGATCAACGCGCTCAGCGACCTGGAGCATCCGTGCCAGGCGCTGGCCGATTTCCTGACGCTGAAGGAGAAGTTTTCGGATTTCAGTTCCATGAAGCTCGCCTATGTGGGCGACGGCAACAACATGGCGCATTCGCTTCTGCTGGCGGCGGCGCTGGCCGGCTCGGAGGTTGCGATTGCGACCCCGGCCGGATATGAGCCGAAAGCCGATATCGTGGCGCGCGCCCGCGCCATTGCCGCGGCAACCGGGGCCGCCATTGAAATTACGCACGATCCCATGGCCGCGGTGGCCGGCGCCGATGCGGTGTACACCGACGTGTGGGCCAGCATGGGCCAGGAGGGCGAGGCGGAAGCCCGCAAGGCGGCATTTGCCGGCTACCAGGTAACCGGCTCGCTGATGTCGTGCGCCTCGCGGCGCGCCATCTTCATGCACTGCCTGCCGGCCCACCGCGGCCAGGAGGTGGCCGCATCGGTAATCGATTCGCCGCGGTCGGTGGTTTTTGAGCAGGCTGAGAACCGGCTGCACGCGCAAAAAGCGCTGCTGTTGCTGGTTCTGAGCGACGCGGGCCTGCGTTTTCCGGCGCGCGCCGCCGAGGCCTGAGCGGCTCCAGGTTCACCGCGCAGGCGGAGTTCCGCAACCTTGAAGAGGAAGTGACTATGGCTGAAAAAATTGTTCTCGCCTACTCCGGCGGCCTCGATACGTCGATCATCATTCCCTGGCTGCTGGAGAACTATGAGTGCGAGGTAATTGCCATGATTGGCGACGTGGGCCAGGGCGATGACATGGATGCGGTGCGCCGGAAGGCGCTGACCACCGGCGCCAGCAAAGCGGTGGTGGTTGACCTGAAAGACGAGTTCATTCGCGAATATTGTTTCGCCGCGGTACGCGCGGGAGCGGTTTACGAGCACAAATACCTGCTCGGCACATCGCTGGCGCGCCCGGCGATTGCCCGCGCGCAAGTCGCGGTTGCGCTTTCCGAGGGCGCATCGGCGGTGGCGCATGGCTGTACCGGCAAGGGCAACGACCAGGTTCGCTTCGAGCACGCCTTCCAGGCTCTGGCGCCCGAACTGAAGATCATTGCTCCGTGGCGCGAATGGAGCATCGTTTCCCGGGAAGACGCCATCGAGTATGCGCGCGCGCGGGGCGTGCCGGTTACGGCGACGCGCGAGAAGATTCACAGCCGCGACCGCAACCTGTGGCACATTTCGCACGAAGGCGGCGAGCTCGAGGATCCGGCGAACCAGCCGTTCGACACCACCTGGCAGCTCACGAATTCGCCGCAGGATGCGCCTGACCGCGCGGAAGCCGTGGAGATCGGCTTCGAGGCCGGAACCCCGGTCAGCGTGAATGGCCGGCAGCTTCCGCCCGTGGCCCTGGTGGAAATGCTCAACGAGATTGCCGGGCGCAATGCGATAGGCCGCATTGACCTGGTGGAGAACCGGTTTGTGGGCATCAAGAGCCGCGGCTGTTACGAAACCCCGGGTGGAACGCTGCTGGTGACAGCGCACCGGGAACTGGAAGCGCTTTGCCTGGACCGCGAAGTGCTGCACTACAAGCAGCAGGTCGCGCTGAAGTATGCCGAGCTGGTGTACTACGGGCTGTGGTTCACGCCGCTGCGCGAGGCGCTGGAAGCATTCGTCAGCCAGACGCAGCAGAGCGTTTCAGGGCGCGTGGCGCTGAACCTGTACAAAGGCAACCTGATGGTTGCGGGTCGCAGTTCGCCGAATTCGCTGTACCGCACCGATATGGCATCGTTCACCATGGGCGAGGGCTACCGGCAGAAGGATGCGGAAGGATTTATCCGCATCCTGGGCCTGCCGGCGCGTTCCATGGCGCTGCTGAAGAAAGAAAAGGAAAGGGACCAGGAAAAAGAGGGCGCCGAATTGCAAGCGCCGCTGCGGCACTGACCGGGGAGCAAAGCGGAAGCATGAAGATGTGGTCCGGCCGCGTGAGCGAGCCGCTGGATAAGAACTTCGAACAATGGCAGCGCTCGCTGGTTTTTGACCGGCGGCTGCTTGCCTATGAGTGCGCGGCCAGCCGCGCGCACGCACGCGCGCTCGCCGGCGCGCGGCTGCTTACCGCCGGGGAACTGGCCTCCATACTTTCCGGCCTGGATGAGCTGGAACGGCGCGCCGCTTCGGATGAGGCGATGTTCGACCCGGCAGAGGCGGAGGACGTGCATCATTTTGTGGAGCAGCAACTGGTGGCGCTGATTGGCGAAGCCGGCTACAAGCTGCACACAGGGCGCAGCCGCAATGAGCAAATCGCCACTGACCTGCGTTTGTTTACCCGCGACGCCATTGACGAAATCGCCGGCGCGCTGGGAGAGATGGGGAACGCGCTTTGCGATCGAGCGGAAGAACTGCTGGCCGCCGCCATGCCGTCGTACACGCACCTGCAGCGTGCCGAGCCGGTGCTGGGCGCGCACTGGCTGCTGGCCTACGTCGAGATGTTTGCCCGCGATCTCGAGCGGCTGCGCGACTGCCGCGCCCGGGTGAACGTGCTGCCGCTGGGTTCGGGGGCGGTGGCCGGCTGCAGCTTCCCGCTCGACCGGGCGGCCATGGCCGGGGAGCTTGGCTTTGACGGCATTACGGCCAACAGCATGGACGCGGTGAGCGATCGCGATTTCGAACTCGAGTTCCTGAATTCGCTGTCGCTGGCAGCCCTGCACCTCAGCCGGCTGGCCGAAGATTTCATCCTGTATTCCTCGGTGGAATTCGGGTTTGTGAGTCTGCCCGATTCGTTTGCCACCGGGTCAAGCGCCATGCCGCAGAAGAAGAATCCCGACGCCATGGAACTGCTGCGCGGCAAAGCGGGCCGCATTACGGCGGCGGCGGCTTCGGTTCTGCTCACCATGAAGGGGCTGCCGCTCAGCTACAACCGCGACATGCAGGAGGTGCAGGAGCCGCTGTTCGCGGCCGCCGGCGCCGCGCGGGATGCGCTGCACATCGCGGCCACGTTCCTGGGGGCGGTGCACTTCGAGAAAGAACGAATGCGCGAGGCCGCTTCCGCCGGTTTCCTGAATGCCACGGCGGCGGCCAATTACCTGGTGCGCAAGGGCATGGCGTTCCGCCGCGCACACGAGGTGGTGGGGCGAATGGTTCGGAGATGCCTGGACGAAGGCCGCGCGCTGGAATCGCTAAGCCCGCAGGAACTGGCCGGGTTCAGCGAGCTGTTCACGTCCGATTTTTCGGGCGCGCTCGAACTCTCGCGCGTGATTGACGATCACGATGTTCCGGGCGGCACCGCTTCCGCCCGGGTTGAAGAGGCGCTGCGCGCGGCTCGCGCGCGGCTGCGGCAGATTCGCGAGGTGGCGCTTGCATACGCGTAGAGCCATGCTGCGCGACGCGGAGCCGATTCATCGGCTGATCTCGGAGTATTCCGGCGACGGCACGCTGTTGCCGCGCTCTTTTGCCGATGTATGCGAGAACATACGCGACTTCTTCGTGGTCGAGGATGGCGGGGCGGTGATTGGCTGCGGCGCTCTCCATATCTACGGCCCGCATTTGTGCGAGGTGCGCTCGATTGCGGTTGCGCCGCGGGCTCGCGGCCAGCGGGCAGGGCGGAGCGTAGTGCGCGCGCTGATTCGCGATGCCCGCCGCCACGGCATTGACCACATTTGCCTGTTCACCCGTATTCCCCGGTTCTTCTCGCACCTCGGCTTCGTTCCGGGCCGGCCGGAGGACCTGCCCGACAAGATATTTAAAGATTGCCTGGCGTGCCCACGCCTGCATTGCTGCGACGAAGTTCCGATGGTGTATGGCCATGCCGGCGCCGAAACGGGGATTAGCATTTCCCGCCCGGCTTACGCCCGCCCCGCGCTGGTCACTCTGCGCTGATGGATCAAGCCCGGTTCCAGGCCGATGTTAATGGGCGGATTCTCCTGCCCCGCGGGTTTCGCTTTGCCGCCGTGGCTGCCGGCATCAAGTACCCCGGCCGGCTCGATCTTGCGCTTGCCGAGGCGCCGGGCGGGGCTTTTGCCGCGGCGCTGTTCACCGCCAATCGCGTGAAAGCCGCGCCTTTGCTGGTGGGCGCGCGAAACCTGAAAGCCGCAGGCGGAAGTGTAAGGGCAATCATCGTGAACTCAGGCAATGCCAACTGTGCCACCGGAGAGCGGGGCATTCGCGCCTGCGCTGAGGTCTGCGCCGGCGTGGCTGCGGAGCTGGACTGCAGCCCGGAACACATTCTGCCTTCCTCGACCGGGGTGATCGGCATGCCGCTTCCCGCGGACTGCATTCTTCGCGCCGTGCCGCAACTCGTCGCCGGTTTGAATGGGGGCGCGGAAAACGCCGGACTCTTCGCCCGCGCGATCATGACCACCGATACGCGGCCAAAGATGGCGGGCGCGCAGTTCGGCCCGGCGGGGAAGGCGGTCACAATTCTCGGCGTGGCCAAGGGCGCAGGCATGATTCATCCCAACATGGCCACCATGCTGGCTTACGTGTTCACCGATATTTCCGCTCGCCCCGCCACGCTGCGAAGGCTCTTGAAGCAGGCGTGCGGCGGCTCGTTCAACGCGATCAGCGTGGATGGCGATACTTCGACCAACGACACGCTGGCGCTCATGGCGAGCGGGGCATCCGGGTTCAGGCTGAATGGTCAAAATGAAAAGCGGTTTGCTGCGGCATTGCAGCAGGTTTGCTCGTCGCTTGCCGGGCAGATTGTTGCCGATGGCGAAGGCGTTCGCCACGCGATCCGGCTGCAGGTTACTCGAGCCCGCAACCAAGGCGAAGCCACGCGCATTGCCCAGGTGATTGCCACTTCGCTGCTGGTGAAGACTGCCTGGGCCGGCGCCGACCCCAACTGGGGGCGAATCCTGGCCGCTATTGGGCGCAGCGGCATCAACCTTGATCCCGCGCAAATTTCTATCTGGTTTGGCCCGCACCAGGTCTGCCGCGGCGGAGCGTTCCGGGAATTTGACGAAAAAGCCGCGCATGAGTACATGTCGCAGCCGTTTTATGACATTCGCGTCTCCCTGGGGCGCGGCCAAGCGCAGGCGCAGCTCCTGACCGGCGACCTGACGGCGGAATACGTGAGCATCAATGCTGATTACCGGAGCTGAGGAGGGCGGATTCACAACGGAGGCGCGGAGGCACGGAGAGCTGCTCTCGAGCAGGCCTGCCGGCCGTTGCGGGCCTGTCATCCTGTTTTCGTTGAACCCAGCATTGAGGACGGTTCGAGACTCTTTCGCCCGCGTCGCGGGCTTGCAGGTTTGGCACTTCACCAGATACACGCCCACTCCGCGCGAAGCGCCACAATGATAGCCCGCGAATGCGGGCGACAGATCGTTAGCCCCGGGCACAAGCCCTGGGGTCAATGGCCGGTTTCTTTCGCCCTCTTCGAGGGCTTGGAATTGTTTTCGCCACTTAAACCCAGGGCTTACGCCGCTGGGCTATGGTCTTTCGCCCGCTTTGCGGGCTAGGGCTTACGGCCGCCGGGCCAGGCTCTTTCGCCTGCTTTGCAGGCGACGCCCGCTTCGCGGGCTTGCCGTTTGTTCCACTTTGACACCTGGGCTTACGCATTCGGCGGCATGGGCGATCCGAACACGTATTGGTAACCCGGGCGTATTTCCGGCAATTCTCATGGTTGTGAAACGCGCATCCTAGCGATAGGATGTGCAGCATCATGCGCGCCGGCAGCGCATACCGCCTTCTTTCTCTCGCCGCCGCATTGCTCTTTCTGCCGGCCTCCGCTGCCTCCCAAACGTTCTTCTATTACGACGCCAATGGCCACTCCCAGGGAAAAATCATCTGCGCCGATGATGCTTGCGAAGTATTCGCCAACAGCACGTCGCTGGGGCGGGTGGCGGCAGACGGAACGGCATTCGATGCGGGCGGCACGCGGCTGAGCCAGACAGCGGATTATGGCCGCAACTGGCGCCCGGGCAATTTTTCCGTCAGGCCTGAATTGCCGCCGCAGGATGAATCCTCGGCCGATCCGGAAGGCTGGCGGGTTCCCCTGGAAGAGGCGCTGCACAGCGATGCCATCGGCGGCGATCTTGACCGGCTGCAGCTTCGCGCCCTGCAGGCTGCCTCCATTGCGTTTGGGGCGCAGCACGATTTCGTCTCCGCGGCCGATGCAAAGCTGCAGCGCCGCGCCGGCGCGCGCGATTCCTTCGGCGATTCCAACATCGTCCCCGCCCTGGTGGTACATGACGCCAATCAGAACGCCTACATCATGCTGCGCGGCATGTGGGTGCTGGCCATCGGCAAGGCCAGCAATTCCAACCAGGCAACGGTGTGGTGGCCGGGCAGCGGGCGGGTCGATACCGCGGTGGCGCCGCTCGGAAGCGTGGTCGCAGCGCTTAATGCCGCCGGGATCGTGCTCTCGAACGATGACTCCGGCCGCGTGCAGGAGGTGCCGCTGCGCGCCGGCAGCGCTCTTTCATCCGCGCCGGCTCCGGCAGAACCAACACTTTGCGTCAGCGGCGATCCGAGGTTGCGCGGAATCGTGCAGGATGCCATCCAGGCTGCATCGCATCTCACGCTCGAGTGCAGCGACGCCGGCAATGACCTGGTTTTGAGCGTGAACCCCACCGGCCGCTGGATTGCTGTATTGCAGCCCGACGATCCGCAGCCCTACCATTTCCGCTATCCGCGAACCGCTTTTGAGGCCGTTGGCGTGCTCCGTACCCGCGCCGGCCGCGAGCTGTGGTGGGTACGCAAGGAAGCCTGGAACGGCCGCGGCGACCGCGCCCGCGTAGCCCAGCAGATCGCCCGGGCGTTCCAGAAGTTCTACGCCAGCTACGCGCCGCATAGCAGCGCGTCGCTGGCTCGCCCCTAGCCTTGAAGCGCGATAGCGGGGCCGCCGCCTGCGGCCACGGTTTGCTTCGTGGTCTTCGTGATCCCCTGGTGTCCTTCGTGTGAACCACCGCTCGGTTTCACACGAAGGGCACGAAGTTTGCACGAAGGACACAAAGTTATGGAGTGCGCCAGAATGACACTGCTTTGTTTGCCCCCGGTTGGGCTTTGGTGAACCGGCGGGAGCAGGCTATAATGGCGGATTGCGAAGGGCCGTTTCCGCGCATCCGTGCGGCCGTTGAAGTGTGCGGCCTGCCTGTCTGATCACGGCGAGCGCCCGATCTCCTGAGTTTCCTGCGAGGTTTCTCCATGTCAGGCCATTCCAAATGGGCAACCATCAAGCACAAAAAGGGCGCGCTCGACGCCAAGCGGGGCAAGATATTCACGCGCCTCATCCGCGAGATCACCATGGCGGCCCGTTCAGGGGGCGATCCTGACAAGAATCCGCGGCTTCGCAAGGCCATTTCGGATGCGAAGGCGGAGAACATGCCGGCCGATAACATCAAGCGCGCGGTTCAGCGCGGCACCGGCGAGCTGCCCGGGGCCACGTACGAAGAGATCACGCTGGAAGGCTATGGCCCGGGCGGAGTGGCGGTGCTGGTGGAACTATCGACCGATAACCGCAACCGCACGGTCAGCGAAATCCGCCACGCCTTCAGCAAGAACGGCGGCAACATGGCGGAAGCCGGGGCGGTTTCATGGATGTTCCACAAGAAAGGCTCGTTTGCCATTCCCAAGGACCGCGCGCAGGAGGACAAGCTGATGGACCTGGTGCTGGAAGCGGGCGCCGAGGACCTGCGGGATGACGGCGCGGACTGGGAAATCGTGACCGATCCGGGCTCGTTCGAAGCGGTTGCCGAAGCTCTGAAGAAGGAAGCCATCGAGCCGACCGTCAGCGAAGTGGGCATGCTGCCCCAGAACTACATCAAGCTGGAAGGGCCGCAGGCTGCGCAGATGATCCGCATGCTCGAAGCGCTGGAGGATCATGACGATGTGCAGCATGTGTATTCCAATTTCGATGTGGACGAGAAGCAGTTGGAAGAGGTAGCAAGCTAGAGCAGCGTGCTGTGTAGAGCAGCAAAAATGCAGATCCCTCCCCTTCGGCAAGCTCAGGGTCGGGATGACACAACTCTGCAGAAACTGAACTCGCAAATGCTTTCGATAGAGGGCTCTGGAACGGGACGGCGAATCGAACATTCAGGTGTGGGGGCAGGCGGGACGGTTGGATCTGCGTGCGATGTCGCGGTGCAAGCACTGTGGGGGTCCCGTTCGCTTCGCTCAGGGCAGGCTCTTCGCCCGCCGTGGCAGGCTCAGGATGACAGCGACTTTTTTGCTGAGAGGACACAGCAAGTCTGATATGACAGAGCAGCTCTGATACGCAGCGGAGATCTCAGGCGAAAAGGCAAAAGGGCAGGACTCGGAAGTTTTTGCCTTTTGCCTTTTTCTTTGCTCCCAGGAACGGGCGCGCCGGCCGGCGCCAGGTATCACGGGAACCCGGGTCGAATTCTTGGCGATGGATTACACCGGAAGGCAGCAACGGCTCGCGCAGGCGCTCGATGGATTAAAGCTCGACGCATTGCTGGTGACGCACGCAGTGAATGTCCGCTACGTGTGCGGGTTCACGGGGTCGAACGCGGTTCTGGTTGCGGGTCCGCGCCGGTGCATTCTCCTCACCGACGGCCGCTATGCCGAGCAGGCCAACGCCGAAGCGCAAAACGTGCGAGTCGTAATCGCGCGCGGGGCACTACTGCCGGAAGCGGCAAAGATTCTGAAGAAGCAGCGCACCGCGGCGGCGGGAATTGAAGCCGAGCACATGCCGGTTGCCCAGCGTTCGATTTTGAGAGGGCTGCTGCCGAAAAAAGTGCGGCTGCGTGAAACCACCGGCGTGGTCGAGCAGCTTCGCATGATGAAGGAAGCGGCGGAGATCTCGAACCTGCGCCAGTCCGTTCTGCTGGGGGCGCGACTGTTCGACACTGCTCTGGAGGCGGTTCGCCCCGGAGTGCGCGAGATCGGAGTGGCCGCCGAGCTGGAGTATGCGGCCCGGCGGCTGGGCGCCGAAGCCATGGCTTTCGATACCATCGTAGCCGCCGGGCGGCGTTCCGCCCTGCCTCATGGGCGTGCTTCCGCCGCTCCCATTCCGGCGCGCGGATTCGTGGTGCTCGATTGGGGTGTTAAACTGGCCGGCTATTGCTCCGACCAGACTCGCACCGTGCACGTGGGAACGCCGGATTCGGAGATGCGTGGCCAGTACATGGCGGTTCGCGAAGCCCAGCAGGCGGCCATGGAAGCAGTTCGGGCAGGCGCCACAGCCGGCGATGTGGATCGGGCCGCGCGGCAGGCGCTGCAGCACTCCGGGCTGGCGCGGTATTTTACGCATTCCACCGGCCACGGCGTGGGGCTCGAGATTCATGAGGCACCGCGCCTGGGCAAAGGCCTGCATGAGCGCCTGCGGGCGGGCATGATCGTAACCATTGAACCCGGGGTTTATGTGCCGGGCAAGGGCGGAGTTCGAATTGAAGATATGCTTTGCGTCACCGAAACGGGCTGCGAAGTGCTCACGCCGACCACCCGGGAACTGATCACGCTCTGAGGACCGATGAACCCTAAAGAGCTGCGGGAACTGATTGAATTCCTGATCGAAAAAGACATCACCGAGTTCGAACTGGAGCGCGGAGATGTGAAGGTCAGGATCCGGCGCGGCGCCATAACGGCCGCGGCGCCTGCCACTGCCGCGGCTGCCCCTGCTGCCCCCGAGCCCGGGGCAGCGCCGCCGCGACCGCCGGCTGCGGCAACTGCTTCCCCGGCCAAACCCGCCGCAGCGGAAGATGAAAACCTGCATCTGGTGCGCTCGCCCATTGTGGGCACGTACTATGATTCACCCGCGCCCGGCGCGCCTCCGTTCGTGAAACCCGGTGATTCGGTGCAGGCCGGCCAGGTGCTCTGCATTATTGAAGCCATGAAGCTGATGAACGAAATCGAGGCGGATGCAGGCGGCGAGGTAGCAAAAAAATTCGTGCAGAACGGCCAGCCTGTAGAGTATGGGCAGTCGCTGTTCGCACTGCGCAAGCCGTAAACCGGAATTGCCGAACTGCGGAATTGAGGAATTGCCGAACTGCGGAATTGCCGAACTGCGGAATTGCCGAACTGCGGAATTGCCGAATTCCCATTTCAAATCGCCAATTTTTTTTACACCAC
>JAFAIN010000128.1 GCA_019236695.1 Acidobacteriota bacterium | reverse complement strand
CTCGTAGCAATCGATAAACCGGCCGGCATGGTAGTACACGCGGGGGCGGGCATTCATGCCGGCACATTGGTGAACGCGCTGCTGCATCGTTTCGGCACCCTCTCAGAAAGCAACGGCAGCCTACGGCCGGGGATTGTGCACCGGCTGGACCGGCAGACCAGCGGGCTGCTGGTGGTGGCCAAGACGGACGTGGCTCACCGCCGCCTGGCCCGGCAGTTTGCCGGGCGCGAAGTGCACAAGACCTATATCGCGCTGGTGCATGGCTGGCCGAGCAGCGAGTGCGGCACAATAGGCTCGCCAATTGGCCGCGACCTGAAGCATCGCTCGCGAATGGCGGCAGGGCGGGGCCGCGATGCGGTTACGCATTACAACGTGGTTCGCCGAATTCATGGGACGCTGGGAAAGTTTGCACTGCTGAACGTAAGGATCGAGACCGGGCGCACGCACCAGATCCGGGTGCATATGGCTTCGCTGGGGCATCCAGTGGTGGGCGATTATCTTTATGGCGCGCCGCGGCAGCTCCGGGGCGCCCACCGCAGCTCACCGACGCTCGGAAGAAACTTCCTGCACGCGGCAGCCATCGAATTTATTCATCCAGAGACTCACGAAACGATTCATTTGGAAGCGCCGCTGCCGCCGGAACTGCAGCAATTTCTAGCGGACATGCAGAAACCGGATGGGAAATGATTCCGGCTATAATGAAATGCAAGTCCGAATGAAGTTTTGCAGCGTCATCGTTTCCGCCTGCCTGGCCGCGCCATTTCCGGTGCGGGCACAGCAGGGTTCTGCGCCTCCGCAGGCGCCCAACGCCCAGCAGCAATTGCCCTCGGCGCCCTCGGCCAGCCTGCCCAAGCCGCAGCCAGCTCCCAAGCCCGCCACGGCGGGCGGCACGGCTCCCTCGCCAACCCCGGCGCCGGCGGAAGCGCAACCCGCAGCCGCCGGGACATCGAGTTCGGAAGCGCCGGTCAACACAGACCAGCTCACCACAATCAAGAGGAGCGTGAACGAGGTTGGGGTGTTTTTTACGGTGACGGACAAGCATGGGCACTACGTCCGCAACCTGACGGCGGAAGACATCAAGGTGCTGGACGACAACAAGCCGCCGCAGGCAGTGCGCAGCTTCCAGAGCCAGACTGACCTGCCGTTGCGCCTTGGGTTGTTAATTGACGAGAGCAACTCGATTCGCGAGCGATTCACTTTCGAGCAGCAAGCGGCAATCGAATTCATGAACCAGGTAATACGCCGGGGCCAGGACGAGGCGTTTGTGCTGGGATTCGATACGACGGCCGACCTGGCCCAGGATTTCACGGACAATCCCGAACTGCTCGGCAAAGCGGTGCGCAGCTTCCGCCCGGGAGGCGGCACCGCGCTGTTTGACGCGGTGTATTACGCCTGCCGCGACAAGCTGATGAATCCGCCCACCAAGGGCCCGGTACGCAAGGCCATCATTCTGTTGAGCGACGGAGACGACAATCAGAGCCGGGTTTCGCGGGAGGAAGCCATCGAGATGGCACAGCGCGCGGAGGTGATCGTGTATGCCATCAGCACCAACGTAAGCGGCATGCTGCTGCCGGGAGACAAGGTGCTGCAGCGGATCGCCGACGCCACGGGCGGGCGCGCTTTTTTCCCTTTCAAGCTGGATGACATTGCCAGCCGTTTCGGCGACATTCAGGATGAACTGCGCAGCCAGTACGCCATTTTCTACAAGCCCGCCGACTTCGCCGCCAACGGCCAGTACCGCAGCATTGCGCTGCTGGCCGACAACAAGAAGTACCACGTGCGGGCGAAAAAGGGCTACTACGCGCCAGCCACACAGTAGCGCTCAGGGGCAAGCCCGGGTCAATCATTCGTGTGAGGGCGGGGTTTCTGCCGCCCTCTTCGAGGGCTCGGTTTCGGGGCGATCTTTCCCCCGGGCTTACGCCCGGGGCTAATCTCTACCGCCCGCATTCGCGGGCTTCATTTCTGGCACTCCGCGGGAGATGTTTTTTCTGGCGCTTTGCGGAGGGTTTTTCCAGTGAAAACCTTCACCGGCCTCCGCCCCGGGGGCTAATCTCGGCCTCGGGCGTTCGCGTGCTTCACTTCTGGCAATCGGGCTTCGGGGGCTCCAGTGCTTCCATCAGTGCTTCCACAAATCAATGCGGATCGCGCCCGTGTTCGCAGTTTTCTGCGGCGCGTTTCCGGCGTAGCACACCTGCACCGTCATGATATTGGCCGCGCTGACCCAGGCTGTGTATATCAGCGGTCCGCCGGTCATGCGCGAGTTCGGCACCCCGAGGGCGGTGGTATCGCCATCGCTGGCGCCGGTGAAGGTGAAGCCGGCAGTGGTGCACTGGCCGGGTTTCAGCGCCGGGAACGCAGGGTTCACCGTGATGGACAGATGCTCCTTGATGGGGGTGCCGCCACCGATGGCCACGGTCCCGGTAGAGGTAGCGCCGGTTACGCTCAAGGCGCCGGTGGCGCTGATATTCCCGGTGACTGCCTGATTGCCGGGGAAGCTGTTGCCGATATCAAGGCGGGCGTAATTGGCGGCTGCCACGTTGCCAAGGGCGGAAGAGTTGGCAGCCAGGTTTGCTGCCAGGGCGCTGGTTGCGGGCCCGCCCTGGGAAGCGCTGCCGGCATAGTTCACGCCAAGCTGGCTGTTGCCTATGCAGCCCGCGCAATTGAGGGCGCTGGCGGTCGTCGCCGATGTGGCCGCGACATTGGTAAGGCCGGCGCCGTTGCCGGTAAAGGATGCTGCCGCAACCGTTCCGCTGGAATGGATGGTGCCGGCGACATCGAGCATGTAGGCGGGCGTTGCCGTTCCGATTCCGACGTTGACGCTCGAGGTAGCCCCATTCACGCCGTTAATGCTGCCCAGAACGAGCGCGTTGCTCTCGCCCACGGTGGCAAGCGCACCGATTGCGGTTGCGTTGTTCAGTTGAGTGCTTGTACCCGGCCCGCTATTCACCCCAACAAACGTGTTTCCTGAGCCCGTGACATTGGCATTGGCATTGCTGTTCGTGCTTCCCGCGCCGGCGCCCAAAGCCGTGTTGTTGTTCCCGCTGGTGTTCCACAATAGTGCGTTTAACCCGAAAGCGGCGTTGGCGGAGCCAGTGGTGTTTGCCTTAAGCGATGACATGCCGGCCGCCGCGTTGCTGCCACCCGAGGTGTTGCCCAATAGTGACCAGAAGCCGACCGCCGTATTGTTAGAGCCGC
Organism: Acidobacteriota bacterium; assembly: GCA_019236695.1. Taxonomy (GTDB): domain Bacteria; phylum Acidobacteriota; class Terriglobia; order Terriglobales; family Acidobacteriaceae; genus JAFAIN01. The sequence goes on along the minus strand of JAFAIN010000128.1, from coordinate 14,784 downwards.
TGCTGTTGGACGGGAATGAGGCTGAGCCGACTGCCGTATTGCGGAAGCCGCTCATGTTGAAGTTGCCGGAACCAGCGCCGATAAAGACATTTTGGCTGCCGTAAGCATGCAGGAATGGCCCCCCGCCCAGGTTCAGCACGCCCAGGGTCGAACCGGAAGTTTGAGGCAGGTCGAGATTGCCGCTTGAGACGGCAACGTCGCCCGTGCCGACCGTCAAGGCACCCGTCATGGCGCCACCGGTGAGCGGCAGGAACTTCGCGTTGGCATAGCTTTCGCTGGCGCTGAGGGCGGAGGCGGACGCATTCGCCAGATCTGTGGTCAGGTTGTTGACCTGCGTGTCGTTGATGCTGCCGGTGAGGTTCGCGGCGGAAGCCGCCATTACGTTCGTCAAGCCGGCGCCGCTGCCAGTGAATGAAGCTGCAGTCACAGCACCGGAGGCATTCAGATTGCCCGATGCGTCAAGGCTGAAGACCTGGTTGGTTGGGCTATTGAAGTTTATAGTGCGAAAGCCCGCGATCAGCAGGCCATTCGGGTTCGGATTGAAAAATTCGCTGGTCACGGCCTGGCTGCCAAAGGCGCGCGCCATAAGCCCTACTCCAGAAGTTCCCCAGGCGTTGGCACGCAAGCCGAAAGCATTGCTGCCGAAGGAAGTGGCGTTGACTCCAGTTCCGAAATCGGAGTTGGTGATTCCCTGAACCCCAAGGGCATCAGCGCCGTTCGCAGTTGAGCTGCCGATTCCGACCACACCTGCGCCCCCGGGGTCATCCGCCAGTCCGATAATCGCGATGCTCCCTGAGCCGTCGGCGGGCTGCTGGGTGGCGGTGGTATGCGCAAACATGGCGCGGCCATTGACGGCGTCCTCATTGACCGCCAATGCCACCGTAGGCTGCGAAGCGCCGTTGTTCGTGTCGTGTACCACGTTCATGACCGGCATGGTGTAACAGTCACCCGGCTGCCCGAAGGGAGCGCCGCTTGGATCGGTGATCGGTGTGGCGCACGGAGCCGGCGTGGCGCCGATGTATTCGCTGGGCACGATGACGCTGGTGGACGAGTTCACCCCGTTTCCGGTGGCGCTGAGAGTTCCGTTCGTCACCCCTAGCGTCCCGCCGGCAACGTTCAGCGAATTCGCGCTGAGGCTGCCGTTGACTGTACCGCCAGCCAGCGGAAGGAAGTTGGAATTCGCGAAGGCCTCGCTGGTAGCAACCGCCGAAGCTGTAGCGCCGGCCAAGTCTGTATTCAGGTTGGTGACCTGCGTGTCGTTGATGCTTCCGGTGAGACTGGCCGCCGATGCAGCCGTGACGTTCGTCAATCCGGCGCCGTTGCCGGAGAAGGCGCCGGCCGTGACCGTCCCCCCCGAAACGCTGACGTCTCCCGTGACCTCCAGAGCAGGAGGGTATGGGCGCGGACCAAACGCAGTTGAAATACCGACTGTACCTTGCGGGCTGACACACAGAGGCTCGTTCACACCGAGCACTCCTATGCAAAAGCGGTTGGCGGTGCTGCCCACTGGATTCGCGGTTATGCCATTTGTGCCTCCATTCGAACCGTACCGGTAAAGACCCCACGGATCATTGGCTCCTGAGCCTGCAGTGAGAGAGATGAACGTGCCATTACTGGCGTCGGAGTTGTCGAGATGGAGCTGAGCGGTCCACCCGCCTTTCGGGTTCTGCGGAATGTTGGTCTCGACAGTGAGGTTTGCATCCGGCGCGTTCGTCCCCACGCCAACCGGACCGGCCAGTTGGATGACGCCCGGCGTTCCTGTATCGCCGGGGGAGTGCCCAAAGTCGCCTGGCGTCAAGATGATGTTCCCTCCGCGGGAGTAGCCGCAGTTGGAGCATTGCCCGCCGGGACCGGCCGTAATGTTCACATCGCCGCCGTTCCCCGTCCCGTAGCCAGCGGAGATGTTGATCGAACCGCCAGGTATCACCCCGTTAATTCCGATATCACCAACAATGTTCAGGGTGTTGGCCGGATTCCCGTGAGGGGCAGCGATCTGGGTAGTTCCGAGGCTCGGCAGGTACAGCGCCCCGGACATTGTGTCCCCTGACTTCGCAACATAGCTCACCGATCCGACTGCGGGGGCGTAGAAGCTCGGCAGTTGATTGCCGAACATGAGCGCATTGACGGCATTGCCGCCCTGGGCGTCGCCCAGGGCGTAGTTGAAATTGATCTGCCCGTTCCCGATGCAGCCTGCGCAGTTCAGCCCGGCGGCGATCACGCCGGTGATGCCGGCGCCATTGCCGGCGAAGGATGTGGCGCTGATGGCGCCATTCACCGTTTGATTTCCGGTGAGGGTGTTTCCGCCCGTAAGGCTGGCCAGGCCGGAGTCATTATCGGCCGAGAAGACCAGCTCGTAGGCGCCCATGTCACAAGCAGCCCCCTGAGGGCGGCTGATGCTGCGTTGATCGAGGATGACGGGATTGGCGGCGGTATCGGTGCAATAGTTGGTGGGTCCAACCGGAACCGCGAATACAGCCGGGCTGGTGGGAAGCAGCGCAATGGTCTGGGTTGGCCCGCCATTATTCTGCAGGCCTTTCGGGTCAAGGCCGGCGGGCGTGTTGTTCAGGTCACCGGCGGCAGTGAAAAAGCTGGAGCAGGTTGTGTCGTCTGAAAGGTTGAACCCCTGCGAAACCATGGACCCGCCGGCGTTGTAGCAGTTGCCTGGCGAAGCGCTGCCCGGCTCGATAAGACTGTTCGCGAAAATCGAATTCTTGATGGTCATCGTCCCCGTGGCATTGAACAAAGCCCCGCCCTCGCGGCCGCAGTTGCCCGAGAATGTGCTGTTCACGATGTTGACGGTGCCGCCTCCTCCGTAGGCGCCGCTGCCGTTGGCGATGGCGCCGCCCAACCCCAGATATCCATAGGTGGGAGGGCCATAGGGGCCGCACGCGCCGTTGCCGCTGAAAGTGCTGTTAATTATGTTCAGCAACGACCCGCCTACGCCGTTCTTGATGGCGCCGCCCGCGCCATAGTCAGCAGTGTTGCCGGTGAAGGTGCTCTGATTCACCGTGGCGATGCCCTGGTTCAGGATGCCGCCGCCGTCATAGTAGGCGCCGTTCCCGGAAAACGTGCTGTTGTTTACGGTTAAAGTGCCGCCGTTGATGATTCCTCCGCCCTGGGTACCGCAGCAGGATGAGTTATTGCTAATCACGCTGTTGTTGACGGTCAGCGTGCCGCCATTCAGGATGCCTCCCCCGAACTGACCTGTGCCGTTTTCAACCGTGAGGCCGGAAATAACTACGGTTGTGCCTCCGCTCACGGTGAAGACGGGCGAGGCATTGTTGCCGCTGATCGCGAGCTGAGAGGCTCCGGGACCGTTGATGGTCAAGTTGGTATTGATTGGCAGTGCGCTACCGGCGAGGGTGATGGTTGCGGGCAGCGCCAGATTGAAGGTGATGGTGTCGCCGCCTGCGGCGTTGGCAATGGCATACCGCAAGGTTCCGGCCGAACCGTCATCCGCCGCCGAGGTCACAACCCAGTTCGCTGCCGATAGCGGCAGGCAGGCGCAAGCGGCAAATAAGGCAAGAACAACCCAGCAAAAAAGGCGAGACAGGCGGCGCGAAACCATAGCCGAGCTCCTTCGAAGGCAAATTGCTTCCCGGGAATAAATCCAGAGCTGCTGAGTCGCGGCCAAATCTGGCGTAGTTTCAGACCGAAGGGCAAGCGGTAATCAGTGGCAGTCATTTTGTCGTGCTTTGCCGCGTGCCTGGAGAGGGTGGGTGCGGTGTCGTGCTTTGCCGCTTGTTGAAAAAACGGGGATTGACGGCAGACATTCTCCGGTAAATAATTCTGGTCCTAACTCTCTGATTTGTTTGGGGGAAACATTGTCGCACGCGGCTCAGCAGCCGTTGCCGGCCGGGGAGAAAGAGTCCTCGGGGCGGCTGGATTCCTGGAAAGAGATTGCTACATATCTCAAGCGCGATGTGCGTACAGTTCAGCGCTGGGAAAAAAGCGAAAAGCTGCCGGTTCATCGCCTGACTCATAAGAAGCAGGGCTCTGTGTATGCCTACAAGGCAGCGCTCGATAGCTGGTGGCAGCAGGGGGAGAACGCTCCGGCGGAAACCAGGGAGTCCGATCAACCTGCCGACCCGGCAAGGGCACACCCGGACGTGGAATCGCGGCCACACGCGACTGCCAGGCGCCTCGTGCTGGTGATTGCGGGAAGTGCCGTCCTGGCGATAGCAGGGATTCTGCTGATCCGCGACGCGTGGCCGGCGGCGGCTCCCCGGATCGAATTCGTCCAGCATCTGACGCCCGATTCATTCTGGAAAGAAACGCTGGCGACGGACGGCTTGAGGATTTACTACACCGAATTCATCGGTGGGCGAATGCACCTGGCTTCAACGAACGCGAACCCCGAGGCTGGAGCTCCGATAGAAATTCCGGTGGCCATGGCGCATCCGCGGGTATTGGCGGCTTCGACAACGGGGGGAAGGGTTTTATTGATCGACAGCAGATCGGGAGATCCGCAGAGGCTGATGGTCCTTAACGTCAGCGACCAGCAATTGCTGAAATTCTCAGACGTCTCGGCATCCTGTGCGTCATGGTCGACGAAGGGGGATCGGGTCGCGGCATGCAGCGGCGACGCAGTCGTACTGATCACAAATGCCGAACCGCCCGAAGTCCTCGGCCGATTCCACGGCATGACGGAGTCGGTGGCGTGGTCGCCTGACGGCAACTCCCTTGCGGTTCTGGTGGAAACTCCCGGCCCGCCAGCGGCCGGCAGCAGATCAACTGTTCCATTATCGTTGTGGACGATCGAGGCTGCCTCACGAAGAACCAGACGCGTGCGCCTGCCCGAAGGCGTGGGCCCGGACTGCGGAGGCTCGCTTGCCTGGGTCCAAAACTATCTGGCGCTCGCCTCGGCCTGCCCGGACTTATCGGGCATTTGGCTGCTGCCGCAGCAGCGGAATTGGATTCGAAGGCCTTCGGATTGGCTTCGCCTCGACACGGATTTTGGGCGAATCGTACAGGTCCTGAACGGTCGCGACGGCCATCTTATGGCAGTTGAGGAACAATCCGGGCCAGCCGAAGTGACGAAGTTCGACCCGCGCACTGGTGCCTTTGCGAGTCTCAAACTCGGCGAAAATCCAGTTGAACTTGACTACTCGCGCGACGGGCGATGGATTACCTACGTTGAATACCCCGAGCGGAGCCTGTGGCGGGCAAGGGTGGGCGGCGCCGAGCGCCTGCGGCTGACGCCGCCTTCGCTGCGCGTACAACTTCCCCACTGGTCGCCTGATGGAAAGACTGTGGCCTTCACTGCCATGTCGGCAGGCAATCCGTGGCAGGTGTTTCTGGTAAATGCCGATGGCGGGAATCTTCGCACGGCAGTTCCGGGCAGCTTTGATCAGGGCTCGCCCACCTGGTCAGCCGACTCGCACACGATAATTTTCGGCGACATCACGACCAGTAGCCCGCAACAGCACTCGATTCGCAGGTTCGACCTTATAAGCGGCAAACTCGATAACCTGCCCGGCTCGGCTGAGATGCGCACTGCGCGCTGGTCACCCGACGGGCGCTATATTGCCGCTATCCATTACCCAAAATGGCAGCTCGCCATCTTCGACACGTTGAAGCAGCAGTGGACTGATGTGGCAGGCGGAGTGTTCGGCGATACCCTGAACTGGTCGCACGACAGCAAGGCGGTGTACTTCGACAATCCGTTTGACCCGAACGCCGGAGTATTTCGATACGACATTGCGACGCGCTCGGTCGAGCCGGTGTTGCGCTACGGCGCTTACCGCCGCAGCCCGGACCTAAGCGATGTGTCGGGATTTTCAGTTGCGCCCGATGGCTCCATTCTGTTCACCGGCTCGGCGCAGAGCTCGCGGGTGCACCTGATCCGGCTGGGGAAGTAGGGGACTGGTGCCGGCATTATTCGCGGGGGTTTCTGCCGCCCTCTTCGAGGGCTCGGATTTCGAGCCTTTTCCCCGGGCTTACGCCCGGGGCTAGTCTCTGCCGCCCGCGTTCGCGGGCTGCACCTTTGGCGCTGCGCGGGAAGTGTTTGTTCCCCTTAAAGGCTTTGCCCCCGTGCGTGCGCCCCGGCCGTTCACTCTTGCCGCCCCATTCGCGGGCTTCACTTTGTGGGCTTGTTGGCTGGATCCCACCGCCTTCCTCACCCGGCGGCCGGGCGGGCAAGACTGCCGGCAATCGCATTACGGACGGCTTCCATCAGCTCCTCGCGATTGCGGAACGAGGCGGCAGTGACGGGCGGGTGAAAGATCACAGTTGCGGTTCCGGCACGCAGCCGCGTGCTGCGCTTGGGCAGCATGCCGCCGGTGTTGAGCACGGTTACGGGAACCACCGCCGCACCGGTTTCGATCGCCATATGAAACGGGCCTTTCTTAAACGGCTGAAGCCCGCCGTCTGCGGAGCGTGTCCCTTCGGGGAAGACCACCATGCTTAACCCTGAGCGCAGCACTTCTCCCGCCGCACGAACGCTGGAGATGGCGGCATCCTTATTGCGGCGATCGATGGGGACCAGCGAGGCCATACGCATGGCGCGGCCCAGCACCGGTATGCGAAACAGCTCCTTCTTGGCCATGACGCTGGTGCGCTGGGGCAGCGATGCAATCAGCACCGGCGGATCAAGATTCGATACGTGGTTTGACATGTAGATGTACGCGCGCGCCGGATCGAGGTTTTCCAGCCCGAGCCGCAGGATGCGGACCCCCGCCAGCCGCAGCCCCGCACGAACAATGCTCAGCGCCACCCAGTACAGCGTGTCAATGTCGCCGGTGAGGAATGTGTAGGGAAACAGAAACAACGCAGCCAGCGGAGTGGCGATTCCCCAGAAGGCCAGCAGGATGAAGGATCGAAGCATCAGTGCATGTGAAATCTGCAATGTGGAATGGGAAAGGTGAAAAGTGTGGACCGTGCGTTTTCACATTGCCCATTACACATTACACATTACACATTGCACATTTCCCCCGGCGCCTCAGCGCCTCCGCGTTGAGTTGCTGTAAGCCCCGGGGATGGCTGGAGCATGCAGCTCCGCGATGCGCTGCGGAAGCTTGTCATAAATGCCGCCGAAGCCGCCATTGGAGAGAATGACAATGACATCGCCGGGGCGTACGCGCGGCGCGACTTCGCGCACAATGGCATCGGCATCAGCCAGGACCGCGGCCGGCCGGCCGAGCGCGCGAATCATGGCAATAACCGCGGCGGTATCGAGCCGCTCGTGCTCGGCAATGGCCTCAGGCCGGAAGATTTCGGCCAGGATTGCTTCATCAGCCATGGCGAGGCTGCGTGCGAGTTCATGCTGGAAGACGCTGCGCCGCAGAGTGTTGGAGCGCGGCTCGCAAATTGCCCAAAGCCGCCGGCCCGGATAGCGGGTGCGAAGCGCCTTGAGGGTGGCGGCAATGGCGGTGGGGTGGTGCGCGAAATCGTCAATGATGGTTACGCCTGCCGGCTCCGCTTTCACCTCGAGCCGCCGACGAACGCTCCTGAAGCCGGCCAGAGCGTGGGCAATCGCGGTTTGGCTGATGCCAAAGCCTGCGGCAAGCGCTGCGGCAGCGGTGGCGTTCAGCACGTTGAACTCGCCCGCCAGAGCGAATTCGAAATCGCCCCACGGTTCGCCATTGCGCCGCACCCGCCACAATGTCCGCTCGGGCTGGTACTCGACGTAATCAATTCGCCAGGAGGCGCGCTCGGTGAACCCGTAAGTTTCGACCGGGCAAAAGGCGTCGCGCACGCACTCCTCCACGTGAAAGCTGCCATCGTAGGCGACAATGCGCCCGCGCCGCGGCACCAGGTTTACGAGCCGGCGGAATGCGGTCTTCACGGCTTCAAGGTCGCGATAAATATCGGCATGGTCGAATTCCACCGAGGTGAGGATGAGCGCATCGGGAAAGTAATGCAGGAACTTCGGACCTTTGTCGAAGAACGCGGTGTCGTACTCGTCGCCCTCAATGATGAAGTAAGGGGACCTATCCACCACCTGAAAGCTGCTTCCGAAATTTTCGGCGATGCCGCCGATCAGGAAGGAAGGGTTTTTCGCCGCCGTCTCAAAGATCCAGGCAAGCATGGATGTCGTAGTGGTCTTCCCGTGGGTCCCGGCGACACACAGGACTTCGCAATCAAGCAGGAACTGTTCGCGCAATAGCTGCGCCATGGAGGTGAACGGTATCCGCCGATCGAGGCAGAATTCGAGTTCCGGATTGCCCCGGGAAATCGCGTTTCCAACCACCACCAGGTCAGGCCGGGGGCTCAGATTCTGTTCGGAAAACGGCTGCAGGACAGCAATGCCGAGCTGCGCGAGAAAATCGGACATGGGGGGGTAAGCGCCGCGGTCAGAGCCGGTGACGCGCAAGCCGCGCCGCTGCAACATGCCCGCGAGCGATGCCATGGCCGTGCCACAGATGCCGATCAGATGAATGTGTTTTGCGGTACCCAATTTCGCTCTTATTTTAAATTTCGAAATTTGAAATTTTGAAAATTAGAGATCCACACGAATCTTTAAGCGACGGCCGGCTCCAGGAACTTGAGTTGCGCTTTGCTTCCGGCCACTTCCAGACGCGCCCGCACGCCAAACGGCAGCGTGAGGTTGCGCCCGGTTACGTGCCCGGAGCGCAATCCAAACGCAACCGGAAATCGGCAGCCGCCCAGCACGCGCGCAATGACCTGTTGCAAAGTGTAATCCTGCCCCGGATGTTGGATGCAATCGGGCATCTGGCCAAATATGACCCCGCATGCGCCTTCCAGCTTGCCAGCCATCTTCAATTGCATCAGCATGCGATCGACCTGATATGGCTTGACGGCAATGTCCTCCAAAAAAAGGATGCGCCCTTCGGTGCCGATCTCGAACGGAGTTCCCAGGGTCGCAACCAGCAGCGAAAGGCAGCCGCCATAGAGCTCGCCCTCGGCGCTGCCCTCGAGCAAACCTGATATCCCGCTTGCTTCCTGCAATGCCCAGGGTTGGGAGGAGGCGAGCGCGGCGTTCCAGGAAGCCTGATCTACCCCGTCAGGGTGGGCAAAGTCCTTGGCTGCCATGGGAGCGTGAAATGTGACCAGGCCGGCACGATCGCGAACCCAGGTGAGGAGGCAGGTCACGTCGCTATATCCAGCCAGAATTTTCGGGTGGCTGCGAATCAGTTCGAGGTCGAGGTGAGGAAGGAGATAGGTGGTCCCATAGCCGCCGCGGGCGCAGACAACGGCGCGCACCTCGTCACGCCGGAACATTTCGTGCAACTCCGAAATTCGCCGCTCCGGCGATCCTGCGAAATACCAGTCGTGATCGAGAATGGAATCGAGGTAAAACGGGCGATAGCCCATGCGTTCGAGGCCGCGGCAGCCTGCATCGAGCGAGGCCTTATGGATGTTGCTGGCGGGCGCGACGATGCCGACCACATCGCCGGGCCGCAGCGCCGGCGGAGGGATGGGCGGGCGCCTAGTCGGCATAGAATTCGCCTCCGGCGAGGATTCGCGCCGGCCCAGCGAGGGTGAGCTCGCCGCCCTCCCATCGCACGACCTGCACTCCGCCGGGAGTACGAACCAGAACGGTGGGATTTGCCCGGCCAGTGGAGATTGCCGCTACGGCGGCGGCGCACGAGCCCGTCCCGGATGATCGAGTCTCGCCGACCCCGCGCTCAAAGATTCGGATTTCGACTTCGTCGGGCGCGACTACGCGCGCCAGTTCGACGTTTATTCCATGCTTGAAATCATGATGGCACCCGATTTCGGCGGCTTCTGCCTGCCAACCCGGCATGAAGTCATCGACGAACACCACGAAGTGCGGATTGCCGATGCTGACGGGTATCCCGGTGACTTCACCAAAAGCCAGCTTGAGGGCAAACGCATTCCCCGGCGCCGGTTCACCCATGCGCATTTCGAACTCAAACCTCATGCCATCACGGGCGCGGAGCAGGCAGGGCTTAACGCCGGCGAGCGTGAGCAGGGTTACGGTTGAGCCGGGGCCAAGATTGTTCCGCAGGCAGTGCCAGGCGGCGACACAACGAGAACCATTTCCCGAAATTTCAGCCTCGCTGCCATCGGCATTAAACAGGCGCGCGCGCAGGTCGGCGCCCACTGCTGGAGAAACAAACTCGATGCCATCGGCGCCTATTCCATTATTGCGGTCGCAGATGGCCCGGCTCAACCCGGGCAGATCGGCGTTTTCGGGAAGCTCGGCAACCAGGAAGTCATTGCCGCAAGCAGTGGCCTTGGTGAATGGGAGAGGGTGCATTTCAGTCAGTTTCTGCCGTCGCTCCGAGGCATGCAATGTTGCGCAATGCAGGCGAAAGCCTCAATTGCCGAAATATGGTCTCCTGCTCTGCCCGAGTTCCTGACACCGAGAATTCCACCCGATAGTGCCCGGCTTCATGGCGCACCCGAACGGCCTCCATGGTCTTACGCAGATGATCGAGAGTGCTGCTGGCCTCTGAGATCATGACTTCGGCGCTCTCGCCCTCCACCTCATACATAGTGAGCGCCGGCCGCAGGTTGAAGTAACGCTCGGCCATTCCCAGCACTACGAGGGCGATGACCACCAGGAGGGTGGCGAAGGATGCGGGCCAGTACAGGCCTCCGCCAACCGCCATGCCGATGCCGGCGACCACCCAGATGGTGGCCGCAGTGGTCAGGCCGATCACCGCGCCGCGAGCATGCAAAACCGCGCCGGCGCCGAGAAAGCCGATTCCATTCACAATCTGCGCAGCAATGCGAGTGGGATCGGGCGAGTTGGGGCCGGCAAGCTGAATGGAGCAGATGGTGAACAGGGCAGCCCCAAAGCATATGAACATGTTGGTTCGAAGGCCGGCGGGCCGGCGCTTCAGTTCACGTTCGAGCCCTATGACGCCGCCGAGCACGGCGGCCAAGGCCAACCGCGGCACCGTCGAGGAAATCAGGGAGCCAAGCGCGGATTGAGGAAGCTGCACGATCATGCTCGCGTTCAGGCGGTGTTCGCCGTGGACCGAAGAAACCCGGCCCCACAAAATATTAGAACTCCGCAGGGTAAAAAGAATAGAAACTACTGAGGCTCAGCCTTCTGAAGGCAAGGAAAAGTGGTTTACGCCCAAGGGGCATCCGTTTCAGCCGCTTCGCGAGCTGGAATATTGAATCGCTTTTCCCCCGGGCTCAAGCTACCGGCCCCGCTAGTCTCTGCCCGCGCGCGCTTGCGCCGGCCGTTTAACGGCAAATTGTGCCTGCGCCGGCCGCCGCACAGGCCAACCTTCTGCCTTTCCCTTTTGCCTTCTGGTTTCCTTCTTCTTACTTCGCCACCGGCTCTGACATTCTGCTGCCCGGCGGAATGGCAGGCCCGGTCAGGCCCCGCTGCACGCGACTGTGCTTCTGTCCGTAGGTGAAATAGATCACCATGCCGATGGCCAGCCACACTACAAGCCGCACCCAGGTCCAGAGGCCAAGGCTGTACATCATCAGCAGCGAAACCGCCATACCCATGATGGGGGTAAACGGCACCCAGGGAGTAACGAAGGCGCGCGGCACATCCGTGCCTCGCCTGCGAAGGATCCAGACGCCGGCACATACGATGACAAATGCCAGCAATGTGCCGATCGAAACCAGTTCTCCGAGAATGCCGATCGGAATCAGGGCGGCGAAGAAGGCCACGAATATTCCGACGAAGATCGAGGAGATGTATGGGGTACGGAATTTCGGGTGGACTTTGCTGGCCCACTCCGGCAGCAGGCCGTCTTTAGACATGGAGAAGAAGACGCGCGATTGCCCGAGCAGCATCACCACCATGGTGGAGCTCAAGCCGCAGATAGCGCCGATTTTTACCAGCAGGCTGCCCCATCGCACGCCGGTGGTATCAATGCCGATGGCAATCGGATCGGGCACGTCGAGGTTGGTGTACTTCACCAGCCCAGTGAGTACGGCCGCCACCAGGATGTACAGGATGGTGCAGATGACCAGAGAACCGAGAATGCCGATGGGCATGTCGCGCCGGGGATTCTTGGCTTCCTGCGCCGCCGTGGAGACGGCATCGAATCCGATGTAGGCGAAGAAAATCACGCCGGCAGCCGTAGCAATGCCGGACCACCCAAAGTTGCCGTATTCGCCGGTATTCGCCGGCAGGAATGGAGTCCAGTTGGCTCGCGCCTCCGTCATGTGGCCGAATATGTAGTTGGCACCGAGCCCAAGGAATATGAGCAGCACGCAAACCTTCACGACCACGATGAACGAGTTGAAGTTCGCGCTTTCCTTGATGCCGATCACCAGGATGATGGTGACGAGCGCGATGCCGATGAAGCCGACAAGGTTGAAAGCTGAAGTCTGAGTGGGCAGCGTGCCGGGGTCAACGTGGGCCACCTGAAGGGCTTTGGCTACGCGGCTCAACTTCTCCCAGTGACCGTTCCATAAGACGAATTCGGTCCCTGGCGCGCCCGCAAGTCTGGGCGAGAGCCGTATGCCGAAATCCTGCAGCAGGCTTAACACATAGCCGCTCCATCCGCTGGCAACGGTTGCCGCGCCAAATGCATATTCCAGGATCAAATCCCAGCCGATGATCCAGGCAAAGATTTCACCGAGTGTCGCGTAGCCATACGTGTAAGCAGAACCGGCAACCGGGATCATGGAGGCGAACTCGGCGTAGCATAGGCCCGCAAACACGCAAGCCACCGCGGCGAGGACGAATGAGAGCACGATGGCGGGCCCGGCGTGTTCCGCAGTGGCAGGCCCGGTGAGGACGAAAATACCGGTGCCGATAATCGCGCCAATTCCGAGAGTGATGAGGTTGGTGGGACCGAGCACGCGCCGCAGGCTGTGCTCTCCGCTTTCGTTTGCCTCGCCCATAATAGCGCTGAGCGGTTTCTTTGCCAGTAAGTTAGCCATTGTGAGTGTGCGCTCCGTGTGCCGCTTTCGCGGCTCTCTCAAATGTTCGCCTTATGCCCTTCGTGCAAATGCTCGCTTCGTTCGATGAAGCCCCAGCTATGCGCCCCTAGGCCGCGGCCGAACTTCGCCGCGACCACACCATGTACACCGGAATTCCAAGCAGCACAATGATCAGGCCCGGCCAAGTGTACTGGGGCTTGTAGCGCAGCAATACTACATCGATAAACAAAGCCAGAATAATGTAAATCGCGGGCAGCACCGGGTAGCCGATAGCCCGGTAAGGGCGATGTTCCTCGGGCCGGCGGGCGCGCAGCACGAAAAGCCCCAAAATCGTGAGGATATAAAAAACGAGCACCGCAAATATGATGTAGTCGAGCAGCTGGTTATAGCTGCCGGAGAGCGTCAGGATGCAGGTCCAGACGCCCTGGATCGCCAGCGAAACCACCGGCACGCGAGTCCTGGGGCTGAGCTCGGCAACGCGGCGGAAGAAGAGGCCATCTTTGGCCATGGCGTAATAAACGCGGGCACCCGCCAGAATCAATCCGTTGCAGCAGCCGAAGCTGGAGACCAGAATGGCAATGGCCATGGCCGCCGCCCCGGCGGAGCCAAACATCTGCTGCATGACCGCGGTGCCTACGCGATCTTCGGTAGCGAACTTAATGCCGCGGGCCAGCACGCTTGCGCCGTTGGGATCGCCATTCATCGGCAGCACCGCCAGGTAGATAAAGTTGGCGGCAAGATAGAGGGTGATGACAATTCCGGTGCCGAGGGCCAGCGAAAGCGGCAGATTGCGATGCGGGTTTTTCACCTCGCCCGCCGTGAAAGTAATGTTGTTCCAGGCATCGGCGCTGAACAGCGATCCGGTTTGCGACACCGCAACCGCAATCGCGGCGCCCATCAGCCCTGCCACTCCAATCTCGGGAAAGGATGCGCCCGAGCCCGAGTTGCGCCAGAAATCGTGGAAATTCGCAGCAATCGCCTGTGCGTTCCGCCCGACAAAGACTCCCAGCAGCACCAATCCCAGTAGCGCGGAGGTCTTGGCAATGGTGAAGATATTCTGCACCAGCGCGCCGGTTTTGACGCCGCGCGCGTTGATGGCCGTAAGCACGACGACCACGAAGATGGCAGCAAGGTTCTGGGTGTTCAGGCCAACATCCATATTGCCCAGCGTCATCGGCCCGATCTGAATGGCCGGCACATGAGCAATATGGAAGATCCAATTGGCCGACGAAACAACTGGCCAGAACAGGCCGAGAAACTTGCCGAAGGCCACTCCCACCGCGGCAATCGTCCCCGTTTGAATGACCAGGAAAAGCGTCCAGCCATACAGGAAACCCCACAACGGGCCCAGCGCTTCGCGCAGATACACGTATTGCCCGCCGGCGCGCGGCATCATTGCAGCCAGTTCCCCATAGCTAAGGGCGCCCACAATGGTCATAAAACCCGTAACCAGCCACGTGAGGACGAGCAGCCAGGGAGAATTGACCTTGCGCGATATGTCGGCCGAAACGATGAAGATGCCCGAGCCGATCATCGAGCCCATGACGATGGTGGTGGAACTGAGCAGGCCGAGGCCTTTGACGAACTCCGAGTCCTGGGCTGCCGGCCCTGTACCGGCGTCACGGATTTCCGTTTTCGGAGCCTGCTTTGACGTATCGGTCAGGGATTTGGGGGTCACGTTGCTGTATTGTGCCTGAAAACCGCCCAATTGCACAGCAGACAAATGAAACCATGAGCAAGGCTGAAGCGTATCTTCAACCAGTGCCCTCGGCGCCTCTGTGCTCCAGGGGATGAAGGTTTTTAAATGATTACGTTTCTGCTGTGGTGCTTGCTGTTTATCTTCTGCTGGCCGCTGGCGCTGGCCGCAATCTTTCTTTATCCCGTTATCTGGCTCCTGCTGCTTCCCTTCCGCATCGTCGGCATCGCGGTGGGCGGCGTCCTGGAACTGATCTGGTCCATCATCAGCCTGCCCGCGCGTGTGATTCGCCGAGT
>JAFAIN010000066.1 GCA_019236695.1 Acidobacteriota bacterium | reverse complement strand
CCGACCTGGTAGGCATGTCAACCGTTTCGGAAGTCATCGCCGCCCGGCACATGTCCATCGAGGTTCTGGCGATTTCCTGCGTGACCAACATGGCGGCCGGCATTCTCGACCAGCCTCTCAATCATGAAGAAGTGCTCGAAACCGGCCGCAGAGTGCAGAAGCAGTTCATCGCGTTGATCGAAGCGGTGGTTCCGGAAATGGCCGCAGCCATCGGGTGAGCGGCGGGGCTAGAGCAATACTAAAGCTGCCGTATCCATAACCCGCTCTGTCATCCTGAGCACCCACGGCAGAGAAGCCGCCGGTGTACGAGCAGAAACGCCTGGCCCATGCTGGATCCAATCACTCAGTAAAAAAATCACTGTCATCCTGAGCCCGCCACGGCGGGCGATGGACCCCCACAGTGCTTACAATGCGACACCGCACGCAGATCCAACCGCCGCGCCCCGCCCCTACACCCCGGTGCTCGATTCGCCGTCCAGTTCCAGCGCCCTCTATCGAAAGCGCTTGCGAGTTGAGTTTCTGCAGAGTCCGCCGCGGCGGACGAAGGACCCCCGCAAGGCTTGCACCAGTAGCGCGGCTCGGAGATCCTCCCCTCAGGCTTTTCTGCTGAGCAAGGTGGTATGTAGGGCAGAGAGATTTACTCCCCTTTAAGCTGCCGGCGATCTTATTGCTGCCGGACCTGCCATTCGCGTTCATTGGTGATCTGGATGGGCGCCGCCTTTCGTGTCCCCAGTTCGCGATTAATGGCAGGAAGCTGCTGGGCGGTTAAACGCGTGAATTCCTGGATGACATCCTCCAGTTCATGGCCCAGCGCTTCCGTGCGCTCCACCTGCGAGGCTGTGGGCCGGCCATCATAGCTGTTGACGTCACTGTACAACCCGCCCAGGTACTCGCGCAGGCGCTCTTCACCCGTAATCATTCCGCCCTCCTTGGTGGCCACAATGCGGGTGCGGATCTGGTCGGCCGAACCGGCGAGGGAAGCCAGCCGGCTGCGCAGCGCGTCATTTGCCTTTCCAGCGGGAAGCGCGTCGGCGCGGGCAGTGGCGGCATCGCGCACAGCGATAATGTTTTCCACCGCCCAGGTCATATGGTTCAGCAACGCTGCCAGGCGGTTGGCCAGATCGAATTGAGCTTTCCGGTCATCCAGCGTGTATGTGGAGCGGCGCTCCAGCACCACGTTCAACTGACTGGTGTACACCTGGTCGCCTTTCGTGAGCTTCACCGTATAGATTCCCGGAAGAACTCGCGGGCCGGCGACGAACAATCCGGTTGCCGCGGGAGGGGTGCGCGGGGCTTTCATCCGCATGGACCAGGTGGCGCGATTCAGGCCGCGATGCTTGCTGCTGAGCGGCGAATCCACGAGCTTGCCCTGCGCGTCAAAAATCTCCAGCTTCAGGTCGCCGAAGATGTGGCGTGAGCGCTGGTAATACGTGATGAATGCCTGTTGCGGCCGTTCCGGCCCGAAGAATGTTCCGTCTCCCTCGCCGTAGCCTCCCCCGGCCTGTATGTACTGGATGGCATCGCGGCCTTGCACGAAGCCGGCCTCTTTGGCCATCAGCTCAGGCGTGAGGGCGCGCAGGGGAGCAATGTCATCGATGATCCAGATGCCCCGGCCGTGGGTGGCCAGCACAAGATCATTGTCACGGGAATGCACAGCGATATCACGAACCGCGACCGCGGGAAAGTTGCCGGGCTTGTACTGCACCCAGCGCTGCCCGCCGTCGAGCGAAACCCACAAACCGAATTCCGTGCCCAGGAACAATAGTTGGGGGTCTTTCACGTCCTCCTTGATGACATGCGCGTACCCGGTGACGCCGCTTTCCGCAACCGGCAAAGCGGCCCAGGTCTGGCCGAAATCGGTAGTGCGGTAACAATATGGCTTCATGTCGCCGAAGGTGTGGCGGTCAAAAGTGGCGTATGCGGTGCCTTCAGCGAAACGGCCGGCCTCGATGGTTGAGACCCAGGAGTTCGGCGCCAGGCCGCCAATGTTCTTCACCACGTTCGTCCAGTTCCTGCCGCCATCACGCGTGATCTGGACATTGCCATCATCGGTGCCGACCCAGATGACCTGGCCATTTTTGGGCGATTCGCTGATGGAATAAATCGTGGTGTGCATCTCGGCCGAGGAGTTATCCACCGTAATGCCGCCTGATTCCTCCTGTTTCTGTTTTTCCGGATCATTGGTGGTCAGGTCGGGTGAAATGCGCTCCCAGGAATGGCCGTGATCGCGCGAGCGAAACAGGAACTGAGCGCCCAGGTAAACCGTGCCCTTTTCGTTGGGGCTCATGTGAATGGGCGTATTCCAGTTCAAGCGCAGTTTCTTCTCGCCGTAGCCGGGATAGGGCGTGATTGGCCGGCTCTCGAGGGTGTGCCGGTTGGCCCGGGTTATGGCGCCGCCCTGCGATTCGGAATAAATGTAATCGGGATCGCCGGTATCTTCGAACGCCCAAAAACCATCACCACCGCCGATGTTCTCCCAGCGGGAATTGGAGACGCCGCCGGGATAGGACGAGTCACCAACCCAGGAGCTGTTGTCCTGCAGGCCGCCATA
>JAFAIN010000153.1 GCA_019236695.1 Acidobacteriota bacterium | reverse complement strand
CCAGCAAGTTTCTGGCAGCGTAACCCCCCCTGGTCATTCGTAGCGCAGTACACATTTTCTATTGGAAAACGGAGCGCGCCCTCAAGCGATTTAGTAATGTCCGGTTTTTATTGCGGCTGGTCCGGATTCATGCGACCTTGAAATATTCGGTACTCAGGGTCAAGCGCCAGCCATGCTCTCCGTCGCCATCATCACGTTCAACGAAGAACGCAATCTGCTGCGCACCATGAAGAGCGTGGACGGGCTTGCGGGAGAGTTCATTGTGGTCGATTCCGGTTCCACCGATTGCACGCTTTCGATTGCCCGGCAGTTTGGAGCGAAGGCAAGGATATTCAGCGAAGAGTGGAAGGGTTTCACCCGGCAGAAGAATTCCTCGATTGAAAAATGTGCCGGCGACTGGGTGTTGAGCCTGGATGCCGATGAAGAGCTAAGCCCCGAGCTGTGCGAAGAGATCAGGATTCTACTTGCCGAAACTCCGGGCGGCGACAACGAAGGCCGCAAAATCGTGGCCAGCATGCCGCGCAAGAATCTTTTTCTCGAGCGCTGGATCCGGCATGGCGGAGGCTGGCCCGACCGTAAGTATCGCCTTTTCCAGCGCGGCGCCGCGTCCTTCGGCGATCGCGCGGTGCATGAGGACATCAAAGTCGATGAGTCTGCTCCGGCCCTTCGCGTCGTGCATCTGCAGGGCGCCCTGATTCATCACGCCTATCCCGACCTTACGGGTTACATCGAACACATGAACCGCTATTCCACGCTGGGGGCGCAGATCGTGGCAGGGAAGCGCCGCCGCGGATTTAGCGCCTTCAACATTGTTGTCCAGCCGGCAGTCCGGTTTTTCTACAATTACTTCATCCGCGGCGGCTTTCTCGATGGCCGCGAAGGATTGCTGTTTCATCTCTACCACTCGGTTTACATGAGCTGGAAGTACGCCAAGGCCTGGGAAATGTCGAGGGAGCCGTGAAGCGCTTGCGCCGCCTGCTGCGCAAGACCGCGTTTTATCCGTTCTGGAAGCGGCTTGGCCATTATCCCGACTTCTGGTACTGGAACCTGCGCGGCCGGCCGGCTCGCCCGCCTCATCTCCTGAAGCAGCGCCTGGTGCGCAGCGCCGCCCAGGCGCACCATCTCAGAGTGCTGGTCGAAGCCGGTACTTATTTTGGCGAAATGGTCAGCGCTCTCAAAACACATTTCGAACAGATCTACACCATTGAGTTCGACCCCAGGTTCGCCGAGCTCGCCGCGCGGCGTTTCCGGCGTTTTCCCGGCATTCACGTGCTGCAGGGCTCAAGCGACTGCCTGATTCCTCAGGTCCTGGCTCAGTTGAACCAGCCGGCTTTGTTCTGGCTCGATGCCGGATATTGCGCCTGGAACGGCAGCTTCGCGGATTCTTCCCGGCTGCTCACCGAACTCAACGCCATCTTGGCGGATTCGAGATTCCGGCACGTGGTGTTGATTGACGATGTAGTTCCGTTCAGTGGGCTCGACGGCACTCCTGACGCAGGCGAGCTGATGAACTACATCCAGCAACAGTTTCCCGGGCGTGCGCCGCGGGTGATGTGCGGCATTCTCATAGTGGCATAGGGTTTTTCGACTGCACAAATCTCACAGCGGAGACACAGAGCCGCGGAGAGATTACTTGGCGCCCCGCTCCGTGCCTCCGCGTCTCCGCTGTGAATGGCTGCTGGGGAGGGCGCGAATCAGTGCTGGTAGCTGCTGTTGATCCACTCCGTGATATCTCGGTGGAGTTTGTGGCGTGACTTGTCATCCACGTACATCATGTGCCCGGCTTCGTAATACGTGAAGCTGACGTTCTTACGGAAGGGCGGTTCCAGGTTCATGTGCGCCACGGTGTGCTCAATGCCATTAAATGGAGTTGCCAGGTCGTAGTAGCCGCACACCACCAGCAGCTTTAAGTGGGTCTGCTGCGTCATCGCGGAGCGCAGCACTTCGGCTACGGCGGTGTTGCCGGTCTGGTCCCAGGGCCGCACGTTGCCGCTGACGTAAAGATACTGATCGCCCTTCCAGTTGAGTTCGCGCTGCACATAATCGTGAAAAGCCGCAACCCAGGCGCCTTCATACGAAGCCTCGCTGGGATCGTATTCGTTGCGTTCCCCGGCAGCATCCACATCGTATCCAATGAAACGTGAATCGAGCCGGCCCACGGTCTGCCGCCGGTCGCGCAGCAATTCCTTGAACCAGCGCTGCGGCTGGATGCGCAGGTCGGTCTGCAGAAGGTAAGCCGGCTTCAGGCCGGTAAACCGTGCCAGGTCGGCCGCGACCTTGTCGCGCTCCGCCGGCGAAAGTTGGTCGCCCTTATCGAGTGCCTGCGCGTATTCGCCGTGCGCAAATTCACGCGCCCGCTCCGCGACCTGGTCAATCGAGAGTCCCTGCAGGTCCGCCGGCAGCAGCTTGTGGTACCACGCCGAGGTGATGAACGTGGGCAGGATGAAGATCGAGCGGTCGTCCCCGCCGAAGTTGGAGAACGCCACTGCAGAAATCAGGGCAACGCCATTCAGGTACATCTGGTGGCGCTCCTGGATCACGCCTGCCAGTTCGGCCGAGCGGGTGGTGC
Organism: Acidobacteriota bacterium; assembly: GCA_019236695.1. Taxonomy (GTDB): domain Bacteria; phylum Acidobacteriota; class Terriglobia; order Terriglobales; family Acidobacteriaceae; genus JAFAIN01. The sequence continues at coordinate 724 of JAFAIN010000153.1, read as the reverse complement.
CATAGCTCTCGCCCAGAAGGAATTTTGGCGAAGCCCAGCGGCTATTGCGCGTGATCCAGGTGTAAATGAAATCGGCGAACCAGTTGGCGTCTTCGATGATGCCGAAAAACTGCGCGCGGTTCTCCCCCGGCGCAGGCCGGCTGAACCCGGTTCCGATTGCGTCAATAAACACCAGGTCGGTGGCGTCGAGAAAAGAATCCTCGTTATCCGTGTAGCTGTAGGGGGCGGGCATCCCATGTCCATCGGCCGTCAGCACCACGCGCTTGGGCCCAAAGCCCATGTGCGTGAATAGCGAGGCAGAACCCGGCCCGCCGTTGTACACAAAGGAAACCGGCCGCGTGTTGGCGTTCGCGCCGTCCTTTGTGTAAGCCACGAAGAACATGGTCGCCTTCGGGGTTCCCGAGTCATCACGAATGATGTAGGTGGCGGCGTTGGCGGTGTAGGCAATCGATTGCCCGCCAATGTGCGCGGTGTGGTGCGTAACGACGCTCTGTTCCTGCGGCGCCGGCCCGCGGCGGTTCGCACCGCCTTCGCCGGGTTCGGCCGCAGGCGCCTGTTCCCGCGGCATTTGCTGACGCTGCCCGGGAAACTGCGAGCGTTGCGCCTCAGGCGTGGTCTGCTGTTCCTCCGCCGAACTGCGCGCCGGCGCCGGTGCGGGCGTGGCACTGGGTTGCTGTGCCGGCCGTGCCGCTTGTGGGGGCTGAGCTGCGGCGACGCAGCCGAG
>JAFAIN010000036.1 GCA_019236695.1 Acidobacteriota bacterium | reverse complement strand
TAGTGATCGCTCTTGGGAGTGTGGCCGACCACGCGGACGTTCTTCAGTTCGGCACGTTCGGGATAGTGGCCGTTTCCGTGCTGCTTCAGCTCGGAAACAATTTGTTCCATTACATTTTCCGCCATCTGTTCTCCAACTATTCGGATTCCGGGGAGTAGGTTCTGCTGCCTGAATGCAGCCCAGCCAGAAATACGTGCAGTTTCGGTTCCACCCGAGGGCCGTTAGGGCGGCCCTAAATCACACAAACTAAGACGGCAGCCGCTTCTCGGAAGTTGGCTGAGCTCTCGCGGCGGGGCTGAATGGGAATCGCGGTGCACACTTTGAGCAGCCGCATGGCCCAGGAGGAATTCTTAATTTGGCAGGTAAAAATTACAAATAGCAAATTACAAATCCGTTCAATACTTGTAGAAGCCCCTGCCGCTCTTGCGTCCCAGCCAGCCGGCGTCCACCATCTTCACCAGCAGCGGGCAAGGCCGGTACTTGGGATCCCCCAGGCCGTTTTCCAGAACACGCATGATGTCGAGGCAGACGTCCAGCCCGATGAAATCGGCCAGAGTCAGCGGGCCCATGGGGTGCGCCATGCCCAGCTTGAACACCTCATCCACTGCCTCCGGCGTTGCCACTCCTTCCATCACCGCATACATCGCTTCGTTCAGCAGCGGCATGAGCACGCGGTTCGAAACGAAGCCGGGCGCATCGCTCACCTCCACCGGCGTCTTCCCCAGCCGTACTGCAAGCTCCCGAACCTGATGAAAAGTTTCGTCTGAGGTCGCCAGCCCCCGTACTACCTCTACCAGCTTCATCACCGGAACGGGGTTGAAGAAATGCATTCCGATGACGCGCTCAGGCCTACGGGTTTGTGCCGCAAGCCGAGTAATCGAAATCGATGAAGTGTTTGAGGCGAGTGCCACATTCTGCCGGCAAATGCTGTCGAGTTCACGGAACAGCTCTGCTTTGGTTTCGAACCGTTCCGTGGCGGCTTCCACCACGAAGTCGCAGGCGGCCAGCGCTCCGCGCGCGGTGCTGGTCTGGATGCGGGCCAGTGCGGCATCGCGCGCCTCAGGCGCAAGCTTCTGCCGCGCGACTTCGCGCTCCAGGTTCTTGCCGATTGTGCCGAGCGCGCGTTCCAGGAAGGTCTGCTCAATATCGCACAGCACGACTCCATATCCCTGGCGGGCAAATACGTGGGCAATGCCGTTGCCCATGGTGCCCGCGCCGACTACGCCAACTTTTTGAATATCCATGGCTTGCAGCGGAAAAACTCAGCAGTTTAGCAAATACGCGGCCTTCACCTCTCGGGGCCAGGAAAAACCAAAGCCCGGGCCGGGCATCTCAGTAACCAGTATGAAAGCCTGGGTTGAACTCGGAGTTTTGCTGCTGCTGGCCGGTGGGGCGGCTGCTCAGGCCGGCACGAATGCCGGAGCCACCCAGGAATTTGCCAAGCCGCAAACCGGGAATCCCGGCCAGGTGATTACCAGTCCCGATATCAATGCCGCAGTCACCGGCACCATGGGTTCAACTTCCGGCCAGTCCGGCGACGTCGCCTCCGGCACCGTCGCCGTGGCCGGGGCCTCTTCCGCCGCGGCACTGACCACCGGCGAGGTCAGCACCCGCGAACAACTCGAGAAGCAAAGGTTGATGCAGTTGGTGGGAAAGCCGGGCATGCAACCTGAGGCAGCGGCTCCCAGTCCGCCCTTCATCATGCCGTCATCGCAGGGCAAGGCGCAAAACGGCCGCAACGCCGCAGAGGCCAGCCTGCACGCCGGCCTCCTGCCCGGCCCTTCCACCGACTCTGGCCCACCCCACGCCGGCGGCACGCCAGGGCAAAGGCCGCCACGCTAGGGTCAGACTTCCCCACTTACCATTCGTGCCGCGTTCGCGTCCTTTGCCGTAGAATTCGTATTCACAACCGCAGCCCTAGAGCTTCCGCATGTTCAAAAAGATATTGATCGCCAACCGCGGCGAAATAGCGCTGCGCATCATCTGCGCTTGCAAGGAACTCGGAGTTCGTACCGTTGCGGTGTACAGCGAAGCCGACCGCAACTCCCTCCACGTCCGTTTTGCCGATGAAGCCGTCTGTATCGGCCCGCCGCGCACTTCGGAGAGCTACCTGAACATTCCCGCCGTCATCAGCGCGGCCGAAATTGCAAACGTTGAAGCCATCCACCCTGGCTACGGCCTGCTTAGCGAAAACGCCAACTTCGCCGAGGTGTGCGAGATGTCGCACCTCAAGTTTATCGGCCCTCCCCCCGAGGTCACGCGGTTGATGGGCGAAAAGGAGAAAGCCCGGCAGGCCATGAAAGCTGCCGGCGTGCCCATCCTGGCGGGCTCCGAGGGCGTGATTGCGAGCGAGGGAGAGGCGCTGGAATGGGCGCGTGCCACCGGGTTTCCGGTCATCGTAAAGGCTTCGGCGGGCGGCGGCGGCCGCGGCATGCGGGTTATCCGCGGCGAAGCCGAGTTGCCTGCTTCGTTTGCTCAGGCGCAGGCCGAGGCTTCTTCGGCATTCGGCAACGGCAATCTATATATGGAGAAATTCATCGAGCGGCCGCGCCACATCGAGTTTCAGGTGCTCGCCGATGAGCATGGCAGCGTCATCAGCCTGGGCGAGCGGGAATGCAGCATCCAGCGCCGGCACCAGAAAATCATCGAGGAATCGCCCTCCGTAGTGGTCACGCCCGAAGTCCGCAGGCGCATTGGTGACAAACTGGTTTCCAGCCTGCATGACATCGGATACATGAACGCCGGCACGGTCGAGTTCCTCATGGATGAGGCCGGCGAGTTGCACTTCATCGAAATGAACACCCGCATCCAGGTGGAGCATCCGGTTACCGAGATGGTGACCGACACGGATCTGGTGAAGAGCCAGATCCTGATTGCCGCCGGCGAAAGCCTTGGCAGCGTGATCCGGCGGAAGATCGAACATCGCGGGCACGCGCTCGAGTGCCGCATTAACGCCGAACATCCGGAAAAGTTCACGCCATCGGCGGGGCGCATCACCACCTTCCACACCCCGGGAGGAACCGGAGTGCGCATCGATACCGCCATGTACGCCGAGGGCGTTGTCCCACCCTATTACGATTCGCTCATCGCCAAGCTCATTACCCATGGCCACGACCGTGATGAAGCCATTTCGCGCATGCAGCGGGCGCTCGAAATGTTCATCGTGGAAGGCATCTACACCAACATCCCGCTGCAGCGCCGGATTATGCGCGATCCTGAGTTTCGTGCGGGCCAGATCGACACCAAATTTCTGGAGCGCTTTTTTGCCCGCGCCCAGGCCGCATGAGCCTGCCTCGCCCTTTCCCCGCGCTGTACTGCATTGTGGATGCCCCGCGCTTCGGCTCGCTGGCCCAAATGCTGCTTTTCTGCCGCGAGTGCGTTGCCGGCGGAGCGAGCCTCATTCAATACCGCAACAAATCCGGCAAATCGGGTGAAATGCTCAGCCATGCCCGCGAACTTCACCGCATTGCAGGCCCCGGAGTTATGCTGATCATGAATGACCGCGCCGATCTGTGCCTCGGCGCCGCGCTGGATGGCGTTCACCTGGGCCAGGATGATCTCTCGCCGCTCGCTGCCCGCCGCCTCGTCGGTGAACGCATCGTGGGACTTTCCACGCACACCGTGGAACAGGTGCGCGCCGCCGACGCTGCGCATTGCGATTACATCGCCATCGGCCCGGTGTTCTCGACCACCTCAAAACAGAATCCCGACCCGGTGATTGGAACTGCCGGAGTGAAAGCGGCGCGCGCCGCGACCCGGAAGCCGCTGGTGGCCATCGGCGGGATTACGCGCTCGAACTGCCGCGAGGTCATGGCCGCCGGCGCCGATTCCGTCGCTGTGATATCCGATCTGCTGATCAACCCGCGCGAGGCGGTGCGCGGGTTCCTTTCGCTGCTCGGTTCCGTTTCTCCCGCCTGAAGGCAATTTTATGGCAGAGATTACGCATTTCGAATGCTCCCGCTGCGGCGAACGCCTGCCTGCGGATCGTCCCCAAACCCTATGCCCGAAAGACGCAGGATCGCTCTACGCCCGCTACGATCTGGAAGCGCTTCGCGTGCACGTTTCCCGCGACGCGGTGAAGAGTGGACCCGCCACTATGTGGCGATATGCCGGTGTCCTTCCCTCGGTTGAACCGGTTACGCTGGGCGAAGGTTTTACGCCCCTGCTGCGCAGCCGGCGCGATCCTGACGTGTATATCAAGGATGAAGGCCTGAACCCCACCGGCAGCTTCAAGGCGCGCGGCTTGTGCATGGCGGTGACCATGGCTCGCCACTACGGCTTGAGGGAGCTGGCGATTCCTTCCGCCGGCAACGCGGCCAGCGCCCTGGCCGCCTATTGCGCCGCCGCCGGAATCGAAGCCCATATTTTCATGCCCACAGATGTGCCGCAGGCAAACCTCGTCGAGTGTCGCGCCTACGGTGCGCACGTCACCCTGGTGGACGGCCTGATCAGCGACTGCGGCCGCCTGGTTGCCGAACGCAGCCGGCAGCAGGGCTGGTTCGATATCTCAACCCTGAAGGAACCATTTCGGGTGGAAGGCAAAAAAACCATGGGATACGAGGTGGCAGAGCAGTTGGGCTGGGAGCTGCCCGATGCCATCATCTATCCCACGGGCGGCGGCGTCGGACTGATTGGCATGTGGAAAGCGTTTGACGAAATGGAAGCGCTGGGATGGATCGGCAAAAAGCGGCCCCGAATGGTGGTGGTGCAGGCTGCGGGTTGTGCTCCGATTCCGAGGGCATGGGAAGAGCGCAAACCAGTCGCGGAGCCATGGAGCCATGCCAAAACACTGGCCGCAGGCCTGAGGGTGCCAAAGGCGTACGGCGATTACATCGTCCTCGAGATTTTGAGGATGAGCAACGGCGCCGCCGTCGCCGCCACAGATGAGGAAATTATTGAGGCCGTCTTCGACATGGCAACGCACGAAGGAGTCTTCGCCGCCCCGGAAGGCGCCGCGGCACTCGTCGCCTATCGCAAGCTGCTGGAACAGGGATATTTTCAGCGAGGCGAAAAGGTCGTCCTGTTTAACACCGGCTCAGGACTGAAGTACATTGACGTCATCGCTGGTGCCCTGAACCGGCCCGAACCGCAGCCGCGGCCGCGGGCGATTGGCGG
>JAFAIN010000005.1 GCA_019236695.1 Acidobacteriota bacterium | reverse complement strand
CGCCGGTCTGTTCGCGTTGCTGGCGCTTTTGCTGACGATCATTGGCCTTTACGGCGTGCTGGCCTACTCCGTATCACAGCAGAGCCAGGAGATCGGCATCCGAATGGCCCTCGGAGCGACACCCAGCGAAGTGGTGGGCCAGGTTTTACGAAGTGGCGCGCGCGTTCTAGTGGTCGGACTTGCTGCGGGTGCAGTTGCGTCGCTTGCCCTCACCCGGCTGCTGCAGGGGCTGCTGTTTGGAACGAGCGCGCGGGATCCCCTCATTCTGGCGGCTACAGCCTTCTGCATCTCAATTGCGGGTCTGGCTGCGTGTTACGTGCCTGCAAGACGTGCAGCCGGTATAACCCCTGGTGTCGTGCTGATGAGCTGAGCGATTGCTGGCCGCTATGTGTCAGGGCGGGGTTGCCACGCGGGTTCTGAGGGATGGAAAGAGGGCCGCCTTCGTGAAGCGGCCCTCGATGGAAAATTCCTGCGGAGTTGCTTTCGGTTTCTGCGGCACGAGTGTCGAGGCCAGGCTGTCGTGCTCCACGTCGGGAACGATGTCAACCGTGCTCAGAAGTTTTTCGAGTTGAGCGAACGCACGCTTCTTTGGCGCGGGCTTCACGGGTTGCTCGCCATCCTGATCGCTGGTATTCAATCCCGTGACGAGCTTGATCGTCCACTGACCTGGACTATGGTCCTGAAGCGGCGGGCATAAGCCCCCCGCTCATTCAAACCGCGCGGGCTTTTTGCCTGCTGGCAGCCCAAATCTCGCCCGGCATTTCCATTTCGCGTACCGGGCAGCTTTCGCTATCTTGCCTGCGCATCCCTGACTGCGCTCCGGGCCCAGGCTCAGAGACCCGCAGAACGCCTCAACTTCGCGAGCTTCTCTTCTGCCGCCTGCCGCAATTGTTTTTTGAACTCTTCGTTCGACTTGTCGCCCGGCAGCAGCTCAAGGCATTGCTGCTCCGCTGCAATGGCTTCCCCGGTTTGGCCGTTGGCCAGATACCCATCAGCAAGGCTGTCCTGCGCATTGGCTGAAGCCGGGTAGGCTTCGACAATCAGCTTGAAGAGCGTCAGGGCCTCGGCTTTGGCCTGTGCGATTGCGGTCGGCGGGAGCCCAACTGGAGCCGATGAGTCTGGCGCCTCCCCACCCATATTGATTCCAGCGCGCTGCAGGCGTTCGTAGGCGAGCTGATTCAGCATGAACTCGGGGAAGAGGAACGCCTGCGCGTCGCGTTTGCGAGCCGCATGGAACATCTGAACCGCGGTTTGTGCTCCGCCGGGCTCAGAGGCCGCCGCCCAGAATCGAGAGGCATCGTTCTTTTTCGGAATAAAAGTTGAGCTCTTGCTGGCCGGATTCTTTACCAGCGTGTCCTGATAAAACTCAACAATCTGCTTTGCCAGTTCGGGATGCGGGCCGAATATTTCGGTTCCATGGCGGCCGTTCTGGAATCCGGCAAACCGGTTTCGCGGGTTGCCGGTAAATTCGGCGAACCATCGCATAATCTGCGGGGCGTCGCTGTCATACTCATCGTCAGCGGCGGCGGCGGTGAACAGCGGGATCCAGGCATTCTCCTGCAAGTATTTCAATCCCGCCGTATCACTCGAGCCCGCCAGCAGGACCAGCGAACGAATTTCGTGGTGCCGGCTGGCCAGCTTGACCGCATTTATGACGCCGCACGAGCCACCGCCGGCGCCGACGCGGTTGCGGTCAACCCCGGGCTGCGCGAGCATCCACGCGAAACCCGCATCAAAATCCTCCGGCCATTTCGCCACAGTCTGTTGCTGCTCTTCCAGGGAAGCGGCTTCGTGTGGAGGGCCGCCGCTCTCGCCGAAACCGCGATTGTCCATGGCGAAAGCGTTAATGCCCGCTGCGCTCAACTGTTCCGCCACGGGCGCCCACGATTTGCGGTTGGTGTTGCACATATGCAACAGCATCACCGCCGGCGCGGGTTTGCTGTTGGCGGCGGCCGGATAGAAGGTTGCCTTCAGCTTGGCTCCGTCACCCGCGGTGAGGTCTACGTCACGCCCTCCGGATTGGGCCGCCGAGAAAAGTGAACTGAGAATCGAAATGAAGAGTAGAGAGCGGCGCATGAGATTACCTTACACTTTTGGGTTTTCCGCGTTAAGCGGCATCCTTCGCGCTAGCAGTCGTTTGCCGCGGAAACAGCGAGGATCAACCACTCGTTAGCGGCCCTCCGCACCCAACCACCTGATCGCCGTGGTTTACCGTAACATTCCGCCGTGGACGCCATCCCCTGGCTTCTCGATTCCGATCCCGCCATCCGCTGGCAGGCCATGCGCGACTTGTCTGAGGCCTCCCCGGCTGCAATCGCCGCAGCACGCGCTCGCGTTGCTCGCGAAGGTATTGCCGCAGAGATTCTCGCCTGCCAGCAAGCGGATGGTTCGTGGCACCGCGCTGGCGCTCCCGCCTGGTTGCCAACTCTCTTCACCATGCAACTCTTGCGCGCCACAGGGGTCGATCCTGCCTCGCCTCCCGTTACGTCGGCCATAGCGCGCCTCGATGCCGGCTTCCGCTGGAGCCAGGAATTCGGCGCCAAACCATTTTTCGAAGGCGAAGTCGAGCCCTGTATCAACGGGGGCACACTCGCGCTGGGCGCCTGCTTTGAGCGTCCATCTGAGAGGCTTGCGCGGCGCCTGGTCGCTGAGCAGCTTCCGGACGGTGGTTGGAACTGTGAGGCGCCGAAGAGTACACGCTCATCATTCCACACCACCATTTGCGTGCTGGAGGGGTTGCTCGAGTATGAGCGCGCCATCGGCTCCGCGCCTGACGTAGCGGCGGTCCGAAAGCGCGGCGAACGCTACTTGCTCGACCGCAGCCTTTTCCGGCGGCGCTCTACGGGTGAGATCGCCAATCCGGAGTTCCTGGAACTCGCATACCCGCCTCGATATCACTATGACATTCTCCGTGCGCTCGATTATTTCCGCGCCGCCGATGTCAGGCCCGATCTGCGCATGCGCGATGCCGTGCAGCTCATTAAGAACAAGCGGCAGCCCGATGGGCGATGGCTCCTCGAACGCTCATATGACGAGGCACTGGCCCTGCCATTCCCTGAAGCGGTAGGTGAGCCGAGCCGGTGGAACACGCTTCGGGCGCTGCGGGTGCTGCGGTGGTGGGAGCAAACCGGGTGATCGAGGTGTGATGGCATGGCGGGAATGGACCGGTCACAATAAAACCGCCGTTGAGACGGCGAAGGGCCGCCTCCGCCCGGAGTGGCCCTGTTGTACTGGTACCGATTCGCTACGGCTTCTGTGGAACTGGATTGCCTGTCGCCGCGCTCGCCTCCGCTGTGCCGTCCTGGTCGGCGATGTCAACCGTAGCCAGAATATTCTCCAGCCGGGCAAAAACTCGCTTCACCGGGGCGGGCTTGATCCGCTGATCGCTGTTCGAGTCTGCGGTATCAAGCCCGAGTACGAACTCATAGCAAACCCCGCTCTGATACGTGTGATACGTGCGGCGAATCGAGTCGTCAGCCTTGGTTTCCTGCATCAAAAACTCGCGGTTTCCGATTTGCATTTTTGCCGGAACCGGCGATTCGTTGTTTTGACCGGCGCTGAATTGCGAGCATTGGTCGGATGCCAGCTTGCCGTTCACGTTGGCGCTCAGGAAGGCGCGCTTGAAGTCGGTGCCCGTGTAGTACCCGGCAGGGACCTCGATGGTGCCGAGGTTCACTCCACCGGGTGCGACGAACCCGGTTTCGACGGGCTCCCCGCTGGAACGGAGTTTGTGCCCGCTTTTGAATCCGTACTGCCATGGATATTGCAGCGAAATGCCGAAGTCGTCGTCGTGCAGCGTTGCCAAAGCGTCAGCGGCCCGTCTTGTGGCAGCGCCGCGCAAGAGCTCAGGCGCCGGAGCATTTCCGGAGCGGGCAGAAACCGGTTCCAGCTTTGCCGGCCCAGGCTGCGTGGCCGTGGCGCCGCCTGGTGCCTTGCCTTGGCCCGATACCGCGCGCCCCGCAGACGAACAGCCTGCGAGTGCCAGCAGCCCAGCCACGGTGATTACAACCGATGTTGCATTTGCGGTGGAACAATGTTGAAAGTGTTTGCGTGTCATGTGGATTCACCTCCGTAACCCGCCAGGCAGTTCGAGTTTGTTGACGGAGCCCGGGCTGCAGAGCGGTTACAGAGGTGGCACGCATCTTCCCCGCCAAACTCCAAATCACTGATTACAGGCCACGACGCCCACGCGAGCGGAACGGCTATCCGTGTTGCCCGTTATACAGCGTGTGGAGCGGCACACGAAGGCGCCGCACAGGATAAGCAACATTCGGCACTGGGTGCTGAATGGAGCCCCAACCGGGAGGCGTTGCGCCGCTGGTGCTCGTGGGAGTGGTGTAGCAGGCAGTTACTATACAAAAACTTTTCCACAGGAAAATCGCGAGCCCAGTTCTGGGGCGTGCAACCGCTCCCGAAAGCAGGCTTCATCACAACCTTCGAAAGCAAAAAAGCAAAGCCACAATCTACGGCGGGATGGGGGGTCCTGTCTCGCGCTGACCCCAATCGGAACGGGGGCGTGCGTCACGCTCAAACGTTCATCTTCAACCCAATTTGTTCAAAATTTAAAGGAGGACCTGAATGGCTGGTTACGAGTCTCTAAGCGGAAACCCCTTCCAGACGTCACGCGGCAATGGAAGTGCCTACGAAATGCTGAATTTGAACCCGGCTCTCTTCGGCATGTCACCGGGACACTTCGGGGCGCCAAACCCCTGGTTCGGCACGCACGCAGGGCTGACCCAGCAGCATCCGTATCCATACCAAACACCCTATGCTCAAACCTACCCGAATCCCGGCAGTCAGCCCCAACTCAATCCGTTTTATCAGCAGCAGAACACGCCGCAATTTCAGCACACGCAAGGCAGCCAGGCTGGCCCAACCGGCAATCCCTGGATGCAGTCGCAGCAATTGGGATTCTTTGGCGGCACGAATCTTCAAGGGCCGAATCTCGCTCAGAATCCCGCGGTGTACACCACCAGGGCGGTTGATGTTGACTTGACCATCCCGGCGCAGACGGTGCTCGGGCGCAACCCGATCGAAATCCAGCACTATGTTTTGCAGGTAGTCGTGCCCACGCTGGTGGATGCGCTCGTGAAGCGCTGCATTGCCAGTGATGCCGGCCAAAGCATCAGTGTGGACCTTCGCGGCGGCTGCATCGCCCGTGTGGGTATTTAACCCGCTCGGCACAATCGGACTCGAAACCTTAATGCACGAATTTCCAAAAGGAGGCAATAGGCCTATGCAATATGGCATCTCCCCGTATACCAGCGTCAACCCCTCCTGGTCATACCAGAACCCGCTATGGTTCCCGAGCGGCCAGCAGGCGCAACCGTTGCAACCACGATTTGGCCCCGCGTCAACTTATCCCGGCGGCACTCCTGCCGGCTTTGGCGAGGGCTTTGGGCAGAGCGGCTTTGGCGCCAGCGGCATCGGCCAGCCGGAGTACGGCGCCTTGGCAGGGCAGGGGGGGCCGCACCTCTCGCCGGAACTCTTTGCGGGCGGGCTGGGCCGTCAGTACTCATGGAACCTCGGTCTCAGCCCGGCGGATGCAACTTTCATCACCGAAATCGCGCGCTGCGGGCGCGGATTGCAGGAAATTGCTGAGCAGTTGGAAAACAACGATCAAAACACCCAGCGGCGCGGATTTTACGCCGCCACCGCGCACCTGTTCTATGCCTTCGGGTTGCTGAGCAGCAAAGGGATCTTCATTCCCGGGGAACTGCCAGTGGGCCGCCAGCGAACCGAATCCATAGGCGCATCGAACGCCTGCCGCGAATTTGGCAAGCAACTCGATCGCTTCGTCGATAAGTACGCAACCGGCCGCGGCGTGGTCGAGGAACTCAACCACTTGGTGGAGCGCGGAAGAACCTGCTATCTGGAAATCTCCAAGGGCGTTGAGGGTGAGAACTGGGCGACAGACCAGCAGACTCGAAAAAAAGTCGCCTGAAACAGCGTGAGAAGCCGAACTGCACGACACAGAGCACACAGAGAACGCAAGGGGAGGCAGCGCAGCCAGAATTCTCTCCCCCGTGGCGTTCTCTGTTTGCCTTGTGCAAAAACCGCTGCTTAGTGGCGCCTGCCTCGTTGACCCGTGTCCTCCGGTCATTTACTTTGGCTGATTAGCACCTCCGCGTGAGCCCAACGAGACCCAAAAAATCATTGGTGGTCAGCGTCATAGTTCTGATCCTGGCGGCACTCGTGTACTGGCAGTTACGCGCCTGGCGGCACTTCGACTGGCAAAAATTTCGCGATGGCGCTGAAGGCATCAATTACTGGAAGGTGCTTGGTGCCGTGGCGCTCATCTACGTGGCTGACGGCCTGCGCGCGCTCCGCTGGAAGCTCTTTCTGGGGCCTAGCCGTCCGGGCGCCTCCTGGACCAGCCTGATCGCCCCGCAATACATTGGCT
>JAFAIN010000238.1 GCA_019236695.1 Acidobacteriota bacterium | reverse complement strand
CGTGCCCGGTACTGCACTTCCAAATAGGCTTTCATGATCTCGATGTGCATGTGCTCGCGCTGGGCGGGAGAGATGCAACTGGTGCGGGAATCTTCCAGGGAAAGGTAGCGGTCGTGGGCAAAAACGAACTTCTCGATGGCCGAATTCATGGTGGCGATTCTCCCGTTTCCCGGCGGCGCCGGAATAGAGCTTTGACCTTATCGGCGAAACAATGCTTTTCGTAAGGGCGGCTCAGGCAAACTGCTGTCAGGCCCCGCGAAGTGCGCCCTCGGCAGCCCCTAATTTTGTGCACTGAGATCGCCGGCTTCGCGGCATTCCAGGCAATAAAACAGGCCATCGAAGCACAGCCGCACGCTGTTCTCGCCCTTGCACCAGGTGCAATACCGGTCGCACTGGCATCGCTGCTCGGGCTTTTCGCATTGCATGCAGAGGTACTCGCCGGCCATGTTCTGAGTCTAGAAATCCATGCGGCGAAAGGAAGCACAACGGCAGCGCGCCCGCTTACTTCGGTAACCCGAATATCCCCAGCGGAGGCGCGGGGGAGATTGAGTAATTGAGAAAGTTGGGAAATTGGGCCAACGATTCCAAGGCACTCAGCCGATTCCGTTTCTGTAGTCGTTCCCAGCGAAGCGTTCCGGCTTAGAGCCAATGGCTGAAAGCAGAAAGCCTTCCTGCGTCGCCAATTCGGCAATTCCGCAATTCGGCAATTCCGCAGTTCCATTGCCGCCTTCCCATGCGCGTGTTAACGTTAGTGTTTTCGCTGCCATCGCCCAAATCTCCATTCATCAGGCCCGAATGACAATGCTCACCGAAACCTCAAGGTCGCTGCGCAAGACCGCGCTCAACCGCGCGCACCGGAGCCTGGGCGCGCGCATGGTTGATTTTGGCGGCTGGGATATGCCGGTCGAGTACCCCAATTTTGAGGGACGGCCCGGCGGCTTGATCCAGGAGCACCTCGCGGTGCGCACCGCCGTCGGGGTTTTTGACGTGAGCCACATGGGCGACCTGCGCATCACCGGCCGCGAAGCGCTGGCTGCCGTGCAATACGCCGCCATGAATGACGCTTCCACGCTGGTCGAGGGCAAGGCCCAGTATTCCGCCCTGCTCTACGCCGAAGGCACTTTCGTGGATGACATTATCGTGCACAAGGTCAGCGATCACGATTACCTCATCGTCATCAACGCCGGCACGCGCGAGAAGGATTTCGAGTGGACGCGCAATGCAGTCCGGGATTTTGACTGCCGGGTAGCCGATGAAGGCGACCGCTACACCCAACTGGCCATCCAGGGCCCCCTGGCGCAGGCCACGCTGCAGAAACTCACCCGCTTTGACCTGGGTTCACTCAAGAGCTACACCTTCGGCTTCGGCGAAGTGTGCGGGCTTTCCGGGGTCATGATCGCGCGCACCGGCTACACCGGTGAAGACGGATTTGAAATCTATATACCGCCTGACGAGCCAACCAGCGCGCGCGTGTGGAGCGAGGTGCTTGCCGCCGGCCGCGAATTCGGCATCCTTCCCTGCGGCCTCGGCGCGCGCAATACGCTGCGCCTTGAGGCGAAGCTGCCGCTCTATGGGCACGAGATTTCGGAATCCATTCATGTTTTCGAGGCCGGCCTGGAGCGCTGGTGCAAGCTGGAAAAAGCTTCCGACTTCATCGGCAAATCCGCACTCGAGAAGGCCAAAGCCGCCCCGTTATCGCGCAAACTGGTTGGCCTGGAAATGACCGAGCGCGGCATTGCACGCGACGATTACCCGGTTCTCGATGCGAGCGGCAACCGCATTGGTCGCGTGACCAGCGGCTCCTACGCTCCGTTCCTGAAAAAGAATATCGCGCTGGCCTACGTTCCCCCGGCTTTTGCCGCGCCCGGTACGGAAGTGAAAGTAGAGATTCGAAACCAGGCGGCCGGCGCCGGCGTGGTCCCCACACCGTTCTACAAACGGCCAAAACGCCCATAGCTCGAACTACAAGGAATACTGCGACGATGGCATATCCAAACAAGTATCGCTACACCAAAGAGCACGAATGGATTGAGGTGGACGGCCAGAAAGCCACCATCGGCATTACGGATTACGCGCAAAGCTCGCTGGGCGACATTGTTTTTGTCGAGCTGCCCAAAGTTGGGGCCGAATTGCAGCAGGGGAAAAGCTTTGGCACGGTTGAATCCGTCAAGGCCGTCTCCGAGCTGTACTCGCCGGCCACCGGAACCGTCACCGAGGTGAATGCCGGGCTTGCCGATTCCCCGGAAAAGGTGAACAGCGATGCCCACGGCTCGTGGATGCTTCGCATTACCCTGCGCAATCCCGAGGAGCTGAAGTCGCTGATGTCGGCCGATGATTACGAAAAGTTCATTGCCGAAGAGGCAGGGAGCTGATGCGTTATCTGCCCAAATCGCCGAGCGAACGCGAGCAGATGCTGCGCGAAATCGGCGCGCGCTCCATGGACGGCCTGTTCTCCCACATCCCCGCCGAATACCGCCTGCGGCGCGACTTGAATGTCCCCGGGCCGCTGGCCGAATCCGAAATCGTTACCTACTTCCGGGCGCGTTCGGCGGAGAATGCCGCCGGCTTTGCCACATTCCTCGGCGCCGGCGCCTACAGCCACTACCGGCCGGTGGTCATTGATTCGCTGGTTTCACGCGGAGAGTTTTTTACCGCCTACACCCCCTACCAGGCGGAGATCGCGCAAGGCACGCTGCAGGCCATCTTCGAATTCCAGACCATGATCTCCGAGCTCACCGCGATGGACGTGGCCAATGCCAGCATGTATGACGGTTCCACGGCGGCGCCGGAAGCCGTGATGATGGCGGCGCGCATCACTGGCCGCCACGGAGCGGTGGTTGCGCGCTCGCTCCATCCCGAGTACCGCGAAGTGCTGGCCACCTATACCCGCAACCAGGCCATGCCAGTCACGCTGGTCGGCTTCGGCGATGATGGCCGCGTTCTTCCTCGGGAGCTCGAGGCGGCCATTACGGACCATACCGCCTGTGTCGTCATCCAGTCACCCAACTTTTTCGGGACCATTGAAGACGTTGCCGAAATCGCCACCCTCGCGCATCGCAAGGGCGCCATGCTGGTGGTTTCGATTGCCGAAGCGGTTTCGCTCGGGATTGTCCGGCCGCCCGCCGAAGCCGATATCGTCGCCATGGAGGCGCAGTCGTTCGGGGTTCCAGTTGGTTTTGGCGGGCCTTATGCCGGGGTGATCGCGTGCAAGGAAAAGTACGTTCGCCAGATGCCGGGCCGGCTGGTGGGCGAAACTCGCGACCGCCGCGGCCGCCGTGGCTTCGTGCTGACGCTCTCGACCCGCGAGCAGCACATTCGCCGCGAGAAGGCAACCAGCAACATCTGCACCAACCAGGCGCTGGTCGCACTGATGGCCACCATCTTCATGACCGTTTACGGCCGCGAAGGCCTGCGCGAGCTGGCGCTGCACAACCTGGCCAAAACCGCTTACGCAGCCCGGCAATTTAGCCAGGCCGGCGCCAAAATTCTTTTCCCTGGCTCTCCGCGCTTCAATGAGTTCGTCGCCGTTACCGGGCAGGACGCCCGCGCCCTCAACGATGCCCTGCTCCAGCACGACATTATCGGCGGCTTGCCCCTGCGGAAATTTTATCCCGAGCTGGGCAATGCTTCGCTCTGGTGCTGTACCGAGCTGACCACTCGCGCCGGCATCGATGTCGCCGCCGCCGCCATTTCGGCCCGGCAGCACGATTCCGGCCGCGAAGCCGCTGTGGCAGGCGGGCTGTCCCGGAAAGGAAGCTCGTAACCGCGCCTATGCCACGCGACATTACTAACGCGGCTCCGCACATCAACCGCAATGAAGCGCTCATCTTCGAGCGCTCGTCGCCCGGAAAGCGGGCTTACCGGCTTCCCCCTCTCGACGTGCCGGAAGCCAACGCCGCCGATCTCCTGGGAGAGGCTGCGCGCCCCCATCTCGGGGCCATGCCGGAAGTGAGCGAAATCGAGATTATCCGCCACTTCACCCGGCTCTCCACCTGGAATTATGGCGTGGATACCGGGCTCTATCCGCTGGGCTCCTGCACCATGAAGTACAACGCGCGCGTCAACGAGTACGTGGCGCGGCTCGAAGGCCTGGCCGGCGCGCATCCCTACCAGCCGGAAAAGCTTTCTCAGGGCGCTCTGAAGATTTTGAAGCTGCTGAGCGATGCGCTGCTCGATATTACCGGCATGGACGCCATCACCCTGCAGCCTGCGGCGGGCGCGCACGGCGAAATGACCGGCATTCTGCTGGTTCGGGCATGGCTGGAGTCGCAGGGGAACGCGCGTAAGAAGATCCTGATTCCCGATTCCGCGCACGGCACCAACCCCGCTACTGCCGCCATTTGCGGTTATGCCGTCGAAAACCTCAAGTCCAGCGCCTCCGGCATGGTTGATATTGCCGCGCTCGCCACCCAGATGAATGAGGATGTGGCGGCCCTCATGCTCACCAACCCCAACACGCTGGGCATCTTCGAAGAGGACATTCACAAAATCGCTGATCTCATGCATGCCAAAGGCGGCCTGCTCTACATGGATGGCGCTAACATGAACGCGCTGGTGGGCAAGACGCGCCCGGGCGACTTCGGAGTGGACGTGATGCACCTGAACCTGCACAAAACGTTTTCCACTCCTCACGGCGGCGGCGGCCCGGGCTCAGGGCCTGTGGCCTGCAAGAAAAATCTCGAACCCTTCCTGCCGGTTCCAGTGATCGCCCCGAAATCCGATGGCACGCTGGGCTTTGACTACGAGCGGCCGCAGGCCATTGGCCGGGTGCGCGCCTTCTATGGCAACTTTGGCATGCATGTGCGCGCGCTGGCCTACATCATGGCCAATGGCGCCGAAGGCCTGCGCCAGACCACCGAAGACGCCGTGCTCAATGCCAATTACATCCGGAAAAAGCTCGAGGGAACCTACGACCTGCCGTATGCCACGCCCACCATGCATGAGACGGTATTCAGCGACCGCTTGCAGGCTCGGCACGGCGTGAAGACCGGCGACATCGCCAAGCGGCTCATCGACTACGGCTTCCACCCCTACACCGTGTCGTTTCCCCTCATCGTGCATGGCGCGCTCATGATCGAGCCGACCGAGAGCGAATCGAAAGACGAACTCGATGCGTTTATCGAAGCCATGCAGGCCATCGCGCAGGAAGCCGCAGAGGATCCCAACCTCATCCTTGAAGCCCCGCACACCACTCGCGTTTCGCGCCTCGATGAAGTCACAGCCGCGCGCAAGCCCGTGCTGCGCTGGAAACCCTGAGGACTGCTTTCACCACGGAGACACGGAGGCACGGAGAAAAACAGTCATTCTGAGCCCGCCCAGGCGGGCGAAGAATCTGGGAGCACATTCTCCTTGCCATCGCGGTGGTCGTGCTCTCCAGAGGCCGGCATCACGCGGAGCGCACACTGCGATGACTATGCCGGACCCACCCGGCACCCGAACCTGACTTCAATTCGGCAATTCCGCAGTTCGGCAATTCCGCAA
>JAFAIN010000196.1 GCA_019236695.1 Acidobacteriota bacterium | reverse complement strand
CGGCTACGGCGGCGGTGGCCGCTTTGGCGATGGCAGTCCTGGTGGGCGTACAGATAGGCGAACGCCGCGCTGATGCAGTTTGGCAGCAGCGCACCGCGAATGGAGTGTGGAATTCGGTCAAGCCGGCTGGAAATCAGGTCACGGTTGTCACTGCCGCACCTGCGTCGAGCACGGCGATGCGCCCCCGTGTGGTCCGGGCGCGAAACGCGAAGCCGGCCACTACTCAGTTCCCCTCGCCGGCGCCGCTCAGTCCGCAGGAGCGCGCCTTGGCACGACTCGCCCGCAGCGGTGATCCCGGGCTGCTTGCCTCGCTGGCCCAGGCGACGCAGCCCAGTGCCGAACAACAGACTCCCCCGCAGTAGGAACTTTTTTTCAGGAGCAGCAAGATGAAGAACCCATGCGCCATCTCGATCTGCATTCTGGCGGCGATGTGTGGAGTTGCAGCCGCCCAGGACGCCAAAGCACAACTCGTGCGCGACACAGCGCCTTCCAGTTCCGCGCAGAACGTTCATCAGGCGCCTGCGCGCGATACGTACCGCCTCGACTACACCATTACGGAACTCGAAGACGGCAAAAAACTCAATGCCCGGGCCTACACCGTGATGTGTGAAGATGAAGGCGGCGCCACACGGGGTGAACTCAAGGTTGGCTCGCGCGTGCCTGTGATCTCAAGCGGGAAGGGTTCACCGGTCCAGGAATTTACCTATCTGGACATTGGCATCAACATCACCGCATGGCTGACCGTGATGTCGGATGGCGGCCTGACGCTCGAGTCTCATGTCGAGATGAGCAGCATGGCGGATGCGGAGTCGGTCGGGCAGGGCATTGTGCCGCCGCCGGTGATCCGGCAGCTCAAGGTCTCCACCAACGGCGGGATTGCCGCCAGCAAACCGGTCACAATCGCAACCGCCGATGATGTGACCAGCCGCCGCCAGTTCCAGATTCAGGTGACGGCGACCAAGCTGAAGTAACGGAATTGCCGAATTGCCCAATTGCGGAATTGCCGAATTGAGAAGTGCGGAAGTGCGAATTGCCGGCGAGGAGAACTCTATCGCGCGGCGACTCCCCGTTCGGACAGGATTTCTTCCACCGTTTCGATCGCGAAATCAAGCTCGCGATCCTCGTTGTAGAAGTGCGGTGACATGCGTACCCCGGCATGGGGGCGGTAATCCACCAGCACGTTGCGGCGGAGCAGTTCGCCGCACACCCCTTGCGCATCGGGCATGTTGATCGTAACGGTGCCGCCGCGGCGTGCGGGGTCCCGCGGCGTATTTACCTGCCATCCGCGTTCGGTGGCAAGCTCGATCAGCCGCGCAGTCTGCCGCCGTGATTTAGCCCGAATGTTGTCAATGCCGGCCCGCTTTACCAGCTCAAGCCCGGGACGCGCGCAATAGAGCGCCGGCACATTGGGCGTTCCTGTCATAAAACGGTACGACCCCGAAGTGTAGCGCTGCGGCCCCACTTCAAATGCGAATGGCTGCTGGTGGGCGATCCAGCCCGTGAACTTCGGCTCCAGCTTCGGCGCCAGGTCGGGCCGTACGTAGAGATAGGCCACGCCGGGGCCGCCGCACAACCATTTCAGCACGCCGCCGCACAGGAAATCGACGTTCAGCGCCTGCACATCCACCGGAACGGTGCCCACCGCCTGGAAAGAATCCAGAAGCACCAGCGCACCTACCTGGTGCGCGCGGGCTACAATCGCCTCCACTTCCTGGATGAACGCGCTGCGAAATACCACGTGAGAAATCGGCACCAGCAGCGTTCTTTCGTCAATGGCTTCCAGCAGCCGTTCGGTGTTCACATGCACGCCGTCATCGGTCGGCACCATGCAGACATCTGCACCGCGGGCGCGCTGCGCCTGCCAGAAGTACATGAGGGAAGGAAAGTTCAGGTCGGTATAGACAACTCGATTTCGCGGGCCGCTGAAATCGAAGCACGAAGCCACAATAGCCTGGCAGGTGGTGACGTTCTGATGGCATGAAACGGAATCGGGTTCCGCATGAATCAGCGAACCAATTTCATTGCCCACCTCCGCCGACAACTGCCACCAGCCTTCCTCCCAGGCGCGAACTCCACGGCGCGCCCATAGGTCCGCGTAATCACGCACCGAATCGAACACCTGGCGCGGCATTGCGCCCAGCGAATTGCTGATGAGATAGGTGCTGCCCGATAGAATGGGAAACTCGGGCCGGAAAGCCAGCAGAGGATCAGAGTGGTCGGCGGGCATGGCCGCTATTTTACGATGGTTGACGTTTCCAAAAGATTGGAGAAAGCTGAGCGGTTCCTGCAGCGGGGCAAGCACCACGACGCCCTCAAGGAGTTGCTGCAGGCCTCGGACGAGGATCCGGCGAATGATGCCCTGCATCTGAAGGCTGCAGATCTCAGCGCCACGCTGAACCGCACCGCAGACGCCGTACGTCTCTACTCCAGACTATTCGACCGCCAGGCGAGCACCGGCGACATTGGAGCTGCAGCCCTCACCTACAAGAAGATTGCGCACATCGAGACGCCCGCGGTAGGTCAGATGCTTCGCTTCGCCGGGCTGGTGGAGCGCACCAGCCGCGATGAAGCCCTGGCGACCTATCGTGCGGCCGTACAGCAGGCCGCGCCGGAGCAGGCCCTGGAGGCGCAGCGGCGTGTAGTTTCGATGGAGCCGGCGGCGAGGGAATTCGACAAGCTGGCCGATCTTCAGGCGCGGCTGGGGCAGGCTGCGGCGGCTGCCGAATCGCTGCTTGGCGCGGCGGAGCACGCGTCCAACGCCGGCGATGACGATGCGGCTTTCGAGTACCTCAAGAGGTCAGGCCAGGCAGATCCCGAGAATCGTACGGCCCGCTTGCGCCTTGCTGCCGCCCTGAGCCGGCGGCGCCGGTTCGGCGAAGTCGTCACCACTCTGGAACCCCTGGCCACGGGGAACGATCCCGATATCATCGGTCTCTATTCCCAGGCCCTCATCGAGTCAGGCCGGGTAGATGAGGCGGAGCCATACATCTGGCAGCTCTACGAGAGCGACAGCAACGCGGTTTCGCTGGTCGGCGAGTTGATGGATCGTTACGTTGCTTCGGGCAAGGTGGATGCTGCGCTCGGGCTGGCTCACCGGCTGGAGCTGCGCGAAAGCGGCCATCGCCGCCGCCGCGACTTCATCCTGATGGTGAAGAACGTTGTCATGCGGCATGAGCCGCACATCGACCTGCTTTCGTACCTGGCCGAGTTGCTCAACGCGGCCAATCGCGAGCAGGACTATTGTGATGTTCTCGGCCGGCTGTTCGACATTCACTTTGCTTCCGGCCATTTTGAAAAAGCGGCGGACGCCCTCGAGCGGGCAGGAGAAGTTGATCCTTACGATCCCGCAAACCATCGCAGGCTGGCGGCGCTGAGCGGAAAGCTGGAGGAACGCCGGTTCCAGTCTGTG
The DNA here is from genome assembly GCA_019236695.1 of Acidobacteriota bacterium. Classification (GTDB taxonomy): domain Bacteria; phylum Acidobacteriota; class Terriglobia; order Terriglobales; family Acidobacteriaceae; genus JAFAIN01. The sequence goes on along the minus strand of JAFAIN010000196.1, from coordinate 9,601 downwards.
GCGACGCGCTTCGGCAAATCGGCTCCGTTGCCGGATGCCGAGGCGGCTGATACGGCCGAGCCTGCGGTGCGGCCTACTCTGCTGGAAGACTTGATGCTCCAGGCCGAGATCTTCCTTCAATATGGAATGCGCGCTCGTGCCCGGGAGCGGCTGCAGCGAATTTCGCGGCTGTTTCCCGGCGAAGAGGCCAACAACCCGCAGCTCGAACAGCTCTATGATCGCGCTGCTTTCCAGCCATCGGCGGCGAGTGGCGGTTCCCAGGGCCAGCCCCGTCCAACGCCGGCCGCGAGCCGCCGCGCCGCAGGGCCCAAGCCACAGGATCTGCTGACCCGGATTGCCGAGATTGCGCACAACGTGTTCCGGCAGGCGCAGGTAGATGCGGTTCTATTTGTCGGTGCTCACGATATCGGGCGCCTGTTTGAGGCTTTCCGCTGTGTTGTGGCGCTGTGCTCGCCGGGCGGGCCTCCCTCCGCCTATGCGGAGTATTGCTCGCCCGGTGTAGCTCGCAGCGAGATCGATGCGTTGGTGGATCTGGTGGCTGCCGCCGGCAGGGAGGTGGAAACCGACCCGGCAAGGCTTATGGACGACGCAGGCCAGAGCACTGAGCCGGTTGCGGCCGCTGCCAGCGCGCTGGGGATTGGCTCGCTGGCAATCGCCCGGCTCAGCGTGGCTGCGGAGCTAAGCGGTGTATTGATCGTTGGTCATCCGGCGCCAAGGGTGTGGACCGACCAGGAATCCTCCGCAATCTCCTTACTCGCACAGCACGTAGCGCTGGCCAGCAATACCGCAAGGCTGCGCAAAATGCTGGATGCGGTTGCTCCGCGTGAAGACCGTACCGGAATGCTGAAGCGGAATGCATACTTCGACACGCTCACCTTCGAAATTCAGCGCAGCATCCAGCACCGCGCTGCCCTTTCCCTGGCTCTGTTTCGCGTGGGCGGGGCCGATACGCCGCATTCCGCAACCGAGCAGGCCGCCCGCCATTTGCTTCCGTTCATCCGCCAGACCGACGTAGCCGTCGCCTACGATCGTTCCACGATTGCCTTGATTCTCGGCGACACCAGCGCCAAGGGAGCCCTGCAGGCGGCAAAGAAACTGCGTGGCGTTCTCTCGCGCGAGAAAGCCACCCGAGACCTCGAAGTGTACTGCGGGATTGCGCAGGCTGAACTGAACCCGGCGTTTGACACGGCAGACATTGCAACCGAGGTGGCCAATCGAGTGGAGGCGGCGCTCAAACAGGCTCTCGCCGCAGGTCCCGGCGCCACCCGGGCATTGTCCGCCCCCGGCGCATAGCGCGGTCGCGGCGAGGTCCGCAGCGCTTCCACTCCTGCGGCCATTTATACTGAAAGGTTTCCCATGTTGAAACCAGGTGACATTGCAATCGTGAGCGGGGCGCGCACTCCCATGGGGCGTTATGGAGGCAAGCTGCGCGACTTCACGGCCATGGACCTTGGCGCCATCGCTTCCAAATGCGCCATTCAGCGCGCCGGCATCGAGCCGGCCGAGTTCGACCATGCGGTTTTTGGGAACGCCCAGCAGACCTCGGGCGATTCTCTTTATGGGGCGCGCCATGTGGCGCTGAAAGCGGGGTTGCCGGTCGAGACGCCCGCGCTTACCGTGAACCGCCTGTGCGGTTCGGGAATGCAGGCCATTGTCACCGGAGCCCAGTTGATCCAACTGGGTGAAGCGAACACGGTGCTGGCCGGCGGCATGGAAAGCATGTCGCAGGCGCCCCACGTCATTCGGGGGGCCCGCTGGGGTTTTGGCCTGGGCGAGGGGAAGCTGGAAGATTCATTAATGGTCGCCCTGCTCGATACCTATTGCGGCCTTTACATGGCCAATACCGCCGAACTTTATGCCGGGCAGCAGGGTATTTCCCGCGAGATGCAGGACCAGTACGCGCTGCGCTCCCAACGCGCAGCGCAGCAGGCGTATGAGGCCGGCAGGCTGCGCGAGGAAATCGTTCCCGTCCAGTTGGTCGATCGCAAGGGCCAGCCCACCGGCGAAAGCCTGAATGAAGACGATCATCGCCGGCCGCAGACAACGCTGGAAGGCCTGGCGAAGCTGAAGCCCGCCTTCGGCAAGAACGGCAGCGTAACCGCAGGCAACGCCAGCGGCATCGTCGATGGGGGCGCCGCGGTTGTGCTGATGAGCGTGGAAGAAGCCCGGCGCCGTAATGCCAGGCCCCTTGGGCGGCTGGTGAATTGGGGCATTGCAGGCGTGGAGCCGAAGATTATGGGGTCGGGCCCTGTGCCGGCTTCACGAATTGCGCTGCAAAAAGCAGGGCTCCGGCTCGAGGATATCGATCTGGTCGAAGTAAATGAGGCGTTTGCCGCACAGTACCTTGCGGTGGAGAAGGAACTGGGACTGGATCGCGAAAAGACCAACGTGAACGGCGGAGCCATCGCGCTGGGCCATCCACTCGGCGCAACCGGTGCCCGGCTGATCATCACCCTGCTTTATGAGTTGCGCCGGCGGCGGGGGAAGTACGGGCTGGCTACAGCCTGCATCGGCGGCGGCCAGGGGATTGCCGTGATCGTGGAAGCTTTCAACTGACTGCCGGCCGCGGGTTGATTTCTGATTTGGCGCGCGTTTGCGCTTCATCTCTGCCTTAGGGTGCTGAAATGAAGATCGAGAAAGTTGCGGTTCTGGGTTGCGGGCTTATGGGCAGCGGTATCGCTCAAGTTGCCGCTACTGCGGGTTTTGACGTAACCGTGCTCGAAGCCGAGCAGAAGTTTCTGGACAAAGGCTTCGCCGGCATTGAAAAGTCGCTCGCCAAATTCGCCGAAAAACCGGAGAAGAGCGGCATCACGCCCGAAAAGGCGCGTGAAATCCGCGGCCGGCTGCGCGGCACAACCCGCAGGGAAGACCTCTCCGCTTCCGACCTTGTAATTGAAGCCATCATCGAAAACGTTGCCGCCAAGCGCGAAATGTTTGGCGCGCTTGACGGCATCGTGAAACACGAAGCTGTCTTCGCTTCCAACACGTCATCGATTTCCATCACAGAGCTGGCCGCCTCCACCCGCCGCCCGCAGAGGTTTATCGGCCTGCATTTTTTCAACCCGGTGCCGCTGATGAAGCTGGTTGAGGTGGTTCGGACCATCTCTACGTCCCCTGAGGTTTTTGAGGCCGGCGTTGAATTTGGCCGCAAGGTGGGCAAAGTGCCCGTCCGCACCAGCGATAAAACCGGGTTCATCGTGAATCGTTTGCTGGTGCCGTATCTGCTCGACGCCATTCGTGCCTACGAAGAGGGCATCGGCTCAATTGAGGATATTGACCACGCCATGCAGTTGGGCTGCGGATATCCCATGGGACCATTCACGCTGCTGGATTTTGTGGGTCTTGATACCACGTACTACATCACTCATGTGATGTATGACGAATTCAAGGAGCGCCGCTTCGCCTCTCCGCCTCTGCTCAAGCGCCTCGTACTCGCCGGGTGGTATGGCCGCAAATCAGGGAAGGGATTTTACGACTACTCGGATCCCGCCAAGCCGGCTGCGCAAGATGCGGCGCTTCGCGGGCTGGTTTCGTGAACTATCGTCGCCCGGTTAGCCCTTCGAATGAATGAACGCTCCGTTTCCGTCCTCGCCATCGCAGCGCACCGCGATGATGTTGAGCAGACCTGTGGCGGCACCCTGCTCAAGATGGCCGAGCGCGGCCACCGCACCGCCGTGCTTGACCTGAGCCGGGGCGAAATGGGAACCCGGGGAACGGCCGTGCAGCGCGCGCAGGAGGCGGCGGAGTCGGCTCAAATCCTGCAGGTATCGTGGCGCGGCGCTCTTGACCTGCCCGATGGCCGCATCGAAAATTCGTTGGAGAACCGGGTAAAGATTGCCGCGGTCGTTCGCCTGCTGCGGCCGCGCGTTGTGATTCTGCCTTACGGCAAGGGCCGCCACCCCGATCACTACACCGCGTCGAAATTGGGTTATGAGGCGTGCTTTCTCGCCGGGTTGAAAAAACTTGATTTTGGCGCTCTTGAGCTTAATCTCGAATCTGCGCGAAGCACTCCAGTTAAATTTTCCCCTGTGGAAGCTGCCGCCGCTCAGCCTCATCGCCCTTTCAAAATCATTTATGCCAGCCTCTATTACGACGTCCGGCCCACATTTGTCGTCGAGATAACGGACCAGTTTGAGAGGCGATTCCAATCCTTAATGGCCTACGCCTCGCAATACGAGGATCAGGCTGAGGGATCCGGGCTGTTTCCCGCGCAGGCAGAAATCCGCTCACGCATTGAAACCATGGCGCGCTTCTACGGCTTGCTGGCAGGCGTAACGTATGCGGAACCATTTATCCAGGAAGAGGTGGGCCTGGTGGAAGACATCACCGCACTCCCGGTGCAATCCATCTGAAGCAGCTCTCAGTTCTAAGCCGGAGCGCAGCCATCCAGATATTCAGCCATTCAGCCCCTTCTTGAAATCATCAAATCCCGTGAGAAAGCGATCAATATCGGCTTTCAACAGGTAATACGGCGTGGATAGCCGCAGCTTGGAGGGCTCGCCGCCGCGAATCCTGATCTTTCGAGCTTTCCAAAGCCATTGCTCCAGCGCCATGCGTTTTACCGGCGGAACATTGACCGTGACAATCCCGCAGCGCAGAGCCGGATCGGGCGAGGTCCATGATTCGGCCCCGCGCTTCAGCATTTCCGAGTGGATGTAATCGGCCATTGCGCGGTGCCGCTTCTCGATGCGGTCAAGGCCAATGTGATTGGCAAGCTGGATAGCGGCTCGGAGACCCCACAGTGACGGCACATTCGAGGAGCCGAACATTTCGAAGCGTTGCGCCTTCAGTTGCGGCTCATCCCAGCCGTGGGTCGCAAGCGTGTTCCACACCCGGTCCTGCACATCGGCGCGCATGTAGAGGTAGCCGGAACCCTTTGGCGCCATGAGCCACTTATGAGGGCTTGACGTGTAAAAGTCGCAGCCGATGTCGCGGATATTCAGGGCCATCATTCCGGTCACATGAGCGCCGTCAAATGCCGAGAGGATGCCCTTGTCGCGCGCGAGCCGCGCAATCTGTTTTGCGGGCAGAACCACTCCCGTATCGGTAGTGATGTGGCTGACAAAGATGATGCGCGTGCGAGGGGTGATCGCGTCGTGGATGCGGTTGAGGATTTCATCCCCATCCCGGGGCGGCCTCGGAATCTGGAACTTCTTTACCACCACACCATAGCGTTTGGCGCGAAGATTCCACGGCTGTTCGCCCCCCGGGTGCTCCTGGTCGCTCATGAGCACTTCCTCGCCCGCCTTCATCTCCAGGCCATTTGCAATATAGCTGTTGGCCTCCGTGGCATTTCGCACCAAAGCGAGTTCGTCGCGCGAGGCGCCGATGAACTCTGCCAGGGGGTCGCGAAATTCATTCCAGGAGTCGTAACCCCAAATCGGGTAATCCTCAGGGTCGGGCTGGTCCATTCGCTCGGTCTGCCGGTAACCGTCAAAAACGGCGTTTAGCACCGGCCAGGGCGAAGAGCCCACGGTCCCATTGTTCAGGTAAACCTCATCGGCCGGGATGAGAAACTGCTTTCGCATCTCGGCCCAAAACCGCTCCGGGTCCGGAAAATCCCGCGGAGAGGGTACCGGGCGAGCGGGCTCCGGGTCGGGGCCCGCAGAGGGCACCCCCGGTTTCGGCGAGGGCTTATTGTGCTGCAAAGTCCGAAGAAGCGGCAGGCCGGCGGCAAAAACCGGAGCCGATTTGAGCAAGTGACGGCGGTCCATGGAAACTCCACCTGTTCGGGCCAACCATCCTATACCCTTGCCGACAGAAACTTTCGCAAGAACTGCCGGTTTAAGCCATTGAGGCGGAGTTCGCCGTCCCGGCGCTCCCGGTGTTTTCCGCGCTGTTGCCGCTGCTCTGGAAAACAGATGGGGGGTTTTGGGCGTCGAACGTAATAGCTGCCGCCGGCAGTCAGCGCCGTATAATAGGGATAACCACCGCTAACCGGAATTACAGGAGCTTTTATGAAGTTGCGCGCGATTGCTTTCACGGCGCTTGCCTTGCTGCTGGCCGCCAGCGCAGCAGCCCAGGATCAGAATTCCCAGGCAACGGCGCCAAACTCGAGCTCGCCGCCCGCCACCGATCAAACGGCAAAACCTGCCGCAACTGTGCCGATGGGCGCCGACCCCACCAAGGTAAAGCACGATGGGGGGCTCGATGACGTCGATGCCATCGGCAATCGCAAGATCGGCAATAAGGGCCTGGGCGACTGGTATGGCATCGAGTCCGAAATCCGCATGGGCAAGGCTTATGCGCAGCAGATTGAATCCTCGGTGAAGCTGGTGAATGACCCCGTCGTCACGGAATACGTGAACCGCATCGGCCAGAACCTGGTGCGCAACTCCGATGCCAAGATGCCGGTTTCGTTCAAGATCATCGATGACGACACCATCAATGCGATAACGCTTCCCGGCGGCTTCATTTATGTGAATACCGGCACCATCCTTGCAGCCGATAACGAAGCCGAACTGGCCGGCGTGATGGCCCACGAACTGGGGCACGCCTGCGCCCGCCACACCTCGCAGCAGCAGACCCGCATGAACATGGCGAACATTGCGACCATCCCGCTCATATTCGTCGGCGGCGGCATCGGGCTGGCTGCGCGCGAAGCTGCCGGCATCGGAATTCCCGCCACGTTCATGAAGTTTTCGCGCGGCTTTGAGGCGCAGGCCGACTACCTGGGCGCCCAATATGCCTGGAAGACCGGCTACGACCCCGAGGCGATGGTGACGTTCTTCGAAAAGGTTGAGGCGCAGGAGAAGAAGAAGCCGGGCGCCATGTCCAAGGCTTTCGCCTCACACCCGCAGACGCCCGACCGGGTAGAAGCTACGCAGAAAGAAATTGCCAGCGTGTTGCCCGCAAAGGATCAGTACGTGGAAACCACCAGCGAGTTCGACGAGGTGAAATCGCGCCTGGCGGCTCTCGAAAACAAGCGCAAGGTCATCGACGAAAAGGATGCCAACAAGCCCACGTTACGCCGTTCGGCGCAAACCAAGCAGGGCGACAGCAAAAGCGATGACGATCGCCCAACGCTGCACCGGCGGCCTGACCAGCCGTAGCTTGCAGCGTCAAGGGAATTGGACGGTGTACCGGCGGCCCCGCAGCGCGGGGCCGCTGTTTTATGCGGTTGAATTTCACTTCACGCTGATGGTCTCGCCCGCCACATAACTCTTTCCGGCGCTGTCCCAGATCTTCACCGCCAAGTGGTGAACGCCTGAAGTGAGCGCAAAGGGCGTGTTCACGCCCGCCGCCGCTCGCGACCATTGCAGAACCCCATCGATATAGACCTGCGTCGCCACTATCGGCAGGGGGTCATAAGCCGTGGCCGTAATCGTGACCGGGCTGGCCACCACCGCGTTGGCCAGCGGTGATTGGATGCTCACACCGCTCGCGGCAATGTTGATGGATTGCAGGGCGCTATTCCCGGTGTTGTCCCATGCTTTCACCGCCAGCGCGTGCGGCCCCGGGCTCACGGAAACCACCGTCGAGAGGCTCGCAGCATTGACCGTATAAGCCAGGATGCCATCTACATAGATCTGCATGGTTACAACGGGCCCGCTGGAGCTGGCAACCACGGCGACTGACGTGCTAAGGGTGGCATTCGCCGCCGGCGCCTGAATCGCCACTGCGAGCGGCTTGGCTGTGATGTGGGCTGTCTGCAGCGCGCTCCCGCCGGTTGGGTCCCACGCCTTCAACGTAATGGCATGCGCTCCCGGCGTAACCGTGACGTACGTATCGATGCTGCTTCCGCTCACGCTGGCGGCGAGCTGCCCATCCACGTAGATCTGCATGGTCGCGACTCCACCCGGGCCCGAACCCGAGCCTGCCACATGCACGCGCGTGCCCGTAATCGAATTGTTGGCAGGCGATTGCAGCACTGCGGCAAGCGGCGCCGGCGGCGGCGAAGGAACGCCGTTGGGATTGCCCAGGAACATATCGCTCATGGGTGGGGCGTTCTGCGCCAGCCCCGGGAACGGGGCTTGAGCCCGCAACGCGTTCAGCACGGTGCTCAGCACGTGCTCGTGATGGTATGTCACCGGGCTCTGGTAGCCGGCCTTTACCCGGGGCCCGATCGCCGAGACCACAATGTGGCCGCCGCAGCCGCTGCTGATCGTAGCAGCGCAACTGTTATCGGTGCCCAGGTCCGCTTCATCCGTCCAGATGATCAGCAACCCATCACCGCCGGGCTGGAATTCAGGCCGCGCGAGTAATGGGGCAATGTAGGTCTGCAGGAACTGGTCTGCCGCCGCCCGGCATGCGGCTGTCGTTGCCGGGCAATCATGCAGGTCATTGTTGGCGTCAGGCGTGATAAAGCCGAAATTCGGCAGTGAGCCGCTCTGAATATCCGTCAGCAGTTGCGGCACGGGCACCAGGTTCAGCATCTGCACCGGGCTGTTACCCATATCGCTGTAGTAGGGAAGCGCGGTGTGCCGTTTCAGATAGGGTCCCGACTGCACGCCTGCGAAGCCGGCATAGGGCAGCGACTGCGCATACACCCTGTAAGTCATTCCCGCTTGAAGAGCGCGCCGCACCAGGTTGTCTACGTCGTAAGTGAGCGTTGTGGCGTCATTGCTCGTAGGGATCTGGCCGGAGGTGATGAGAAAGTAGTCCGTAATGGAATCGTGCTGATTGGCGTAGAACTGCGTAAATACCGTACCTTTTGCCAGCAGGCTGTTCAGGTACGGCATGTCAGGGCTTCCCACCAGGTGCTGGTAGCTGGTGTTTTCTTCCGCCAGGACAAAAACATGCTTTGAGGCGGGGACCTGGGCAAATACTGAGCCGGCCATCAGCGCGACGGCAGCAAGGAGGCGAACAGTTGCAGGCATGGGCCCTCCTGGGAATGCCGCGAAGTTATGCCAGAAGGCCCTAATATGGAATGAGGCAGGGTTACCAAACTTATCTGGAAAAAGCACTTAGACGCCGGCCGGTTCTGAGCGCTCTAGAACCGCACCTTGACGTCAGGTTTTTTCGCCAGGTGTATGGAATCCACGAACCGAATGGCGCCGGTTTCGAGCGTCATGACCAGCGAATTGCTGCGCGTGCCCTCGCCGAAGAACCGCACGCCGCGCAGCAGTGCGCCATCTGTTACGCCGGTTGCGGCGAAAATGATGTTGCGGCCGGGTGCGAGATCCCGGGTTGAATAGACTCTCTTGGAATCGCGGATCCCCATTTTCGCGACCCGTTCTTCCAGTTCGGGTGTGTCCACCACCAGGCGGGCCAGGATTTCTCCGTTCAGGCAGCGCAGGGCGGCAGCAGTGATTACGCCCTCGGGGGCGCCGCCCGATCCCATGACCGCATGAACTCCAGTGCCGATGACCGCAGCAGCAATGCCGGCCGAAAGATCACCGTCGCTGATGAGCCGGATGCGGGCGCCGGCCTGGCGAATCTCAGCGATGAGCCTCTCATGCCGCGGGCGATCGAGCACCACGATGACCAGGTCTTCAATGTCGCGGTCCAGCCGCCGGGCGATGGCTTTGAGGTTGTCGGCCACGGGCGCATCCAGGTCGCATGCTCCCTTGCAGGACGGCCCAACCACCAGTTTTTCCATGTAGCAATCCGGTGCGTGCAGCAAACCGTGCCGCTCGCTGGCCGCCAGAACCGTAATCGC
>JAFAIN010000177.1 GCA_019236695.1 Acidobacteriota bacterium | reverse complement strand
AAGTTGGCGAACTGCTTGTTGAAAACAGCCGTGGTGCAGTTCAGGTAGCCGTTGCAATAAGTCGGGCTCAAAGCGTTTTCAAAGAACGGCTGGGGATACAGGCAGCCGCGGGTTCCGCAACCGGCGGTGCCGTGTGCGCCCGCAGGCGTGTCTACAAAACCGGCGTTCTTGGTGTTGTAGCACGCCGCCGCAGAAGTCGCGCATCCCATGACGGTTTCCACCGCAGCGTATGCGCTTTGGAACTGCTGCCCGCCCATGGTGAACATGTAGGGAACAGGGTTGAAGTCAATGGGCAGGAACTCATTGCGCAGCAACCGGCCGATGTAGCCGATTTCGAGCGTGTTCCTGGCCCCGAATTGCCGCTGGATGCTGAGGGTAACGGAATCGACCCGGTTGGGTTTGAAATGTGGATCGAAAGCCGTGCCGGCCGCAGCCGACGGGCAAGCCGAAGTGGGAAGCGGGGCGCCGCAAATGCTGATGCCCGGGAAGTCAGGTTGAGGCAGGGTGGGGCTGGCAGCCGCGAGAGGCGCGGTCAAACCGTCCCAACCGCCGCCTGTGGGTCCAATGCGGAAGCTGTTGGCCAACGTACCTTGGTTGCAGGCGCCCCCCTGGGTGGGGTTGAAGCACTGCACCGCCTGGATGAGGCCGGTGCCGAGCAGCGGTACCAGCACCTGCTCCACGCCGTCCAACCGGCCGTAGATTCGGCCGTAGCCGGCGCGAATTACGGTGCTCTTTCCGCCAAACAGGTGCCGGCCGAAGAACCCATCACCAAAATCGGGGTTCCAGGCCCCCGCCACGCGCGGGCTGAAGCCGCCATAGAACGGCTGGTAAGGATAGGTGATGCCGTTGCCGATATTCGCGTTCAGCGCGAAACCGAGCGGCGGGTTATAGGACTGGCCTTGAAGAGCAGCCAGCCGCTTGTTGCCCAGATAGGCCAGGGTATCGAGTTCGGCGCCGGTGCCATCCACCACTTCGATCTGCCGGCCCTGCAACTCCCTCGGCGGCATCTCGAGCGCCCAGCCCAGACCGTAGGTCAGGGTGAACGACGGCTTCATATGCCAGCTATCGCTGGCGTAAACGTTGTACGTCGGAATAACACTGGCATCGCTGGCCGGGGTGAGCGGCGGGTTCAGAGCCAGATTCGCTCCGCTGCGTGTATAAGCGATCTGCGTAGCCGTAACCACGCCAGCCATCTCGGCGAATTCATTGGCGTAGTTAGTCTGGAAGCTCGCCGGCAACGTTGAAGGATATGTTCCCGCCGGGAACAGGTTTGTTGTGAAGGATGAAGTGGTGCCTGAGCCCAATTGATATACGGGGTAGTAGTTGATGCCGCCGCCGTTGTCGGTGCGCTGATGCAGGTCGGTATCGCGCAGGATGCTGCCGCCGAACTGGAACAGGTGGTTGCCCTTCAACGTGGTCACGTCGTCGCGCACCATATGGTCATGGCCGTCCCAGTACCGGGTGCGGGTCGATTGCGTGTTGACGTTGTAGGGAAGCAGTGCGTTGGTGCTCTCGCCGCCGGGTTCGATGGCAGCGCCCAGCCCCGCCAACTGCGCGGGATCGCCGGCACGCCCCCACTGCCACCAGTTACGCAGGTAGCTATAGTGGAAGTCATTGGTGGTGGTCGGCGTGAGGTTGGTGGTGAGCCCGGCAACGTAGTACCAGGAATCTTCCGGCTGGGTTGCCAGGTCGGTGATCTGGCCCGGCTTGCCGGCCAGGAAGCCGCCGATATCATACTGGAAGCCGCTGACGCTCTGGGCCAGCTTGTAATACCGGTAGCTGCCGAAGAAGTGGTTCTTCGAACCGAAGTCATGGTCCATGCGGGCCGTGCCTTCATTGTCGCTCAACGGAAGGGCGACGTTGCCGGCGTAGCCGAACACGTTCCCGTCAGCCGAGGCGAAGTCATAGCCGCTCAACCCCTGCAGAGTGGGAACGTACTTGTTCCACATGGCCTGCACGGTGGGGCTGATGCCAAGGCCGCGCGGGTCAAGCGGCGCGGCATTCTGAGAAACCCCGGCGCTGTTCGAGTAGCCCACCGGGTAGGTGACGCCCTTGGTCAGGCCGCAGTTGCTGCATTGCGCGGCCGTCAGTGACGGGCCGGTGTAGGTCACCGGAGTCGGGTTGATGTTGTAAACGTAGACGCCGCTGGCCGCCGTATTGAACTCCAGCAGGCCCTGCAGCATGCCCGGGCCGGGAACGCTCTTTTCGATGGTCTGGGAGAACGGGAAGCGGTCGCCCTGATAGTTGGCGAAGAAATAGGTCTTGCCCCCCAGAATATTCTTGGAAACTATCGGCCCGCCAATCGAGCCCCCGAACCAGCTCCGGTGCCAGTCGGGACGAGGAATCGAAGGCGTCCCTGCTTTCTTGCCGCACACGGTGGTGCAGTTGTTATTCCAAGTGTTCGCGGAAAAGTTGTTGTCCAGGTAGTACTCGTAGCCGGTGCCATGCCACTGCTTGGTCCCGCGCTTGGTTACGACTTCCACCTGCATACCCGACGAGCTGTTGAAATCGGCCGTCTGATTCGTTGTGTTGGTCTTGATCTCTTCCACCGAATCGGCCGGGGTCGGGATTACGCCCGAAGGCGGCGTTCCGCTGATGCCGGCCGTCGGGTCGCCCGCAAACGAACCGGCGTACGTAATCATTGAACCGTCAATGTCGCTGGTGTTGTTTCCGCCATCAAGCTGGAACACAGCCTGGTCAGCGAGAGTGCCGGCGACCTGGCCGCCCGGCGCTACGCCCGGCTGCAGAATGGCGAAGGTGCTCACGTCAAGGCCAATGGCCGGCAATGACTGAATGGCGACGCTCGGCACGGTGTTGCCGATGGTCGCGTTCATCGTCTGCAATTCGGTGTTGCTCGCCTGTACCTCGATGGTGGTGCTGACCTCGCCCACCGTCATTTTGAGATCGAGTGTGCGAGTAGTGCCTACCTCAACCCCCTGCCCCGCCAGTTTGGTGGTGGCAAACCCTGATTTCACGGCCGTAATGTCATAGGTGCCGAGGGCAAGGTTGGCAAAAAAGTAACGGCCATCCGCGTTGGTGTTAGTCGTGTATACGGTGCCGACACTCGTATCGGTCAATGTGATCTTCACCCCGGGAACGACTGCTCCCTGAGGATCTGTCACCTGGCCGGCGATGTTGCCGGAGTTCACCTGCTGACCCCACGCGGCCGCTGCAGTGAACAGAAGCGCAAGCACGGCTACCGTAAAGGTGAACCACCCGCGCCCTGATGTAACTCCTCTCATCTTCTCCTCCTGATTGGTAAACGTCTCTGGGCCCTTTTGGAGACAACCGGCGTCCTGGTACGCTGTTTGGCCTGCAAATGAGGGCTCCAATTGCAAAAATGCGCTCCCCCGGCAGTGAAAAGCCGCCGGAAGGCCGATGCTGGCTGAAGCTCACTTGCCTAAGATTTGGCCCGCTGTTGCCCCACGTGCACGTAAGAACGGAAAGACTGGCCTTAACAAATGCAACTCTCCGGCCACATTTCTTCACAAATAGAGGCCTTGTTTTGAAGCACTTAGGTAACAGCCAGGCGAGAATTACTCCGCAAACCCATAGGGAAACCAGCCAGAGTTCCCGAATTCCATAGGCGGGAAAATGAATGACGCAGAGGACGCTGGGGACGCTGAGGACCGGAATTCATCTTCCTGCCCTCGGCGTCCCCGGCGTCCTCCGCGTCTTGAATTTCGTCTACCGCTACTGCGGTTTGTCAGGTGGCATCCCTGGCTGCGTAATCGTGAAATGCTCCTTCTGCTTGGCTTCGGCCACCATGCGCCGCACGTCCGCTAGGAGCTTTGGGGCGTCATACACAATGCCGTCTTTAATGGTGTAGCGAACGCCTCCCACCCGCACCACGCTGCCATCGTCGTTCAGCTTGATCGCCCCAGTGCCATAGAGCGCGGCGATGTTCTCGAGCGGATTCACCGGCACGATGACGAGATCTGCCAGCTTGCCCGCCTCCACGCTGCCCAACTGATCGGCAAGGCCGAGGGCCTGCGCGCCATACAGCGTTGCCGAGCGGAATACTTCAATCGGGTGGAAGCCGGCTTCGCGCAGCAGTTCCAGTTCGCGGATATAGCCAAAGCCGTACAGGCTGTAGATAAACCCGGCATCTTCGCCGGTGGTCACCCGGCCGCCGCGGTTCTTGTATTCATTAATGAACTGCTGCCAGATCTGGTAATTGTGCTTCCACTTCACTTCATCTTCCGTGGTCCAGTAGTACCAGTAAGAGCCGTGGTCGTTGCGGTTGGGGGCATAGTGCCGCCAGATGGCGGGCATGGTGTACTGCTCATGCCACTCGGCCCGGCGGGCTCGCATCAGGTCGCGGTTGGCGTCGTAGATGGTGAACGTGGGATCGATGGTGAAATCGAGCTTCAGGAATTCATCCATGACCTCATCCCACTTCTTCGATCCCGGCGGCGCCGCCTGCGCCCACAGCTCGCCTGCCTTGCCGAAGCGATCCTGCTCGTTCGCGTAGTTGTAATCGAGCGGATAATTCTGGATGGTGCGGTCATCGAACAAGGCTTCCGGCAAGCCATACCAGTGCTCCATGGAAGTCAGCCCGAAGCGCGCGGCGGTGAGCGCATTCACCCGGGCGACGCCGGTCTGATCCAGATGCGCCGCCGAACGCAGCCCTTTCTTTTTTGCCTCATCGAGGGCGGCGGCAATAATCTGCGGCGGCGTGCCGAAAAACTTTATGCCGTCGGCGCCCCGCCCGGCCAGCCAGTCAACCCACTCGCGCGCCTGCTGCGGCGTAGTGATGGCTGATTTGGCGCCCATGCCGAACCGGACGTAGCTCTTGATGCGCGGCGCCGTGATCTCATTGCGATCGCTCTTGCCGCGCTCCTCCAGCATCCAGTCAATGCCGTTGCCGGCGAGAACCTCACGAATGGTCGTAACGCCGTGGCCCATCCACAGCTTGAACAGATACTCGGCCGGGACCGAGGTCACCGGGCCAATGTGCGTGTGCATATCGATGAGGCCCGGCAGCGCATACATGCCCTCGCAATCGAGCTCGCGATCCCCCGGCCCGGCCTTGGGCCGCCGAGCCGGATCGATCTTCGTGTGGGGCGCGCCAACACTGTGAATCTCAGCGATGCGGTTCTGCTCGATCACGATATCGACCGGGCCGGCCGGCGGAGCCCCGGTGCCGTCAATGAGCGTCACCCCGCGGATGATCAGGTGGGGAAACGGCCCTTCGCCTTCGGCGCGCGGCGGCGCTTTGGGCATCTCTTCGGCGTTCCGGCCGCGGCGTTGCGCGGCCTGCTCCTGCCCGGAACTCTGCTGGGCCGAAGCGGCGGCGGTGAAGGCGACGATCCAAACGAATGCTGGAAGTGCAAGGCGGCGAATCATGGCGCTACAGATTACGACATTGGCGCGCGGATCGGGCGGGGATTTTCACAGCGGAGACACGGAGACACGGAGAAAAGCAATTTCATGGAGGTTCTTCTCTGCGCCTCGGCGCCTCAGCGGTAAAATTTTTCCTTCGTTCGCCGCCCGGCGCTTAGACTTTTTTCTGCCGCGCATCGTATCCTGTTCGCTCATCCACCATGGCTGACAATGTCAATCCGTCTCCGGGAAGGCGCGCCGGAGTTCAGGTTTTCGTGGCCACTACGGTCATGCTGTCGTTCATCTCCTTCTGGCGTGCGGCGGCCATCGTTCTCTCCGACCTGGCCTCTTCGGCCTATTACGTCGGCGGCGACACGGAAAATATCGTCGGCAAGAGCGCGCCCTGGTTCATTCTCGCCGTCATGCTGTTCAGCTATGCGGTGCGCGCGCTCTACATCGAATCGAGCGCGATGTTTGTGCGCGGCGGCGTGTATCGCGTGGTGAAAGAAGCCATGGGCGGCACCCTCGCCAAGTTTTCCGTCTCGGCGCTGCTGTTCGACTACATCCTTACCGCGCCCATCAGCGCTACTTCCGCGGGCATGTACCTGGCGGGCTTCCTCAAGGATGTCGCGGGCTATTTCGGGCAGTCGCTGCATTACAACGACAATTACTTTGCTGCCGCCTTCGCCGTGCTGGTGGAACTTTATTTCTGGTGGAAAAACATCCAGGGCCTTCACGAGAGCAGCGATAAGGCCATGAAGATCATGAAAACCACCACCGTCATGGTGGTGATTCTGATCGGCTGGTCGCTGTACACCCTGGCGGGCACGCATGCCAAACTGCCGCCGCTGCCCTCCATGGGAAATTTTGCCCACGTATTCAATAGCGCCGGCCAGATCGAAGTGAAGACTTCGGAGGCCTTCGGCTGGCTGAAGGGCACCTGGGTCCAATCGGTGTTCCCGCTGATCCTGCTCATCGGCTTTGGGCATGCCGTGCTGGCCATGAGCGGCGAGGAAACCCTGGCGCAGGTGAACCGCGAAATCGAGAGCCCCAAGCTGAAGAATCTGGAGAAGACCGGGTTCATCATCTTCATCTACAGCCTGCTGTTCACTTCCCTGGTGTCATTCTTCGCGGTGATGATGATTCCCGATTCGGAGCGGCCCAGGTTTTTCGGCAACCTGATCGGCGGAATTGCCATGTACCTGGAAGGCCCGCTGTTCGCCCGGCTGCTGTTTCACGGCTTTGTGGTCATCGTGGGAATCCTGATCCTGGCGGGCGCGGTGAATACCGCCGTAATCGGCGCGAACGGCGTGCTGAACCGCGTGGCCGAGGATGGCGTGCTCACCTCCTGGTTCCAGCGGCCGCACAGCCGGTACGGAACCACCTATCGCATCATCAACCTCATCGTGCTGCTGCAGATCGCGACCATCGTGCTGAGCGGCGGCAATGTATTTATCCTGGCCGCTCTGTACGCCTTTGGCGTTATCTGGAGCTTCTCCTTCAAGTCGCTGGCCGTGCTTGTGCTGCGCTTCACCGAAGCGAAGGTGAAGCGGGAGTGGCGCGTGCCATTCAACTTCCATATCGGCGCCGTCGAAATTCCGGTGGGGCTCTCGATCATCACTATCGTTCTGTTCGCCGTGGCCATCGCCAACCTGTTCACCAAACCTGACGCCACGATTGCCGGAGTCGGCTTCAGCCTGGCTTTCTTTGCCATCTTTACGGTTTCGGAACACTACACCCACAAGAGCCGGGCGGCGCACGAGAACATTGAGCAGTTCCTGGTGAGCGAGCGCGAGGATCTCGACGACAACGCCATCTCCGTGCGCCCCGGCAACACGCTGGTTGCGGTGCGCGACCCCCGCAACCTGGGCTACCTGCAGCAGGTGCTGCATGAAACCGATACCACCCGCCAGGACGTGGTGGTGATGACGGCGCGGCTCTACCACCGCGAGCACAGCTTCAGCGGCTCCAGCGTGATGGAAGCGAAAGACGTTTTTGACCAGTACGAGCAGGAACTGTTCACGCACGTGGTGACGGTGGCGGAAAAGGAAGGCAAGCCCGTGCACTTGCTGGTGGTGCCCGGAACCAACGTGTTCGACACCATCGTAGCCTCGGCGCAGCGGCTGCAGTCATGCAAGATCGTGAGCGGGCTTTCGCAGCAGCTCAGCGCCGATGAGCAGGGCAAGTTCACCGGCGACGCCTGGGAGCGGCTGCCGGAGCCGCGCGCTTCGATGACGCTGGAGATCATCGCGCCTGACGGTGAAACCCGCAGATACGAACTCGGGCCGCATACCCCCCGCCTGCGAAGGAACGACCTGGTTCTGGTTCATGATGTGTGGCTCAACCTCACCGCCATGCCGGAATTCCGCAAGCTGCACCACTACCACGTAATCTCGGTTGCCGTGGAGCGAATGCGCCGCGATCTCGAGGGCAGCTCCCGCGGCGAAGTGCTCAAGGAACTCCGCGATGACCTGGACAGGGACCAGGAATGAAGTATTGGCTATTGGGCCATTGGGTTATTGGGCTATTGGGCTATTGGGCCATCGGGCTATTGGGCCATCGGGCTATTGGGCCATTGGGTTATTGGGTTATTGGGCTATTGGGTAATTGAGTAAATTTTCGTTCCTGGGCAATAACGCAACAGCCAATAACTCAATAGCCCAATAGGTCAATAGCCCAATAACTCAATAACCCGATTTCTTGATAATGCCATCGACGACCGTGTAGGGATCAAGCTGATGGTCGGCAATCTGCTCGGCATAGCGGGTCAGGTCGGCTTCCCGAAGCTCGGTCTGCAGGATTCGGCGGACGAGCGACTCCCGCAACATGGCAACCAGCCGCTCGCGCCAGCTCTCGATCCGCTTTTGCCGCCCCAGTTCGGTGGTTCCCAGGAATTTCCGGTATTCGGAGATCGCAGCCGCCAGGTCGCCGATGCCGTCGCCCGAAGTCGCAATGGCGCGGACGATGGGCGGGCTCCAGCTGTCGCGGCGCGGTGAAATCGATTGCATGGCGCGGATTTCGCGCTCCACCCGCTCGGCCCCTTCCCGGTCGCTCTTGTTGATGACGAAAATGTCCGCGATTTCCATG
Organism: Acidobacteriota bacterium; assembly: GCA_019236695.1. GTDB lineage: Bacteria > Acidobacteriota > Terriglobia > Terriglobales > Acidobacteriaceae > JAFAIN01. The sequence goes on along the minus strand of JAFAIN010000177.1, from coordinate 1,769 downwards.
ATGCCGGCCTTGATGGTCTGCACATCATCACCCATGCCCGGCACCAGGATCACAATCGTGACGTCCGCCAGCCGCACCACATCAATTTCATCCTGGCCCACTCCCACCGTCTCAATGAGGATGAGGTCGCGGCCGCTGCCATCGAGCACGGTGACCACGTCGGGCGTGGTCTGCGCCAGGCCGCCCAGGGCGCCGCGAGTCGCCATGCTGCGAATGTAGATGCCGGGATCTGCATGGTGCGAGAGCATGCGAATACGGTCACCGAGGATAGCGCCGCCGCTGTACGGGCTGGTAGGATCCACGGCCACAATTCCAACCGTCTGCCCGGCGCTGCGGTATTCGCGTGCAAGCTGGTCCACCAGCGTGCTCTTCCCTGCTCCGGGGGCGCCCGTCAGGCCCACCACGGCGGCGCGGCCCGTATAAGGAAACAGTGCCCGCAGCAGCCCGGCGGCCTCGGGCCGGCGGTCTTCCACGGCGCTGATGGCGCGAGCCAGAGCGCGCGCGTCGCCGGAGCGCAGCCGCGACACCCAGACAGCGATACGTTCCGGATCGGCTCTAGAGGTCGAAGTCGAGGAGGTCAAAGCGAAAAGATATCAAACCAATGCCACGCGACCGATGAATTTCCTCTGTGGCCTTTACCCGGCAAATTTCGCACTTTCGCACTTCCGCACTTCCGCACTCCTCCTCATTCCTTCAGCAACTGCCGCGCAATCACCATGCGTTGAATTTCGCTGGTGCCCTCGCCGATGGTGCACAGCTTTACGTCGCGATAAAACTTCTCGGCCGGATAATCCTTAATGAAGCCATAGCCGCCATGGATCTGCACGCCTTCGTTGGCGCAGCGCACGGCCACTTCGCTGGCGAACAGCTTGGCCATGGATGACTCCTGCGTCGTCTTCAGGCCGGCGTCTTTCATGGATGCTGCGCGCAGGGTGAGAAGGCGGGCCGCGTCAATTTCTGTGCCCATATCGGCCAGCTTCCACTGGATGGCTTGAAAATCGCTGATGGGACGCCCGAACTGCTTGCGCTGCCGCGAGTATTTCAGCGCCGCCTCGAATGCGCCCTGCGCCATGCCCAGCGAAAGCGCCGCAATCGAAATGCGCCCGCCATCCAGAACGCGCATGGCATCGATGAAGCCGTCGCCTTCCTTCCCGCACAGGCTGCCCTCAGGCACCACGCAATCCTCAAAGATCAGTTCAGCCGTGTCGCTGGCGCGCAAGCCAAGCTTGTTCTCCTTTTTGCCGGGCCGGAATCCCTTTGCCCCTTTTTCCACAATAAACGCGGAAAGCCCATGAGTGCGGGCGGCGCGGTCGGTCACGGCCAGCACCACCACAACATCAGCGTAGTGGCCGTTGGTGCAGAACGTCTTGGTGCCGTTCAGCACCCATTCCCGGCCTTTTTTCACGGCCGTCATGCGGGCACTGCCGGCATCGGAGCCCGCTCCGGGCTCGGTCAATCCCCAGGCGCCAATGAATTCGCCCGACGCCAGCTTCGGAATGTAGCGGCGCTTCTGTTCTTCGCTGCCCGCCAGGAAGATATGGTTTGAGCACAGCGAGGTGTGCGCCGCCACGATAATGCCCACCGAACCATCCACCCGCGACAATTCTTCAATGGCGAGCACGTACTCCACATAGCCCATGCCCGCTCCGCCGTATTCACCGGGGAAAATGGTTCCCAGGAGCCCCAGGCGCCCCAGTTCCCGGATGGTTTCAAGCGGGAAGGCACAGGCTTCGTACCACTCCATTACGCGAGGGCCGATTTCGCGCTCG
>JAFAIN010000158.1 GCA_019236695.1 Acidobacteriota bacterium | reverse complement strand
TCCTTGCCGCAGATGCCGACGCCCTCATCGAGTTGCAGGTCGTTGCCTACCATCGAAACGCGCGTGAGTACATCGGGGCCGTTGCCGATCAGCGTGGCGTTCTTTACCGGCGCCGTGATTACGCCATCTTCGATGAGGTATGCCTCGGAAGCCGAGAAGACGAATTTTCCGTTGGTGATGTCCACCTGCCCGCCGCCGAAATTTACCGCATACAGGCCCCGCTTCACCGATCGGATTATGTCCTCCGGCGCGTCTTCGCCCGCCAGCATATACGTGTTGGTCATGCGCGGCATCGGGATGTGCTCATACGATTCGCGCCGGCCGTTGCCGGTGTCCGGAATCCCCATCAGCCGCGACGACAGCTTGTCGGAAAGGTATCCTTTGAGCACGCCATTTTCGATCAGCACGGTGTTCTGTGTGGGCGAGCCCTCGTCATCCACGTTCAACGACCCGCGGCGTGAGGGCAGGGTACCGTTGTCCACCACCGTGCATTTCTCGCTGGCTACGCGGCGGCCCAGCAGGCCGGAGTACGCCGAAATTTGCTTGCGGTTAAAGTCCGCTTCCAATCCATGGCCCACCGCCTCGTGCAGCAGAATCCCGGGCCATCCCGGGCCCAGGACAACCGGCATTTCGCCGGCCGGGGCCTCGCGCGCATCCAGTTGGATGATTGCCTGGCGGGCGGCTTCGCCGGCAAAAAATTCGGGAGTCTTGATCTGCTGGAAATAATCAACGCCCACGCGGCCGCCTCCTCCAGCATTCCCCCGGGATGAGTTTGTGCCCGATTTGGCAATGCATAGCACGCTCATGCGCGCCATCGGCTGTACGTCTTCGGCCGCGGTGCCGTCTGAACCGAGCACCAGAATACGGCGAACTTCGTCCGCATATGCCGCGCGCACTTGCACCACCCGCGGATCATAGGCGCGCGAAGCCGCATCCGCCCGGCGCACCAGCTCCAGTTTGTCGCTGATGGAAGCCTCATCGGGTGAAACCGGCACCGCATACAGCGAGCTTTTCTCATTCCTCGCCAGGCCCACAACCGGAGTCCTGGCCGGCCCCGAGGCGATCAGGGCGGCGGTGCGCGCGGCGTTCACAATCTTTTCGGGCGCCAGATCGTCCGTATAGGCGTAGCCCGTGCGATCCGCCGAGATCACTCGCACGCCGCATCCCGCCGAAATGCCCTGCGTGGCTGACTTGATCATGCTTTCGTCAATCGTGATTCCGGTGCTGGTTACGTGCTCGAAATAAACGTCGGCGTAGTCGCCGCCCGCCGAAAGCGCCTCGCTCAAATAGCGGTTCAGGTCGGCTTCCGTCACTCCAAATCGCTCGAACAGCTTCAGCCGGAGATGCGAGTCCAGTTGCATAATTCGAAGTTAATTCGATGTGCGCTCCCGGCGCAAGGGTGCGAACGTAATGTCCAAGTCCGGCAAAAACCAGCAGTTTCGGCTTTGTCGCGGGCCGGCTTAAAGAAGCGTGTAGCTAGCTACCGCCCTTGGGTCGGAGGAGCCCTGCGGAAGCGCCAGCGTTACGGCTACGGTGTCCGTCGAGGTATCGATGAGCGAGATGTTGTTCGAGCCGCGGTTGAGCACCAGTACTCGCAAACCCTGGCTGCCGCTGGTTACGGCGATAGGATCTGTGCCCACGGCTATGGTCTTGGTTACCGTAAAGCTCCCCGTATCAATTACCGATACGGTGTTGGAAGCCGAATTGGCCACGTAGAACCGGGTTCCATCGGCAAGCACCGTAATCGAAACCGGCGAGGCGCCGACCGCGACCGTGCGAAGCGGCGTCACCGGGCTCACGTCGGCTTTAAAAACGCTGACCGTGTTGCTGCCGGAGTTCAGGACATAGAGCCGGTTCAGGGTTTTGTCAAACGCCAGCGCCGAAGGCGCGCTGCCCACAGTGAGTGGCGTGCCTACCGTATCGGTGCTCGTATCAATCACGGAAACCGTATTGCTGCCCTGGTTGGCTACAAACAATGTGCCGGCGGGGCTGATCGCTGCTGCCACCGGCGATGCCCCTACCGGCAGCGTAGCCAGCACCGTCAGGTCGCTGGCCGCAACCACGGTCACCGTGCCGCTTGCCTGGTTCAGCACATAAACCTTGCTGCCATCCGTCGAGGGCTGCACCCAGACCGGATTCGCGCCCACCGGAACTGTTCCGCTGAGCGCCTGCAGCGCCTGCGAGATCACCGAAACGGTGCCCGCGCCCGGGTTTGCCACATACACGTTGTTGCCGCTCGGCGCGGTGATGAATGAAGGGCGCGAGCCGGCGGGCAGCGTAATGATGTTGGTCGGGTTTCCACCCAGCACGGAGGAAGAAAAGGCCGTCACCGTGTCGGCGTTCTGGTTGGCAATGTAGTAGAAGCTGGCGGTCGAATTCACCGCTACGCTCACCGGGCCGTTTCCCGTAATGTAGTAGCCCAGCGCGGCCTCGCCCTGAAGATCAATCACCACGGCGGTGCCCGCACCGCCGCCGTTGTAGTTGACCTCAATCGATCGGTCGGCCCCCACCGGGTTCGCTGTTGGGCTGAAGATCGGGGTCGTAATAACTCGGAACTGCTGTGTGCAGCCCGCAGTCAGGCCGAGAGCGGCAAGGCCCAGCAGCGCCAGCAGCGCAGTGCAGTTCCGAGGGCCCAGCAGCGGAAGCTTCAGACCTGTTGAGTGTGCCTTCAATGACAGTGTGCCTGGAAAATTTATTGTACCGGAAAGCGTGCACCCGGCGGGTGCTGCCCAGGGACCCCCGATGAGCCGTCTATCGGCTCGCCGGGATATTTCGGTATATGTCTCAATGGGGAAAACGCTGGCCGGCAAACAATTCAGCGGCCGTAAAACTCCGCGTTGCGTGGCGTGAACTGCGTCCATTTTTCCGGCAGGTCATCGAGGGCGAAGATGGCGGAAACCGGGCACACGGGAACGCAGGCGCCGCAATCGATGCATTCAACCGGATCGATGTAGAGCATTTCTTCTTCCCCAAAACGCGGCTCATCTTTCTTCGGATGAATGCAATCGACCGGGCAGGCATCGACGCAGGCCGTATCCTTCGTGTTAATACAGGGTTCCGCAATTACGTAGGCCATGGAGTCGCTCTCCGTCTGTGGGCTGGCTGGGAATGAATTTAACGAACAAGCCAATTGTCTAGCAGCGGAGCGCAACGCGTCAAGCCATGCGCGCTGGCGCCGGGGGATTCGCTACACTGCTGGAGATGATCGATGCCGCAGCCCACATCGCGCCTCATCTCTCCGCTGTGCTGCTGTGGCTGCAAACGCGTGCCGCACGCTCCACCACGTTCACATTGGTCCGGAAGGTGGGAGGCATTGGCCTGGTTCCTTTGGGAATTCTGGATGGCTCCCCGGTTCCCACGTTTGGAAGTCTCGATCTGCTTACCGCGTGGCTGGCGGCTCGCGACCCGGAACTGTGGCCCTATTACGCTGCCATGGCCACGCTGGGCGGCATAGTGGGCGCATGGCTCACCTATCGGCTCGGCGAAAGAGCGGGCACGCGCTGGTTGTCGTCGCGAATGGGAGAGCGTCGTGCCGGCCAGATCAGTTCGTCCATCGAGCACTGGGGAGCGGGCGCCGTGCTGGTCGCCACCCTCGCGCCTCCGCCATTTCCTGCAGCTCTGTTTTTTCTGGCGGCGGGAGCGGCCCACTACGCCGGCAGGAAATTTGCTGCTGCCGTTGTTGCCGGGCGGGCGATCCGTTACGCCATAGTGGCGGCTATCGGCGGCTACTACGGCCGCCACATTCTTCGCTATTTCCGCCATCCGGCGCAGTATCTGGTGCCGTCGCTCGCCATAACCAGCGCACTGATTGCCGCTGCCGCTATCGCACTCTTCTACCGCAGGCGTTGGCAAGCGGAGTGAGGTTGGACGCAGAAACTCAGGGACCCTGCCCCCCTGCGACTGCTCCAATAATGAGGAATGGCTCCCGGCCTGACGCCACCGGTTCCGGCAACGCGGCGTCGGGAGATTCCAGGGAGAGATCCTGTTCGCAGGCAAAAAAACGCAGGAAGGGCCGCCGCTGCAGCGTCGCATGATCGCGAATCGTGCCCCGGAGTGCCGGATACCGGTTTTCCAGTGCATCCAGAACCGAGCGCTGCGTCACCTCGCCCGCAACCTCGACGGTCAGTTCGCGGTCCACTTGGGCGAGCGTTCGCAGGTGGGCAGGAAGCTCAACTCGGATCACTCGCGGCATCTCAGCTCAATGTCTGCACTTCTACCGACAGGACCGCGGGCAGGTGCTCGGCGATGGGCGCCCAACTGTCGCCGGAATTGGCTGAGCAATACACGGCGCCGCCGGTGGTTCCGAAATAGATGCCGCAATCGTCGAGGCGGTCCACCGCCATCGCGTCGCGCAGCACATCCACGAAACAGTTGTTCTCCGGAAGTCCTTTGCTGAGCTCCTCCCACTCATTGCCGCCGCTGCGGCTGCGGAATACCCGCAGCTTTCCGTCAGGAGGGTAATGTTCGCCGTCGCTTTTGATCGGCACCACGTAGATGGTTTCCGGCTCATGCGCGTGCACATCGATGACGAACCCAAAATCCGTGGGCAGATTTCCGCTTACCTCGTGCCAGTTGTCGCCCGCGTCATCAGACCGCATCACGTCCCAGTGTTTCTGCATGAACAGGACATCAGGGCGTGATGGATGGGCGGCAATGTGATGCACGCAGTGCCCCACCTCAGCCGTCGGATTCGGAATGTAACGCGAGTACAGACCTTTGTTGATGGGCTTCCAGGTCGCCCCGCCATCATCGGTGCGAAACGCTCCCGCGGCGGAAATCGCGATATATATGCGCCGGGGATTCCTGGGATCGAGGATGATGGTGTGAAGCCCCATTCCGCCGGCGCCCGGCTGCCACATCGGTCCGCTGCTGTGCCCGCGCAGGCCTGGCAGTTCGTGCCAGCTCTGCCCGCCATCGCTCGAGCGGAACAATGCCGCGTCCTCAACCCCGGCATACACGGTCTCAGGGTCGGTGAGCGATGGCTCGAGATGCCACACTCGCTTGAATTCCCAGGGATGCTGGGTGCCGTCGTACCACTGGTGAGTCGTCAGCGGCTTGCCCGTCTGCTCCGAGGTGTCATAAGTGAATTTGTTGCTGCTGCCGCTGGGCATCTGCATCGGGGCCAGTCCGGCTCCGGTGCCCGGAATCTCCCAGGTTTTTCCGCCGTCACTGGAACGCTGAATCACCTGCCCGAACCAGCCGCTGGTCTGCGAAGCATACAGGCGGTTCGGATCAGCCGGCGATCCTTTGACGTGGTAGATCTCCCATCCGCCGAAAAACGGGCCGGCGAGATTCCACTTCTGGCGCTTTCCGTCTGCCGTGGCGACAAATGCGCCTTTCCGCGTGCCAATGAGAACGCGTACAGAACCCATTTCACTCTCCTGGGAATGGCTTGTTCGGGACGCCTGAGTTTAACAGCTTCCATCCCATCGGTATTTCGCAGCAGCCAGCGATTGCGCCGGGGCGAAGCTCAGCGCGGCCAGCTTCATTCCGTCCCAGACCTGCCAGAAGCGTTTCATTTCCGCAGGCGTGCCAAACGAAATACGAACATGCGTCGTCATGGGCGGGAACGGGCGGCCAATTTGAACCTTGTTGCGGCCAAAGTACTCAATTACCTGCGGCGCAGGATGCCCGGCTTCCATCATGGCGAAATTGGTGTAGCTCGGAATCACTTTCAGGCCGCGAGCCTTTGCCTGGCGCATGAAGTCCTCGCGGTCGGCGACAATTCGGCGCGCAGCTTCGCGCACTCCGGCCGCATCATCCATGGCCACCGCGCTGCACTGCGCAGCAACCGCATTGATGTTGGCTTCCAGTTGCCACTTCTCGAGCTCTTTGGCGCGACCCGGTGTGGCTACTGCATAGCCCAGCCGGATGCCGGCCATGCCATATACCTTCGAGAACGTCCGCGCAATGATCACGTTGTCGGCCGGAGCCTGCGCCGCGTAGCCGGGGAACCCATCGGCGAAGTGATGGTAAGCTTCGTCCACCAAAAGCACGTAACCCGAGGGCAGGCTGCGCCGGAAGGCTTCGAGTTCCGAAGCGGGAGTCAGGCTGCCGGTTGGGTTGTTGGGGTTGCAGATGTAAATGAGGCCCCCGGCAGCGCCCGAAGCGGCACGCAGCATAGCTTCAAGATCGTGGGCATACGAGGCGGTCAGCGGCACGGGAACGATTTCCGTGCCCAGCCTGGAGGCGTACGCGGCCATGGCTTCAAACGTTGGGTGTCCGGTGATCAGCCGCTTGCCCGGGCCGGTGAATGCGTCGGCCGACATACGCAGGATTTCGGTCGAGCCTGCCCCCAAAACCACATCCGTGCCCCGCACTGCGTGGAGCTTGCTGATACAGCCCACCAGGGCCGCATAGTCGGGCGGGAAAGAGTACCGGTTCGCGTGAACCAGCGCGTCGCGCATCGCCTCATGCGCAGAAGGCAGCGGCCCATAGGGGTTCTCATTGCGGCTGAGCAGGATCATGCCATCAGCCGTAGTAGTGGCTGCAACCGCGGCACGCTTTGCATCGTGCGGGGCCAGCCAGCGCGCGGGAGAGGCAAATGCCGGTGAAGCCGCCGCGGCCCCCATTCCGACCAGCAGGTTACGCCGTGAGAACCCGGAAGACATAAGCACCTCCAGTTTTGTTACTGCGGATTTTACTCCCGGGCGCGAGTTTTGGCTGCTGCTTTTGCGCCAGCGGTTCGCCCGGGTCAGCCGGCACGCGGCAGCGTGACCGTAACCGTGGTTCCCCGGCCTTCGCCTTCGCTCTCCGCGTACGCCTCGCCGCCGTGCCGGCGGGCGATGGCGCGCACGATAAAAAGCCCCAGGCCACTGCCCTTCACATGGGCTACGGCGCGGTTTTTTACCCGATAGAAGCGCTTGAACACCTGCTTCAGCTCCGAACGGGGAATGCCGACTCCCGAATCCTGCACTCGAATCACGACATGCTCGGCATCGGGCATGGCGACCTCAACATTCACCCGGATGTTTGCGGCCGAGTATTTGATGGCGTTATCGAGCAGGTTGGTGAATGCCGTGCGAAGTTCATCCACGTCACCCAGGATTACGGGCCGGCTGCCGTTTCCGGGCGCCGAAACGCAAAGCGCATCCGGCGCCAGGTGGTGCCGCGTGCGGGCCAGCCCGGCGCACTCTGACATCAGTTCCGCTACGTCCACATCCGCATGCCGGCGGTTGTGGCGGCTGCGCACTTCGCCCGCCTTGAGCACCTGTTCCACCGTGCCCAGCAGGCGATCCGTATCCTCCTGCATGATGCGGTAGAACTCCCGCCGCTGCGCTTCCTCGATTGGCCGCGATTGCAGCGTCTGCAGGTAAAGGCGGAGCGATGCAATCGGCGTTTTCAATTCGTGGGTAATGGCGTTGATGAAGCTGTCATGCTGTTCGTTCCGCCGCACTTCTCGTACAAGAAAAATGGTGTTCAGGATCATGCCGGCGATCATCACGCCGAAGAAAATAATTCCCAGCACCAGCTTGCCGACGGCGCGCCAGTTGAGAAGGATCCACCCGACATTCAGCGCCACCGCCAGCCCAACCAGGCAAATGCCAAGCACGACGAAAAATGCAATCGTGCCGCGGCGGCTGCTGATTCGCATGAGGAATGCCTCAGCCGCGATTGTAACGAACTCGTTCGGCACGCCGGCAAAGCCGGCTGAGCGACAAGCGGACGCCGCTGGAAACGGTCAGAGAAGGTGCTGAACCGGGAGGTTCACACGAAGTTCACGAAGGCCGCACAAAGCCTGGAATCCAGCGCCCTGCCTCAGGCGGAGATGGGTTCCACGCTCGGCGTGGCTTCGGGTTCCGGTTCGGGTTCTTCCTTGCCCCCGAGCTTGTGCTGTTTGATGTCGTGGATCAAGCCGATCTTGCTGAAGGCCCAGATGGCGTACCAGTTCAGGTCAATTTCATACCAGCGCAGCCCGTGCCGCGCCGAAAGCGGATGCGCGTGGTGGTTGTTATGCCAGCCTTCGCCGAAAGTGAACAATGCCACCAGGAAGTTGTTGGTGGAGTCATCGCGCGTTTGAAACCGGCGGGAGCCCCACATGTGAGTGGCCGAATTGACCATCCAGGTGCAGTGCAGCCCGATCACCACGCGAAAAAACACGCCCCATAGCACGTATTGGGGGCCGCCGATGATGAGGAGAAGCAGCCCGACGACGACCTCCGGCACCCAATGCCAGCTATTGATGAGCATGTGCCCCCGGTCGCGGGCCAGTTCCGGCGTGTAGCGCGCCAGTTCGCGCGCCTGGTTGTGGTATCCCTTGCCGGTCAGAATCCATCCCATGTGCGACCACCACTTGCCTTCGCGCGGTGTGTGTGGATCGCCCGGCCGATCTGAGTTCTGGTGATGAACCCGATGCACGCCCACCCAGAAAATCGGCCCTCCCTCAAGCGCCAGGGTGGCGCAGACGGTGAGGAAATACTCAAACCACTTGGGGCATTTAAACCCCCGGTGCGTCAGCAGCCGGTGGTAGCCCAGGCCGATTCCGAGTGAACCCGATACCCACCACAGCAGCGCTGCAACCAGAAGCGGCTTCCAACCGAACCAGAACAGCGCCGCCACGGCGCCCGCGTGGAAAATCGCCATGATGCTGGTCGTAAACCAGTTGGTTTCTTCATCGCGTTCAAGCGGCCTGCCGAGCTGTAATTCCATGGTTTTGTGGGGCCTTTCCGCTAGCACTGATGTCCAGAATACGGTGCGGGAGCACCGGGCCTTCGTAATACTTGTGTAATGGCGGCGCGGCCGTAACCGCGTGGATCACACGTTCCGGTTCCGGGCTTCCATGAAACTCTGGAGAATCAGGACAGCGGCGAGCTGATCGACCACTTCGCCTCGCCGGCGGATGCTCATATCGGTTTCGCGGAGCAGGCGGTTGGCTTCCGAGGATGTGAGCCGCTCATCCCAGAGATGAACCGGCAAATGAAAGCGCCGGCGCAGTTCTACCGCCATGGCCTCGATTTTTTGGGCCTGTAACCCTGCGGCGCCGCTCATCTGCAGTGGATGGCCGACAACGATTTCGGCTACGCCGTACGTTCGAACCAGCTTCGCGAGCTGGTCATAATCCGCCCGCTTGCTGCTTCGGCGGATGGTCGGCAGCCCTTGCGCCGTTATACCCAGCGGGTCGGAGACGGCGACGCCGATCGTGCGCGAACCAACGTCGAGGGCAAGCAGGCGCTGCGGCGTTCCGGGCAGTTCCATGCCCGGCATTATAGGTTTCGCGCCGGCATCGTATGATTAGCAGGACTCGAACTGTTTGCCATGCGCGAGCAGACCACAAGCGAACACGACCTGGTTGCGGAGCAGCCCACCGGCGTGCCGCCGCGGCTGCCGGAAACGGCGGAGCTGCAGGCGGGGCTGCGCGGGGCGCGCCTGGCCGGTTCGGCCGTCACTGTGCTGGCGGTTCTCGCCGTGCTGGGAGCCTGCTACATTGCCAAGCTGGTCTGCGTGGCTTTGCTGGTTTCCGTGCTGCTGGCGTTTATCTTTGCCCCGGTCGCCGAGTTGCTCGAGCGCCTTCGCATACCGCGGTCGGTTGCTTCCGCCATGGCAGTGTTGCTGCTGCTGGCCGTGATCTTCGGGGTGGGTTCCTACTCCTACAGCCGGGCTCAGGATTTCGCCCGTGAGTTGCCGAAGTATTCGGGAAGAATCCGCGCCGAGCTCGAGAAGTTTGCCCGCAAGGCGGAGGCGCTGCGGAAGTCAACGGCCAACGTGCTCCCCCCGGCGGCAACTCCAGCCAACGCGCAGAAGGTTGTGGTGGAACAGCAAACCAACTGGACTCAATATGTCACCAGCGGGTTTGGAGGCCTTACAGACTTTTTCTTCGCAACGGCATTCATCCCATTCCTGATGTATTTCATGCTGAGCTGGCAGGAACATGTGCGCGCCTGCACCGTCATGCTCTTCCGGCTGGAGAACCGCAACACTGCCTATGTGACGCTGGGCGCCATCTCGAACATGATCCGCTCGTTCATCGTGGGCAATGTTCTGGTCGGGCTATTCATGAGCGCTGCCCTGGTGCTGGTGTTTGCCTTGAGCGGCGTCCCGTACTTTTACTTCGTGGGTTTTATCAGCGGATTTCTGAGCCTCATCCCATACCTCGGCGTGATCATGGCCATGGCGCCGCCGCTGGTGCTGGGCCTTGGCCGCATTCATGGGACCGAGGCCCTGGTGATTATTCTGGCCATTGTGGTCGTCCACCTGGTGGGCCTGAACGTGCTTTACCCGAAGATGATTGGCAGCCGCGTGAGGCTGAATCCGCTGGCGGTTACGCTGGCCCTGCTGTTCTGGGGCTGGCTCTGGGGCGCGGTGGGCCTGGTTCTAGCCGTGCCTATCACGGCGGCCATGAAGATTATCTTCGACCACGTAGAGTCGCTGCGCGGCTACGGGACATGGCTCGGGGAGTAGGAGGACAGGCCGTCTCAGGCGTCGGGGATGCTTTCGGGGAAGCGCAGGTTGCACTTCGAAAGAGCGCGGCTGAGCAGGTGCTCGATGGCGCCCTCGTTCACGTTCTTTGCCATGGCCAGTTCGTTGACCAGCAGAAAACGCGCACGCTCCAGCATCTTTTTCTCGCGGAAGGAAAGCGGCTTCGTCTGGTTGAGTAGCAGCAGGTTCTTGAGCACGGCGGCTACATCGAGCAGCGACCCGGTTCGCATGCGCTCCGAGTTCTCCTTGAAGCGCTCTTTCCAGTCGCCATGCGAATCGGATGAACCGGCGGTCAGATAATCCAGAATTTTCTGAACTTCGTTGTTGCGCACCACGCGGCGCAACCCTACATTGGAAGCGCTGTGGAATGGAACCATCACTCGGAGGCTGCTGGAAGCTATCTTAAGCAGGTAAAAACACTCGGTGGTGATGCCGTTGGAACGATTGCTGATCTGCTCGATAACACCTACGCCATGGTTGGGATAAACGACTTTATCCCCTACCTGAAAAGCCATGCTGCTCATGCGCTGGCCACCCCATTGTGCCTGGAAGGGCTGGAACTGAAGATCTAAGGGCATCATAGTGCAAAATGCTTACTCCGGTCAATGAATCGCGATGGCGGGGGATGCGCCAAAATACGCTACACAAGCGGTCTTTGAGCGCCGGCAAACTTCAGAAACGATGGCTGTCGGGAAGCGGTTTGGCCAGTTTATGATGTGAACCCAGGCGCACTCGAAGGGTTAGGGCTTCCGGGCAGCAACAGGCCCGTTCTTTCTCCCTGATGAGGAGCGCCGCTGAGAACAACGGATGCCCGATCATATTCGCAAGAAGCTTCAGGAAGAAATCGAAAGCCTGGAGCATGAACTCAACCACGAGCTGCCCAAAGAGCTGAAGAAGGCTGTGGCCCTCGGCGATCTCAGCGAGAACGCCGAGTACCACATGGCCAAGCAGCGGCAGGAATTTGTGCGCGCGCGGCTGGGGCAGTTGAAGAAGCGTATGGGCGAACTTTCGCTCATTAATATGAACAACATCCCGCGTGACCGCGCCGGGCTGGGCTCGGAGGTCACGGTCTATGATTCCACCAAAGACGAAAAGATCGTCTACCACCTGGTGACCAGTGAAGAATCAGATGTGGGCGCTGGAAAAATTTCGACCACCTCACCCATCGGGCGCGGAATCATGGGCAAGAAGGAAGGCGATACGTTTACGATCGTCACGCCTAGCGGCAAGCGCGAGATGGAGATACTGAAGCTGAAGACCGTCCATGATCTGGCGGAGCGCGAGAGCGAAGGCTGAAGCGGGCGCCTGCGGCGCATGACCGGGGGGCTGCCCGGTCCCTGCCAGTATGGTTTGAAAACAGCAGGGCAGTAGAAAGAGGGAAAAAACAGGCTTTGACTTGGACGAGCGCATTCGGGCGAGCTTGCGGGTGGCTGCTGCGGCGGATTGTGCACGGCCTTGCCCTTACGCGGATTTCCCCGAATGTGCTGACGTTTCTCGGCCTGCTCATCAATATTGGCGCGGGCGTCCTGTTTGGCCTGGCCGGGCCCGACAACCAGGCGCGAATGTTTCGCTGGGCCGCTGCCACTATTATCGGCGCCGGCATTTTCGACATGGTGGATGGGCGGGTGGCGCGCGCCACGGGCCAGGTGACCCAGTTCGGCGCTTTCTTCGATTCTGTACTTGATCGCTACAGCGACGTTGCCCTGTTCTTCGGCCTGCTGGTGTATTACGCCCGCGCCGGCCGGTTCTTCTACATCGTGCTGGTGGCGGTGGTGATGACCGGGTCAGTGATGGTGAGCTACACGCGAGCACGGGCCGAATCGCTGATCGGGGCCTGCAAGGTGGGGTTCATGGAGCGGCCCGAGCGAATCGTGCTGGTCATTATCGGCGCGCTGTTCAATCGCATGGCGCCGGTGTTGTGGGTCATCGCCGTGCTCTCGACGATCACGGTCGTTCACCGGATTGTATATACGTACCAGCAGACGCGGGCACGCGATGAAGAGCAACTGCGCCGCGAGGCGCATGCGCCGGTGTTCTCGTCGCAATTGTAGTTGCCGGTTGGCGGTTATCGGTTGGTAGTTCCCGAGCGAGAAATGGCAATTCTTCTCATTCACGGCGGCGCCTGGTCCATGCCCGACGAACTGGTGGGCGCGCACGAGCGCGGCATCCGTAACGCTCTCGGCGCCGGCTGGCGCGTGCTGAAAAGCGGCGGGTGCGCGCTGGACGCGGTGGAAGCGGCGGTGCGCAGCATGGAAGACGATGACACCTTTGACGCCGGCCGCGGCAGCTTTCTTACCAGCGACGGCCGCGTGCAATGCGACGCCCTGATGATGGATGGCGCTACGCTGCGCGCGGGTGGCGTGGGATGCGTGGAACACATCCGCAACCCCATTTGCGCGGCCCGCAAAGTGCTGGAGGAGAGCCCCCATGTGTACTTCGTGGCCGAAGGCGCCGAGCGATTTGCCGCTGCCCATGGCATCGAACTCATCGACAACTGCGAACTGGTAATCGAGCGGGAACGCGAACACCTGCGCGCCGCGCGGGAAAAGGCCGCGCAGGGGCAGGAATTTGAGATTTTTGCCCACTCGCATGATACGGTTGGCGCCGTAGCTCTTGACGCCAACGGCAACCTGGCCGCGGCAACCTCCACCGGCGGGACGTTGAACAAAACCCCGGGACGCGTGGGCGACGCATCGCTGATCGGTTGCGGCACCTACGCCGATAACCAAAGCGCGGCGGTTTCGACCACCGGCTGGGGCGAGCCGTTCATGAAGCTGGTTCTCGGCAAGTGGGCGGTTGACCGGATTGCAGCGGGCGCCTCGCCCGAGGAAGCTGCGTGGGCCGCCATGGATTACGTAAAGTCGCGCCTGAAAGGCCACGGCGGCATCATCCTGCTGGATCGCTCAGGCAGAATCGGCATGGCGCACAACACTTCGCGCATGGCCGTGGGATGCCGCACGCCCGACCGCGAGTGGTGCGGGGTGAAGCTGGAAAGGCCCTCGCAGCCGGCGTAGGCGGCGGGTCGTTTATTGTGAGACGTTTTTGGGAACTTTCGAGGTGCGAGCATGTCTTTTCTTCGCGATCTTCGGCAGGCGCTGCGCTCCCTTTCTCACGCGAAGGGGCTGTCGCTCACCGTCATCATCACGCTTGCGCTCGGAATCGGCGCAAATGCCGCCATCTTCACGCTGGTGCGAGGCGTGCTGCTCAAGCCGCTGGTCAACCGCGACGAAAACCGGCTGGTTTATATCCGGCAGAGCGCACCCGGGCTTGACGCCGAAAACACCACCTTCTCGGTTCCTGAAATCGATGACCTCCGCGCCGGCGCCAGGACCCTGAACGCCTTTGGCGACTTCTCGACCATCGGGTTCACCATGGTGGGCCTCGGCGAACCGCGCGAGGTGCGCGCGGGGGTGGTTGGCGGCTCATACTTTGACGTAATGGGCCTGCATCCCGTGCTGGGCCGCCTGATCGGCCCGCAGGACGACGGGGCCAAAGCAGCAGGGGTTGTGGTTCTGACATATCGCTTCTGGGCCGGCGCGCTGCGCAAGGACCCGGGGGTCATCGGCAGGACGGTTCGCCTGGGCAGCTTCGGAGACCGCCCGGCCACCATTATTGGCGTGCTCGAGCCCTCGGTTCCTTACCCGCAGGATACCGAGATCATCGCCAATGTCGTCACCAGCCCGCACCATCTCTCCGCAACCATGGTCACGGGCCGCATCCACCGGATGACGGAGCTGTTCGCGCGGCTCGCGCCCGGAGCCACGCTGGATCAGGCTCGCGCGGAACTCGATTCAGCCTATGCCGCCATGAAGAAGAGCCACCCGGAAGCTTATCCCGCCTCCGCGCGCTTCGGTATTGAGGCAAAGCTGCTGCGCGACGAGATTACTTCCGGCGCCCGTACCGTACTTCTGGTGCTGCTGGCCGCCGCTGCGCTGGTTTTTGTGGTCGCTTGCGCGAATGTTGCCAACCTCATTCTGGCGCGCACCGTTCGCCGCGAGGGCGAGCTGGCGGTGCGCGCCGCGCTGGGCGCCAGCTCGGGCGTGCTGCGCCGCATGCTTCTGGCCGAAGCCCTGGTACTGTGCGGCGCGGGAGCGGCCCTGGGCGTCATCAGCGCGCGCCCCATGGTGGCGGTGCTGGCGCGCTACGCATCGCGTTTTTCGGTGCGCGCGCTTGATTTGACGGTGGATTCCAGCCTGCTGTGGGTGGGCGCCGCCCTGGCCATGCTGGCTGCCGTTATCCTGGCGTTCGCTCCCCGGCTGCCATCCGCCGGCCGTTCCAATGGCCTGGGCCTCTCCGGCGGGAGCCTGCGCGTAACCGGCGCCGGGCGGCGCCAGCGCGTTTTCGCCGTGACCCAGATTGCGGCTTCCTTTGTCCTGCTGGCCGGCGCCAGCATGCTGGTCAGCACCCTTATCGCGCTGCAGACCGCTCAGACCGGGCTGGATACGCGGCATGTGCTGGCCGTAAACGTGCCGGCGATGGCAAATGGCAAGACCCCCCAGCAGATCGTGGACTTTTACAAGGAAGCCATGCGCCGCGTGGATGCCATTCCGGGCGTGAGCGGCAGCGCATTTGGACTGGTGGTGCCCTGGCGTGACCGCGATTTCAACTTCGGGCTGCAGTTTTCCGCCGACGGCCATCCGCACGGCGACGAGGACCCGCGGGCGCAATCACGCACCGTCTCTCCCGGCTTCTTCGCCGCGCTCGGCGTTCCCATTCTTGCCGGGCGCGATTTCAACGATCTGGACGGCCGGGACAAAAACGATCCGGTGGCCATCGTAAGCCAGAGCCTCGCCGAGCGCATGTTTCCCGGCCGCGACGCCATTGGCCGGCACGTGAACTGGACTGACCCGGTGCTGAAGTTTGCTCCCGGCTTCGTGGCTGTTCCGCACCGCATTATCGGGGTGGCGCCCGACATTGATGACGTCCACGTGGAGCGCCAGCCCACGCTCACCATTTACAGCTCGATGCAGGAGGGCCCGATTTTCGGCGGGCGCCTGTTCATCCACACCGGCGGGGACCCATATGCGCTGGTTACCCCGATCACCCGCGCGCTGCGCGAAATGTCGGCCGATCAGCCAGTGGAGCACGCGGCCACGCTGGAAGACGTGCGCGCCGAAGTGCTGACCCCCGATCGCTTGAACTCGCTGGTTTTCGGCGTGTTTGCCGCGGTGGCGCTGCTGATCGCTCTGGTCGGAGTGGCCGGGGTGCTGGCGTTTTCGGTAAGCGCGCGCACGCGCGAATTCGGCATCCGGCTGGCGCTGGGGTCGGAGCCTCGCACCCTGCTCCGGGGAGTGCTTGCGGAGGGCGCCGCACTCGGAGCGCTGGGTGTGGCGGCAGGAGGAATCTTCGGCT
Source organism: Acidobacteriota bacterium (assembly GCA_019236695.1). Taxonomy (GTDB): domain Bacteria; phylum Acidobacteriota; class Terriglobia; order Terriglobales; family Acidobacteriaceae; genus JAFAIN01. The sequence continues at coordinate 332 of JAFAIN010000158.1, read as the reverse complement.
TCGTGGCGGCGCGAATGGCCGCGCGTTACTTTGCCGGAATGAGAATGCCCGGCGCCCTTCCGGTGGCGCTTTCCGCCCTGGCCCTGCTGGCCGCGGCGGCGTTGGCCTCATCTCTGCCCGCCGCTCGCGCCGCGCGCGTGGATGTAATGGAAGCGCTCAGGGCCGAGTGATGAATCGCAGCCCGGTTCTTCTGTCAGGTTTAAGGGCCGGCTCCGGTCTACAGCTGCCATGAAATGCAGTAACCCCGCGCCGGCAGAGCTCGATTCTGTGTCTCCGTGCGAACACACGCGATGCACAGACTCCTACGGAACTTTCGTAGAAGGATTCGGCTA
>JAFAIN010000089.1 GCA_019236695.1 Acidobacteriota bacterium | reverse complement strand
AACATGGATGGAGGGAGCGGATTGCCCATCACCATTGGGAACTACGGCAGCGGCAATCTTCCGGTAATCGACGGCGGCCAAACGAGTTCAGCCACAGGCCGGAGCTACTGCATCGCGGCGCTCAGCACCACCTACCGGTGGATCACGGTGGATGGCGTTGAATGCCGCAATGCCTACAAGCAGGGAATCACGTTCAAGGCTTACTGGGGTACTGGCGTGAATGGAGTCGGCATTGTGGTGAAGAACTCCTACATTCATCATGACGGCCCCGGCGCGTGCACGAGCTGCGGATCCACACCGGCCGCGGATCCCGGCGGATATTTCAACCAGCTCGATGCGCAACAGACCACCGGAGTGCAGTTCCTGAACAACACGCTCGATCACTGTGGCGGCCACAATTGCCTCCAGGTGCATTACGACACCGGAACGGCGCTGGTAAGCGGTAACGTGGTCGGAACCAACGCCCCCTGGTGCAATCACAACTGCATTGACGTAAAGGGCAGCTCCACCACCGTCATCGGCAACACCGTTTATTGCCCAGGCTGCATGAGCAATATATCCGCCTTTTACACGGAGAATACGGGCAACTTCGGGCAGGCCACAGAGACAATTACCTACATCGGGAACGTCTCACGGCTGGTTCCGATGGGCTTCCACACCGACTCTGGAGGAGCCTGCTCCACCCAGCCATGCTCCATAACGGCAAAGTATTTCAACAATACCGTTTACTCCGGCTCCAACACGTCAGCGGTGCAATTCCTGGGCAGCACATGCCGGCCGGGCACCACGATTGACGTTCAAAAGAACATCGTGGATGGGGGAAAAAGTGAGTTTGACGGCGCGTGTACTCCATACGTGGTGTGGGATTACAACGATGACGGTGGAGTGTATCCCACCACTTTGTGGATCTCGTACGGAGCGCATAATCTCACCACCGTTAACCCGCAGTATGTAAATGCCGTCGCCGGCAACTTCACGCCGCAGAACTCCACCATCCTCACTTATGGCGCGAACAGCGGCGTGACGCCATATGCCTACATTGGAGCCAAACCGTAAGCGGCCAGCGTGCCGGCCGGCCCGCGGCGCCAGAAACCCCGCCATGGCACTCTCATTGGTGGCATGGCGGGGTCAACACGAGGCGGGCACGGCCGAAGCTCATCCTGATCAAAAGCCCGGTTTGAGCCACGGCTCAGAAAGATAGAACTGCTTCACTTTTTCAATGTAGTCCTGGGCGCCGGCGTCATACCACGCTCCTGAATACCAGGCCCCGACGCAGCCCCAGATATCTCCCGCAGAATAACCCCTTGAGCTTTGCGGTTTCTTTGCCAGCCAGCGGTCAGTGCCTTCAAAGCAACTTCGCAACCAGGCAGCGGCAAAATCCACGTTGAAGGCGGTGGAAGCCTGCGAATAGGGGTACGTAGCCGGATGGGCGGCGGCCGAAGCTTTCACTTGTAACAGGCCATAGCTCTGGTAGCACGGAGCCGACTGCCCGAAGCTGCTGCAGAGTTTGGAGTCGCGGGTGTAATCACCCACTTGAGACTGACGCCAGGTGCTCTCGCGGGTAGCGACTGCCCGAAGGAGGTTGGCTTCGATTCCCCATTTGCATGCGCCCCATTGGAGAATCTGATCGGTTGTTCCTGTAAACCTGCCGTCCACGCGAGCCGCAAATTCGTAGATGTTCTGCTGCCAGGCGGAGCACGCGCCGACCTCGGAGCAAGCTACTCCCGAAGTGTGATTTGGCGTCGCGTTGTCGGGTCGTGGCTCCCAATGCGACTGCCCCACGCCGGCTGCGCAGGCCGCATCATTCGGCAGTCGCGACCCCGGAGGCAGGGTAGCCGGGGTTGCTGCTCCCTCGGGAGCGGGCCGGGAATCGCCCGTGCAACATACGACCACGCTGGAAAGTGCAAGAGTCATGCACACCACCAGCCTGGGAATGGACCTCACACTGCCTCTGCCGCGCGATATTCGCCAATTCGTTGTGCCGTCCATCCTCTGCACACTTCGCCTGCAACACCGGCTACGCTGCCCTGCCCGCTTCGCTGGAGGGGGCCTGGCGGGCCATTTCCGGGCGCACTTTGCCGCGCAGCAAGCCGCGAGCCATGGAACGAAGCCGCGCAAGCTGCTCCGCCTGCAGAAAAGTCACGAGTTCCGGCGGCACCATTCGCTTTATAAGAACAGGAGCGGCAGCGAAGCCTGCCAGCCTGGCAAGTGCACACAGCACATACGGTCGCGAAGGAATGCGGCGAATCACCTTTGCCAATCCGAACAGCGGATGGCTGCCCATGGCATACTCCGCCAGTCCTTCGCGGTAGCAATAGCGCAACCTGCCATCCTTTTTTCCCCTGGCCCTGAGATGGCGGACCCGCAACTCGGGGAATGATTCCACTTGCCACCCGCACTGGCGCGCCCTGATTTCCGCGTACCAGTCTTCACCGCCAAACTCGATCGGAAGCAGCGGCCCGATGGCGTTGAAGCATTCACGCCGGAACATCTGGAGCCCTCCCGGAACTGAATTCCCGCTGCTGCCGCATGCCGGCCGATACTCTCGGCCTATGTTTTCTACATACCACCCGCCCGCCACCCCGAGGCGCGCGTTCGCATGGAACTTTCGCAGGAGGTCGCCGAAGTATGACGGGGGGAACACCAGGTCGGCGTCAACATGGCCGATGAACGGCGCGGCAGGCGGTGTGAGAGCATCAAAGCCGGCGCGCAACGCAAATACCTTCGATGCGAAGCCGCGATGGCCATCGCGCTGGCGGCGCACGCAACGAATGAAGCCGTGCCGCGCAGCATACTGCATCGCGATTTCATCCGTTCGATCTGTCGAACCGTCGCTCACGATCACCCAGACTGCCGGCCGAACCATTTGCTGCACCACGGAACAAATGGTCTCCTCAAGGTGCTGTTCTTCGTTGAACGCCGCCGTAATCAGCACGTACCGGAAGTCGGGGCAGTTTGATTCGGCCGGCATGCGGGATACTCAGTTATCGAGGAGGCCTGACACTACGTTCAACAGCGTGCGGCGCTCACCGCTCCACAAATGCGCCTGGTACACCTGTTGCCCGCGCTGCGTAATCTGCCAGGCTTCGCGTGGATGGTTGCCGACAAACTCGATCTGCTCCGCCAGTTCCTGCGCGTTGCCGGCTTCGAAGAAGAGCAGCGACTCGGGGCCGAAGTAGTCCCGGATCCCCTCGGTGCGGGGAGCGATTACCGGCTTCCCCAGCGCCAGGTACTCGAAGATGCGGGTCGGCATATTGATCTGGCTGAACACGCTGCGCTGGTTGGGAATAACGCCTACGTCCGAAGAGCAGATTGCCCGGACGATATCTTCGAGGCATTTGTCGCCGAGACAAAAGATCTTGCGCTGTATGCCCCGAGATTCGGCAGACTGCAGCACTGCGCGCAAAAACGGGCTGGGCTTCCCGTAGATGTGCAGTTGTGCTTCGGGAATCCGGGGCAGCACGCGATCCAGCGCCGCCACGGCGACATCAACTCCATTCCGCTCAACCAGAGAGCCGTGATACATGATGATGAATGGCCGGTTCCGGTCTCTCGTGGCAGGCGCACATTGAGCAGGGCGGAAGCGGAAGATCTGTTCATCTGGCGAGTTCATCACCACATGGATCTTCTCAGCCGGACAACTGCGCGAGCCAAACAGGCGCTGAAAGGCCGCGTTCGGGGTCAGGACGCGGTCAGCCCGTGCCATGCTCCACTTTTCAAGCCATTTCATCAGCCTCACCGCTTTGCTGCCTGCGCTGGCCGAGAAGATGGTTTCCACCAATTCGGGCATTGGATCGTGCAGGTCCAGAATCACCTTGGACCCCAGCAACTTCGGCGGCAATGCACTGATGACCAGCACATCAGGCATATTGTTGATGTAGATGAGATCGTAGCGGCGCCGGCAGCATCGCGCAGCGAAGATGGCCGAAGCCGCCGCGATAAACCCCAGGTATTCCCATACATAACCCACTTTCCCGCCGCGCCGGTGGGTAATGGGCACGCGAAACACGGTTATGCCGTTCACCTGTTCGCGCCATGCCGCGCGCCCGTCGGCAATGCAGACGTAATCCACGATCATGCCTTCTTCTGAAAAGGCTTCGGCCGCGCGCCGCGGGCGTGGATCTTCGGGATAGGTGGACAGGACAGCAATACCTACCCGCTTGCCGCGGAGCCGAGAGGGAACAAACTGCGTGAGATTGGCGGGCGCCGGCGCGTGAGCCTCCGCACCGTGGCGTAAGACCAGCAGGCCTGCAGCCCGGCCGGCATCCAACTCCAAGTCCCTCTTCTTCATGCGTGGGTATTCAATCTCAGGCAGCTCGCAACGCGTCGTGCGCCCCGGCCGCAACGGCGGCGCGCTGCGTGCTCTGGCAAACGGCGTCGACCACCCGCTGTTGTTGAGACTCCGAAAGTGTGGGAAACATCGGGAGAGAGAGAACGCGCTCGGCTGCCTTTTCGGCACAGGGATAATCGCCACGCTTATGGCCGAGATCGCGATACGCCGCCTGCAAATGCACCGGAACCGGATAGTGGATACCGGTTCCCACCCCCGCCGCCTCCAAATCGTGTTGCAAGATGGCACGGTCTCCTGCCTGAATGACATACAGGTGGAAAACGGATTGGAAGTTGCTCAGTTGCGTCGGTACGGCCACCGGGGCGCTGGAAGCAGCGAACAGCCGGCTGTACAGCGCGGCTGCCTCCCGTCGGGCGCGATTCCACTCGTCCAGACGCGGCAATTTGACGCTCAGAAGCCCGGCCTGGATTGCATCCAGCCGCCCGTTATACCCGATCAGCGAGTGCTCGTACTTGCGCGCCTGCCCGTGGTCGCGGAGCATGCGGATTCGCTCCGCCACGAATTCATCGTCTGTGGTGACAGCTCCGGCATCTCCGCAGGCGCCCAGGTTCTTGCCTGGGTAAAAACTGAATGCGGCGGCACGGCCCATGGATCCCGCTTTAAGCCAGCGCTGTTGATTGCGCGAAAAATAACTTGCGCCGTGCGCCTGGCAGGCGTCCTCAATGACCTCCAATCCGTAAAGCCGGCCCAGCTCAAGTACAGGATCCATATCGACGGGATTGCCGTACAGATGCACCGGAACAATGGCAGCAACTCTCAGTTTTTGTGCCAGCGTGACCAGCTTTGCGGTTTTCTGATGAAACTCGCATTGTTGCTCCAGGAACTCGCCAAGCTTCCCCGGATCCATGTTGCCCGTCTTCTCATCGATGTCTACGAACACCGGAGTAGCGCCGGTCTGGGAAATCGCTTCCGCCGTCGCGATAAAAGTATTTGGAACCGTTATGACTGCGTCCCCGGACCCAACGCCGGCAGCCACCAGCGCAAACCGGAGGGCGTCGGTGCCGCTGTTCACTCCAACGCAGTAACGTGTGCCGCAATACCGGGCGAACGCGCGTTCAAACTCCTCGACCATGGGGCCGCCGATAAAAGCAGCTTCAACCAGCGCTCTGCGGCACACCGCCATCAGTTCGGGCTGCAGCTCCCGGTGAGGAGTCGCAAGATCCAGAAAGGGTACGGGAGCGGAAGTGGAGCGGATGTGATTCATTTTGCCTCCGCGGCTCGCTCCCGTGCGAATTGCGGCTCGAGGCGCCGCAATACGCGGGCGGGATTGCCGGCGACCACCGCCCGGGACGGAACGTCGCGAGTCACCACGCTGCCGGCCCCCACAATGGCGTATTCACCAATGGTGACCCCCGCCAGGATTGTCGACCCCGTCCCGATGGAAGCCCCGGTCTTGACCCGGGTCGATATCACAGCCCAGTCAGCCTGGGTTTGCAGGCTTCCGGCGGCATTCGTAGCCCGGGGATAGAGATCATTTGTGAACATCACTCCATGACCCACGAACACTTCGTCTTCAATCGTCACGCCTTCGCAAATAAAGCTGTGGCTTGAGATCTTGCATCGGCTGCCGATGAAAGCATTTTTCTGGATTTCTACGAATGCCCCAATCTTGCAGTTGTTGCCAATCTCACAGCCGTAAAGATTGATGAACTTCCCCAGGGCAACATTCGTACCTACTTTCACGTCGGCTGCAATGGATTGAAGGTCGTTCATGCTGCCACCTCCACAAAAGGCTGGGCTGGCTTGTCCCCACAGGCCCGCTTTTCTTCCCGGACCAGGCTGCCGGTTCTGGCCAGCGGCACCGTCCGGCCTTTCACCCGCAACGATTCCGTCGCGGCTTCAATCATGCGCACAACTCTCCATCCGGCCATTCCATCGTTGAATGGAGCCCTACTCGCCTCAATGCAGTCATGGAAGTAAGCGAACTCCCGGCTGAGTGCCTCTGCCTGTTCCAGTCGGGGGGCCCACATGTCGCCCGAGCGGTAGCTGACCGCAAGTTTTTCTATCCCGGAGCCCCCGTTCGTGCATACACCGCGGTCGTAAACCTTTATTTTTTCGTCGGCTTCCAGGTCGTTCCACACCAGCATCTTTTTCGTGCCGCCGATCA
>JAFAIN010000084.1 GCA_019236695.1 Acidobacteriota bacterium | reverse complement strand
GCAGGAGGCTTCACCTCGCTCGATACGGATGGCGGTTTCAGTTGGATTGGTCTCGGGGACCCGACGGGCAGCTTCGGGGCATCCTATCTCGATTACTTTTACCAGATCGCTCAGCAGCATTCTGCACTGCAGACGTTTGGCTCGGGGTACAAGGGATTCAATGACACGCTGGCGGCCTGGGGAAGCAACCGCATCATGCCGCAGAACTGCGGGCAGAACTGGCTGGGCAGCGTGGCTGAAGCAGGCCGCTACTGGTCTGCCGCCAGCCAGCTCCCATTCCTGCAGGTCGTTACGTGGAACGATTACGAAGAAGGCAGCGAAGTGGAGTCGGGAATTGACAACTGCGTGTCGGTTTCGGCATCCGTAAGCGGCGCCACCCTGGCATGGACGATTGCGGGACTGGAATCGACCATCGATCATTACACCGTCTTCGCTTCAACGGACGGACAGAACCTCGCGTCGCTGGGTGACACCCCCGCGGGCACGCATACCTTCAATTTGCCTGCCGCCGGCCTAGCTTCGGGGAACTACTCGCTGTATGTGAAGGCGGTCGGCATGCCGTCGCTGACCAACAAAATGTCGGCTGCTGTTCCCTATAGCGTCGCGGCGGGGGTGACGCAGCCCGGCGGAGGTGGATCACAGCCCGGCGGGGGCACGCCCCCTGCATCGCCCGGAATCGCGCTTTCAGTTCCGTCTTCATCGGTCAATGTGGCGCAAGGGCAGTCCGGCAGTTTTACGATGATCCTGACGCCGCAAGCCGGCTTCCAGGGCACGGTGAACTTCTCCTGCTCCGATCTTCCGGCCAATGCGCAATGCAGCTTCTCGCCCGCAAACGTCGCGCTGGGAAGCACGGCCGGCAGCACGACGGTGACCATTTCAACCCATGCCGCGACGGTGGTTGGGCACCTACTTCGTTGGCGCGGCGGCAGGCCAGCCTCGCCCTGGTGGGCATTCGGCGCACCTGGATTCGGCCTGGCAGGCATGCTGATTTGGGGCAGGCGTCCTGGCCGGCGCCGCCTTTCAAAGTCGGGACTGCAGTCGCTGGCCGCAGCAGCCGGCGCCTTGGCGCTGGTGGGAGTTCTCGCCGGCTGTGGAGCCACCGGCTCTCCGGCGGGCTCAAACGCCTCCGCGCAAGCAGCTTCAGCCACACCCAAAGGCCGGTACCAGGTGACCGTTACGGCTGCATCCGGAACGGTTTCGCAATCCGCCAACGTCACGCTCAGCGTGCAATAGCACCAGCCGGGATAAACCTCGCTGTGTGAGCCGTTATAAAGGGGGCTGGAAGGAATCGTTGACTAGCCGGGGCAAGGACAGCTAGATTTGAGCACCGGCTCCCGCGAAGCCTACGATGAGGTGACATGAAAGCAACGAAAATGCTGCCTGCCCTGCTGCTCATGGCCGCCTTCGGCTCGGGCACCTTGAACGCGCAGGGCAACAGTTCTCAGCAGCCTGCGCCAAAGCCTCCAGAGCCCTTGAAGCTGAAGGTCGGCGACACCGCTCCGGATTTCACGCTGCTCAGCTTCGATGGGCAATCCATCAAGCCCATCTCGCTGCACGATTTCAAAGGCAAAAAGAACGTCGCGCTGGCGTTCTATGTTTTTGCCTTCACGGGCGGTTGAACGCGCGAGATGAAGGCCTTCCAGGCCAATCTGGCAAAACTGGAAGGCGCCGACACCCAGGTTCTGGGTGTGAGCATCGACAGCGCATTCGCCAATCATGCCTTCGCGGAGAAGGAAGGGATTTCGTTTCCGCTTCTCGGGGACCAGAGCGGAAAAACCATTGAGGATTACGGCCTCACCAAGCCGTTCACATTCAAGGCGAAAGATGCGGTCAGCGGCCAGGAAGTGCCCGTGACCATGAAAACCGCCAGGCGCGCCACATTCCTGATTGATAAAGATGGCAAGATCATTGAGGAACAGGTGGATAACGAAGCAGTGGACCCCACCAAAGTGGTGGAGGCCTGCGAGCGGCGGCGTTTGAGCCAGTAGCGCAGAAGGCTCACGCCGTACGGCACTTGGCCCCGCGCAGTTCGCTCAGGATTTCGCGCGCCAGCCCCTGTGCCTCGGCAAAGTGCCGCTGGTACTCCAGGAATGCGCGATTGAGCCGGAGCGAGTGGTCTGCATCAAGGCGTGCCCGCAGCAGCATGTCGCGCATGTGCACCGGGTTCGGCAGCGCCGCTTCTTCATTCAGTTCTTCCAGCGCGGTTTGCGGATTGTAGTGATACATGGGTCACTTTTAAACGACTCGGGGCAGGAAATGCAATGCAACGCAAGACCAAAACCGCCGATCTGCCGGGCGCATTCGCGGCGCTCAAATCAATCCTCGCCAAACACAGCAAAGGAATGCGGGTTGTAACCGATGAACCCGGCCACTACGCGCTCGAAACCGCGGCGCCGGCGGTTCGCGGCAAACCGGTTTATTTTGCAGGTGTCCAGGTCAGGAAAAATTACGTCAGCTTCTACTTCATGCCGGTGTATTGCAGCCCTGAGCTGAAAGCGGGTATTTCGCCCGAGCTCCGCAAGCGTATGCAGGGCAAAGCCTGCTTCAATTTCACCTCGCCGGATACCGCATCGATGAAAGAGCTGGGGCCTCTGGTCCGCACGGGGGCCCGGTTCTTTAAGGATGCGGAGTGGGGAAAAATCCTGGCGAATGCCAGGTGCGATTGACCCGTCACTCGGCCAGCCGCGCGGCATAAACTTTGCAGTTCTGGGTGATGAATACCGGGTTCTCAGAGCCTTGGGGATCGATCACTACCATCAATCCATCGCGTAAGGTGCCCGCCGGCGGAAGGTCAGTGGCGGGCCAGGCCAGCAGCGGAAGCTTTTCTTTAGGGATACGCAGAATTCCGCTCAGTTGCACATACCGATTGTCATAGCACACGCCATGCCGGGCCATAATGACCAGCCGGCGAGACCCGTCGTTACCGACAAGCAGATACGCGGTTTCGTCGGGTTTGCCCCCCTCGCCCGGGTCGAGCTCAACTGTACCCTCTGACGGCAGGTTGTCACCGGCCAAGGCGCGGAACGGTGTATCAAAATCCTGCGCCGAGGCGAGCCGCCAACCGCGATTCATGGGCACTGCAGCAATAGGATCGGGCTTTGCCGCGTCCGGGGCATGAGCCTGCGAGGGCAGCGTGGCAATCACTGCGCTTGCAACCAGGGCGAGCGCTGCAGGCGACCAGGCCAGGATGGTGCGGCGCTTCACAAAAACGCCCAGGCCGCCAACCAGGTAGTCGGCGCGTTTGAGCAATTTGTGGCGGCCGGCCGCAATCGCAACCAGCCATAGCTGCTCCAGCGCAAATGCGGCGCCACGCTCCAGGCCATCCGGCAACACCGCCTCGGAAAACTGCAGGCCGTGCTCATTGATGCTGAAGCACTGAGGCGACCGGGTCACCAACTCCTTCAGCGCAGCCGAGCAACCCGGGTCAGAGAAGAATTCCACCGCCTTGCCGGGATTGTCGGTTTGCGCGGTGTGGGTGTTTGCAAAGCCTGCTACCGTGGCGGCGACAGTCCTGGGCAGGAGATCGTTCCTGCCTTTCAGCACGTTGGACAACAACACCAGGGCAAATGTGGCGCGCGCTTCCAGGCTGATGGTCAATGCAGGCGCATTGTCATGATGCGAGAGCACAATACTGGCGCGGCGCTGCCGGTAGAGGCCACGGATTTCGAGCTCGTGCTCGCGCCGCA
>JAFAIN010000078.1 GCA_019236695.1 Acidobacteriota bacterium | reverse complement strand
GTGAGCAATCGGCGGCCCGGCCATCGAGCGGCAAATGGACACACGCCCCAATGAGGACGAACTCTCTCCGCGCAACGACAATGCGCTCCCAGGTTCTTCGCCCGCCAGGTCGGCCTCAGAATGACTCTCGAGTTGCGCTCTCCAGTTGTGCAAGCGGACCCGCCCCCCATGTCATTCTGACGCCGCGCAGCGGCGGAAGAATCTGGCAGCGCCCTGAACCGGCCGCCAACGGTTAGTCGTCTTCCCGCGCGGCTGACCTCTCCCCTCGCCCTCATCGCAAGGCAGCATCCATTGTTGATCGTGCCCTTCTGCAGCGGTTCGCCCTCTTCCTCCACAACAAAGCCCTGTTTTCCGACTTTTGAACATTGACCCCGGGGAACCGCTGATCTCAATATCGAATTGCTGCCTTGTCTGCCTGCTGAATCACGGTTCAGCTCCACTTCACAAAATTTTCACAGGAATCTACAATATCTAGTGGGTGGCTCTTGACAGCCGCAATTTGCAGACGTATTTTGCAGAAACTGGAGTTCGGCGCCGGCCCTAAAACAACCGGTGCCGCAAAGCCCGGCAAATCGCCAGAGGTGACGGTTTCCCGGCATTTTCCCGACAGCGGTGAATCGTAATACTCAGGAGGGTGGCGTGGCGCACGATGTAAAACCCGGTTCTGCTCCCGAAGAATCCCCGGTCCCCGAATTCGCGTTTGATTGCGATCCGGGCGATGAATCGAGCCCGTCGTGTGCGGTGGAGGCTACGGCGCGCTCAGGCACCATATCGTCATCCACGCCGTTTCCCGCCGGCTTCTAGTTTCCCCTGCTTCGCTGGTTGGCTTCCGTCCTTTTTGTCTGCCTTTTGCCTGCGCGGCAAAGGCTCAACGCCAGGAGTGGCCAGGAGTTTAAAGATGCCCGAGATTGATGCTGCCGAATCGATTGCCGCCCCCACGGCCTCCTGCCCTGAAGTGAAGCCCTCTGAAGTGAAGAAAGAAGCGCCGGGGCTGGCCTTTCAGCGCGTGTTCACCACCCGCGACGTGTCGCCTTACGACCAGGTGGAATGGGAGCGGCGTAACGCCACCATCACAGACGCGCAGGGCAACATCATTTTTGAGCAGCGCGATGTCGAGGCGCCGAAGGACTGGTCCATGACGGCCACCAACATCGTGGCCTCCAAGTACCTGCATGGGAAGCTGGGAACCGGGGAGCGCGAAGCCGGGGTGCGGCAGTTGGTGTCGCGAGTCGCCGAAACCATTCGCGACTGGGGCATGGCGGGCGGGTACTTCCGGAGCGCCGAAGACGCGGCGGCGTTTCACGATGAACTGGTGCACCTGCTGGTGCAGCAGAAGGCGGCGTTCAATTCGCCGGTGTGGTTCAACGTGGGTTGCGACCGCATCGAACCCGAGTCAGACGCCTCGAACTGGCATTGGAACGCGCAACTCGGCCGAGTGGAATTCGGCAAGGTGGGCTACACGCGCCCGCAGTGCTCGGCCTGCTTCATCAATTCGGTGCGCGATTCGCTCGACAGCATCCTGACGCTGGCCAAGACGGAAGGCATGCTCTTCAAATGGGGCTCGGGGACAGGCACAAATCTTTCGCCGCTGCGCAGTTCCACCGAGGGGCTTTCGGGCGGCGGAACAGCTTCCGGGCCGCTCAGTTTCATGAAGGGGTTTGATGCTTTTGCCGGCGTCATCAAGTCGGGCGGCAAGACGCGGCGCGCCGCCAAGATGGTTATCCTGAACATCGATCATCCCGATATTGTCGATTTTGTGGAATGCAAGGCCCGGGAAGAGGCAAAGGCCTGGGCTTTGGTCAACTCCGGCTACGACGGAAACGGGCCTGACTCGGAAGCTTACGCCTCCATCTTTTTCCAGAACGCCAACAATTCGGTGCGGGTTACGGATGAGTTTATGGTGGCGGTGGAGCGCGACGGCGATTTCACCACCCGCGCGGTGCGCGACGGGCGCGCCATGGCGACCTACAAGGCGCGCGACCTGCTGCGCAAGATCGCGGAAGCAACCTGGCAATGTGGCGACCCGGGCATGCAGTTCGATACCACAGTGAACCGCTGGCATACCGTAAAGAACACGGCGCGCATCAACGCCTCGAACCCGTGCTCGGAGTACATGCACCTCGATGACTCGGCGTGCAACCTGGCCAGCCTGAACCTGCTGAAGTTCGCGCCTAACGGCACCTTCGACGTAGCAGCCTACCGCCATGCAGTGGACATAATCATTACGGCGCAGGAAATTCTGGTGGATAACGCCGGCTACCCCACCGAGATGATCGCGCGCAACTCGCACGATTACCGTCCGCTGGGGCTGGGCTACGCCAACCTGGGCGCGCTGCTTATGGCTGCAGGCCTGCCCTATGACAGCGAGGCCGGGCGCGACTATGCCGCAGCCGTCACCGCCATCATGTGCGGCGAAGCGTATCTGCAGTCGGCGCGCATCGCCGAGCTCTGCGAGCCGCTGGCGCCCGCCACCGAAAAGGTTCGCGAGCGCCTGGGCATTGACTCTGCCGAAGGCATGCCCGGCGCAGGCTGCCCCGGCTATTACATCAATCGCGAGCCGTTCCTCGACGTTATCCGCATGCATCGCGCATCCGTGAACAACATCAACCGCGCCAACATTCCCCCGGCGTTGCACGATGGCGCGCGCGCCTGCTGGGACGAAGCGCTGGCCCACGGCGAGAAATACGGCTACCGCAATGCCCAGGTAACGGTGCTGGCCCCCACCGGAACCATCGGCTTCATGATGGATTGCGATACCACCGGCATCGAACCCGACCTGGCGCTGGTGAAATACAAAAAGCTGGTGGGCGGCGGCATGATCAAGATCGTGAACAACACGGTGCCGTCGGCGCTGTTCCGGCTGGGCTACACCCACGAGCAGGTGCAGGGAATCGTGAGCTACATTGACGCTACCGGCACCATCGAGGGCGCGCCCGGCGTCCGCGAACAGGACCTGCCGGTATTTGACTGCAGCTTCAAGCCCGCCAAAGGCACGCGCTCCATCCATTACATGGGGCATCTGCGCATGATGTCGGCTACCCAACCGTTCATCTCCGGCGCGATCTCGAAGACCGTGAACCTGCCCAATGAAGCCGCTGTGGAAGAGATTGCCGATGCCTACGTCCAGGCATGGAAGCTGGGCTTGAAGGCGGTGGCAATTTATCGCGATGGCTGCAAGAAGGCGCAGCCGCTGAGCGCGGCGGGAACCAAGACCTCCGCTGATTCCATCGAAACGGCTGACGGCCGGCGGCCGGCAGCGCAAACCCAGGCAGCTCCGGCGCCGGAGGAAGATACAGACGCGCCTCCGCGCGCGCGCCGGCACAAACTGCCCGACGAGCGGCTCTCCATCACTCACAAGTTCAATATTGCCGGCCACGACGGCTACATCACGGTGGGGCTGTACAAGAATGGCCAGCCGGGTGAGTTGTTCATCACCATGGCCAAGGAAGGCTCCACGGTTTCCGGGCTGATGGACAGCTTTGCGCTGGCCACTTCGATGGCGCTGCAGCACGGCGTACCGCTGCGGCTGCTCTGCGAAAAGTTCTCGCATACGCGCTTCGAGCCGAGCGGCTGGACCTCCAACCCGGATATCGGTTTCGCCAAATCCATCATGGATTACATCTTCCGCTGGCTCGACATCAAGTTCCTGAAAGGCCAGCAGCAGGCCCTGTTCGAAGGGTTGCGGCCCAGGACGCCGGAAGACGCGGCGGCCATGGGCACTCGGGCGGAAGGCGCGCTGCCGGAGAATCGCCCCCCGGCAGGCGGCGTAGTGCACTCGAACCAGGCGCTGAAGGAAATTGTGGATCTCGGCGATGCCCCAAGCTGCCACATCTGCGGCGCCATCATGACGCGCAACGGAAGCTGCTACCGCTGCGCCGAATGCGGCTCGACCAGCGGATGCTCGTAGGATTGCGGCGGGCCCGCTGCACTTCGGGTTGAGAAGCAGGCTTGAATTTCGATCTCTCTTCGCCTAGGCTGCAAGAATGTCCAGGACGCCATCTCCGATCCTGTCTCTGCCTGACGTTGCCTTTGGGGTGCCGGACGGACGTCGACGCAAGAAACTGATCGCCTTCGGTTGGTATGGCGGCAAGTTCAGCCACCTGGGGTGGATCCTGCCTAAGCTACCGGATTGCCATCATTATTGCGAGCCCTTCGCTGGCTCCGCCGCGGTTCTTCTGAACCGGACACCTGCCCCGGTTGAAACCTACAACGACCTTGACGGCGAGGTGGTCAACTTCTTCAGAGTGCTGCGAGAGAGAACCGAGGATCTCCTTAAGGCCATCGCGCTGACCCCATTCTCGCGTGAAGAGTTTTACCGCGCCGTAAACGACCACCCGCTCGCGCCTATTGAGAGGGCTCGATCGTTCTTCGTCCGAGCCCGGCAGGTTCGCACCGGGCTCGCGCAGACCGCTTCTCTGGGTCGATGGGCGAACTGCAAGAACACGAGCAGGGCGGGTATGTCTGGTGTGGTGTCCCGCTGGCTCGGAAGCGTCGAGATGCTTCCTCTCATCGCTGAGAGATTCCTGCGTGTTCAGCTGGAGAATAGGCCTGCGATGGAGGTCATTCAGCTCTATGACGACGAGAAGACCCTTTTTTACTGCGATCCCCCTTATCCCCATGAATCGCGTGGCGACGCCAAGGCATATGGTTTTGAAATGACCGACGACGAGCACCGGCGATTGGGATCGGCCCTTTCCGCAGCGAAGTCTCGTGTGGCGGTTTCGGGATACCGGTGCGACTTGATGGATTCAATTTACAGATCGTGGAGGCGGTTCGAAGCTCCGGCTAAAAAATGCCACTCCATCAAGAAATCGCGAGTTGAAGCTTTGTGGACAAATTACTGATCCTATGGCTTCAGTTGATTATCGAGAAGCTGCCGCGGTACTCCAAATCAGCTTCGACCGCGTTCAGCGAGATTACCCGACAGTTCAACCGCCGCGCCTGCCGGGCGCAGGTGAGGAGGCACTCCGAAAGGTTTTCACCTCAAAGACAAGCGCTTTCCGTGAAGCCCTCCTCGGCTGCGCCGTCGCAAGGCTGGTGAATCCTTCAATAAATCCCTCCAAGGCATATGTGGATTTTGGCTCCGATGCGTTCAGCGGCCGAACCCTTGATGAAAAAGTCGTAAACCCGTTCCTCACCGCAAACCAAGTGCCGTGCTCGAAGAGCCCGTACCTTAGCGTCCTTCGCAGGAGTGTGCGCTTCGATGAGAGTATGAGGCGCGGCGTGAAAGACAAAGGGGCGTTTGACGGATTTTTGGCGCTGCTTGAGCTTGTAAAAGCGGACCCAGCAGCCGTTCTTGACAGGTTATTGTGTGCGTTCATCGATCTCCGAGAGAAGTCCCACGTTAGCGTCGCCACTGTACCTCGAGCGAGCCTAGAACAATTACGGCAATTGGCGGCTCTACTTCTCGCGGAACAGAGCGGGGGCAGGTTTCCGGTACTGCTTACGGTTGCAGTACTTAGGGCGGTTTCCTCGACATGGAACCTGGGTTGGTCGGTCCAATTCCAAGGCATCAATGTTGCCGACTCAGCGAACCGGGCGGGCGCTGACATTTCGGTGTTTCACGATGGGTCGCTCGCTCTGGCGCTTGAAGTTACGGAAAGACAGGTGGAGAAGACGCGCATTGAGTCAACTTACAAGACAAAAATCGCCCCGCTTGGAATTCGAGACTATCTGTTCGTCGTTGAGCTCCGGAAGATCGCTTCCGAAGCTGCGGAGCAGGCGGCGCGCTATTTCGCTCAGGGGCACGAGATCAATTTCATTGACTTGGAGGCGTGGCTGCACCATCTGCTGGCTACAATAGGCGGTGCAGGCAGAACTGCCTTCACGAGAGAACTCGTTTGTCTAGTCGAAGCGAGAGACGTGCCTGCGGCAATCAAAATGAGCTGGAACAACGCGGTTTTCCGGCTGACATCGTGAGGGGCTACCCGCGGCCGATGCAACGACAGGGAGCGATGTGTGCACGTTTTATCCCACCACAACATATTAGGGCGAAGATTATTTCGCCCGACCCTATGGGAGATATTTGCTTGATTTCCGCCACTGCTTAGGCAACATTGTCAGAGAATGGTCGCGCAGTTGAAGGAAATCCGAGA
>JAFAIN010000077.1 GCA_019236695.1 Acidobacteriota bacterium | reverse complement strand
GCCGTGATCGCAGGTTTGTTCTGGAGCCGCGCCACCACCCTTGGCGGCTACGCCGCAATGGCAGGCGGCGCAGTTGCCACGATCGCATTTTTTCTGTTTAAGGCGCCGGCCAGTTATGCCGGACTGGGGGCTTTTGCTATGGCCGCCGCCGGCATGCTGCTCGGGTCGCTCCTCTCCCATGGCGCGCCAGGGCGCAGGCCCGCGCCGGCGGAATGAATTCACTGCGGAGACACGGAGAGGTCTCCCAAAGCAGTGTCATTCTGGCGCACTCCATAACTTTGTGTCCTTCGTGCAAACTTCGTGCCCTTCGTGTGAAACCGAGCGGTGGTTCACACGAAGGACACCAGGGGATCACGAAGACCACGAAGGTCACCTCCGTTGTGAAGTTGAGCCCCGCCCCTTTTCTTCCGCCCTGCGGCGGGTGTACGCTTTCGCGCGGTAATACAGGAGGCTCCACTGAATGGCATCTGCTCCCACGGTCCCCACCCCGGTTCGCAGTGAAGAAGATCTAAACCCATTCCGGATTGCCATGCGGCAGTTCGACAAGGCCGCGGAAAAACTTGGGCTTGACCAGGGCTTGCGCGAGATTCTGCGCCGCCCGCACCGCGCATTCATATTTACGCTCCCGGTGAAGATGGATAACGGCAGCATCCAGGTGTTTGAAGCTTATCGCGTGCAGCACAACAGCTCGCGTGGGCCATGCAAGGGCGGCATTCGCTACCATCCCAACGTTTCGCTCGATGAAGTGAAGGCGCTGGCCTCGTGGATGACGTGGAAGTGCGCCACCGTGAACATTCCATTCGGCGGCGGCAAAGGGGGAATCATCTGCGACCCCAAAGGGCTGAGCATGAACGAACTCGAACGGCTCACCCGGCGCTATGCCTATGAACTTGGCACCTTCGTCGGCCCTGACAAGGACATCCCCGCGCCTGACGTCTACACCGACGCACAGGTTATGGCCTGGATCATGGATACGTACAGCATGACGCACGGCGGCACCAGCGCTCCCGGGGTGGTGACCGGCAAGCCGATCTTCCTCGGCGGCTCGCTGGGGCGCAACGAAGCCACTGCGCGCGGCTGCTTCTTCACCATCCGCGCTGCTGCCCAGCTTCGGGGAATTCAGCTTACGAGCGCCAGGGCTGCCATCCAGGGCTTTGGCAACGCAGGCAGCATTTGCGCCGAGTTGCTGGCCGGCGCCGGCGTCAAGGTGGTGGCGGTCAGCGATTCGCACGGAGGCATCTTCAATGCTGCCGGACTCAACATCAGCGAACTGACGGAACACAAGCGCAAGTCCGGGTCGGTAAGGGGATTTCCCGGGACCGAGAACATCTCGAGCGCAGCCGTACTCGAAGCCGAGTGCGACATCCTGGTTCCGGCCGCGCTCGAGAACCAGATCACGCTCGAAAATGCCGCGCGCGTGAAAGCCACGATCGTTGCCGAGGCTGCCAATGGGCCCACAACTCCCGGCGCCGATGAAATCCTGCACAAAAAAGGGATCACCGTAATCCCCGACATTCTGGCCAACGCCGGCGGCGTTACGGTTTCGTACTTCGAATGGGTGCAGGACCTGCAGGAACTGTTCTGGGATGAGGATGACGTCAATCGCCGCCTCGAAAAGGTGATGGTGCGGTCGTTCAGCGACGTGTATCTGATGACTCAGAAGTACCAGGTTGATATGCGCGTTGGCGCCTACATCCTGGCCATTGATCGCGTAGCCACCGCAACCCGCACCCGGGGCATATGGCCGTGATGGCTGGATAGCTTCATCGCTGAATAGCTGGCTGGTGGAACACCGCCGTTTATTCGAGCGACCTCCGCTCGCTCCGGAACCGAGCCATGTTGCCTCGCATCGCAGCTTTCATTTTGTTGCTCACGCCGGCCGCGGAAACCCAGGTGTACCTGGCGGCAAATCCCGGGCCGGCGCGCGCCGCACTTTCCGGCGCGGCGATCACGCTGGGCAATGATGTTCTGGAAATTTCATGGGCCGCGGAAGGAGGCGCGGTCAAGGGCCGCGACTTCCGCGACCTTCTTCATAAGCGCACGCTGCCGGCACAGCCGGCGCTGTTCGTCATCCTGCTCCAGGATGGGCGCGCCATATCATCCCTCGATCTGCAATTCACGGGACAGAACATCGAGGACCTGGCGCCGCGAGCGGGGTCGGCGCGCGCCTCCGAACGCCTTGCGGGCAAGGCCATCCGCCTTCAGGCAGCGGATTCTGCCACCGGCCTGCAGATAACGTGGCGGGGAGTCCTGCGCGACGGGTCAAATTACATCCGGCAGGAAGTCACGCTGGCGGCTGCGCAGGCGCCGGTGAAAATTGCCGAGGTTCGCTTGATTGACTGGCAGTTGCCGGATGCTGCCGTGATCGGCACAGTGCAGGGCTCCCCGGTCGCCTGGGGCGGAATTTTTGCCGGCTTCGAGCATCCCCTCTCCCGTTGCGCTGCCGCCGCGGGAAGGGCGCGGTGCATGCTTGAGCGGGCGTTGCCGCTGCAGCCCGGCGCGCCCGTGACATACTCGAGCGCCATCGGAGTGGCGCCTTCGGGACAGATGCGGCGCGCATTTCTCTTCTACCTGGAGCGCGAACGGGCGCATCCCTACCGCTCATTCCTGCACTACAACTCGTGGTATGACCTGGGCTACTTCAACAAGTATGACGCCGCCGGCGCACTCGAGCGCGTGAACGCATTTGGCACGGAGCTGTCGCAGAAAAGAGGCGTCGCACTCAGCGGATACCTCTTCGACGATGGCTGGGATGAACCGGCGAAGCTCTGGCAATTCAATTCCGGCTTCCCGCAGGGCTTTACCCCCATACGGGACGCAGCCCAGAAGTATGGCGCCGCGCCGGGCGTCTGGATGTCCCCCTGGGGTGGGTACGGGAAGCCTCGGCAGGAGCGGGTGGCGGCCGGGCGCGCGGCGGGATACGAAATTGTGGATAACGGCTTTGCGCTCTCCGGCCCGGTGTACTACCGCCTGTTCCACGACACCTGCCTGCGCATGATCGGGCACTTTGGCATAAACCAGTTCAAATTTGATGGCACCGGCAATGCCAACCGCGTGGTTCCGGGCAGCAGGTTCGACAGCGACTTCGATGCCGCCATCGCGCTCATCGATGATCTGCGTTCCGCCTCGCCCGACCTCTACATCAACCTCACCACCGGAACCTACCCTTCACCATTCTGGCTGCGTTATGCCGATTCCATCTGGCGCGGAGGAGAGGATCATAGCTTTGCCGGCGTGGGATCCAGCCGCGAGCGCTGGATAACATACCGCGACGGCGACACGTACGAGCATGTCGTAATGCAGGGGCCGCTGTACCCGCTGAACTCGCTCATGCTGCACGGCCTCATCTATGCGCGTTTTGCCAAAGGGCTCGATTCCGATCCGCAGTCCGGCTTCGCCAACGAAGTGCGGTCGTATTTTGGGACAGGCACGCAATTGCAGGAGATGTACATCACCCCATCCCTGCTGTCGCCATCCGACTGGGACACACTGGCCGAGGCTGCAAACTGGTCGCGAGCCAATGCCGGCGCGCTGGTCGATTCGCATTGGATCGGCGGCGACCCGGCACAGTTGGAAGTGTATGGCTGGGCAGCCTGGACTCCCGAAAGTGCGGAATTGGTGTTGCGCAATCCGAGCGACCGGCCGCAGAACATCACCCTTGATGTTGCTGCGGCGTTCGAGCTGCCTGCCGGCGCACCTACTCATTACAGCGCCCGCAGCCCGTGGAAGTCCGATGCGGCAAGCCCGCCCATCCGCCTGAATGCCGGCGAGGCACGTACTTTCACCCTCAAGCCGTTCCAGGTGCTCACACTGGATGTGCGGCCGCAGGATTGATCGGTATCGGTTTTTCCCATCTGCCAATGGTTTTTCCCATATAATATACCCACATGGATAAGGTCACGGTTGATTCCGCAGGGCGGGTGCTGCTGCCGAAGAAGGTCCGCCAGGAGCTCAGAATTTCGGCAGGGGACACGCTGGATATCAATCTTGAGGGAGACAACCTCACCCTGCGGCCGCGGCGTGCCGCCGCGCGCCTGGCGAGGAAGCGCGGAATATGGGTTTTGCGCGACACCGGGTCGCACCCAGGTTCCGAGCAGGTGCGCGAGCTCATGGCGCGGCTGCGCGACGAAAGGGATGGGCGGAATCACGGCGATCACACATGAAAGCGTTCCTCGATACCTCGGTGCTGGTGGCTGCGTTCATCGAAGGCCATGTGCATCACGAGAGGAGCTTCCGGCTGCTGGGTAAGTGTGAGCGGAAGAGCGCTTGTTGCGGCGCCCCCACCATCGCCGAAGTGTACTCGACGTTAACCAGGATGCCTCAGCCGCTGCGGGTGAGCGGGCATGACTCGCTCCTGTTCCTGGGCAGCATCCGCGAGCGCTTGAGTGTGATTGCCCTGAGCGAAACCGAATATTTCGAGGTCATCGCGGCTTCAGCCGCGGCCGGGGTCCAGGGTGGTGCCATCTATGATGCGGTCCTTGGGCAGTGCGCGCTCAAGGCGGGCGCGAAGATCCTCTACACCTGGAATTTGAGCGACTACCTCAGGCTTCCTTCCGATATTGCCGGCCGCGTACGCACGCCGTAGAGAAAGCGGCGCGGCTCAGGTAATTTCCACTCGCTTCCCGGCCTGGGTTTCGATGGTTGCGACAATCCGCGGCTCGTTTCCATTCTGCACCTCAGCCTCAATGCCGATGCCATGCAACAGGCGCAGTAGCGCCGGCGGGTCAGGTGAGCGGAACGCCAGAGCCACGGCTGTCCCAAGCCGCGGCGCGTCAGTTGACGGATGCA
>JAFAIN010000323.1 GCA_019236695.1 Acidobacteriota bacterium | reverse complement strand
GCGCGGCCGGCGGCGTGATGGTGACCTCGAGCCACAATCCCTACCAATGGAACGGCATCAAGTACAAGGCCAGTTTTGGCGGATCGGCTACACCGGGGATTATTCGCCAGATTGAAACGGAACTGAACGCGGGCGCGGCCCCACGAGGGGAGGGCGGGAGGGTGGAAGAGGCGGATTTCAAACCCGACTACATCGCCGCCATTTCGGCATTTGCCGATCTCGACCTGATTGCGCGCGCGAACTTCCGGTTTGCCATAGATTGCATGTATGGGGCGGGGCGGAACGTGCTGAGCGGGATATTTGCTGCGCGCAACATTCCTCATGTTCAGATCCGCGCCGAGGTGAACCCGCTGTTTCCCGGCATTAACCCCGAGCCCATCGAGCCGCACGTGCGCGAGTTGGAGGAAACGGTGGTGCGCGAGGGCTGCCACGCCGGGTTTGTGACCGATGGCGACGCGGACCGCATTGGCGCGGCCACGGAGCGCGGCGAGTTCGTGGATGCGCATAAGTGCTATGCGGTGCTGCTGCAGTGGCTGCTGGAATACAAGAAGTGGCCGGGCGCGGTGACGCGCGCCTTCAACACCACCAGCATGCTCGATCGCATTGCCCACCGCTACGGGCGCGAACTGGTGGAGCACGGTATCGGGTTCAAGTACGTGTGCGATGTGGTGCTCTCGGGAAAGGAAGTGCTGATTGGCGGCGAGGAGTCGGGCGGTATCGGCATTCCCCGGCACCTGCCTGAACGCGACGGCATCCTCAATTCCCTGCTGCTGGCCAATGCGATGGCCGAATCGGGCAAGACCCTGGGAGAACTGGTGGAGTACCTGCAGGCGACCTATGGGCGGCATTATTACGGCCGCAAGGACATGCACATCGGCGATGAAATGAAACAGAGCGCGGTGCGGCGGGCGCAGGAGGGCAACACGGCCACGATGGGCCGGTATTCAGTTTTGCGCAAGGAGCACCTGGACGGCGTGAAGCTGTTCCTGGATGCGCCGCGAAACGGCAAGCAGGAAGCGGGCGCCGATGCATGGGTACTGCTGCGGCCTTCGGGAACAGAGCGCCTGCTGCGGGTGTATGCCGAAGCGTCATCGCCGGAGATTGTGCAGGAAGTGCTGGAGGCGGCGGAGAAGTTTGTGCTGGCGGGAGGGGAATGAAATGTGAAATTTGAAATTTGAAATTTGAAAAGTGGGGACGATGTAGTTACTTTTCACATTTCGGAACTTTCCACATTTCAGATTCCAGATTTCACATGCTCCTAGTGCCCGAGGTGGTAGGGGTGGCGGGCAAGGATGGTGAAGGCGCGGTAGATCTGCTCGAGCAGCACGACCCGGGCGAGTTCATGGGGAAGAGTCATGGGCCCCAGCGAAACCACGGCAGCGGCCGCCGAACGCGCGGTTTCGGAAAAGCCATCGGCGGGGCCAACGGCAAATACCGCCTCGCGAGCGCCGGCATCACGCAGCCGGCGAATGAAGCGGGCGAATTCCTCGCTGGAATACTGCCGGCCGCGGGAATCGAGCGCAACCAGCTTCGCGCCGGTCTTCTCCGAGGAGTTGATCAGAGCGGCTTCCGACTTGAATTCCTGAACATCGAGCGTTGCGAATGCGCAGATGCGCTTTGCGTATTGCGCAGCCAGTTCTTCGATTGCGGCAGAGCGCGCGCCGCCGCTGCGGACCCATGCCACGCGGAGCTTCATTCAGGCAGTTTTCGAGGTTTCCAGTTCGCGCTTTACCACTTCGCTGACCGCTTTTCCATCCACCCGCGCACCTGAGGCCGCAAACCTCGCCATGGCTGCCTTCATGATTGCACCCATGTCTTTCATGGAAGGCGGCGAGGGCTGTTCAGCGATGACGGAGCGAACGACCGTGCGGATTTCATCTTCGCCGGCTGACTGGGGCAGGTAGGCTTCGATAATTTTGATTTCGGCGGCTTCCTTGTCGGCCAGGTCGGCGCGGCCGCCCTTGCGGAACTGCTCGATGGAATCCTTGCGCTGCTTGATGAGCGTGCCGAGGACCTGCATGGCCTCGCGATCATCGAGCGGTGCGCGCTTATCGATTTCGCGGTTCTTCAGGGCGGTCTTCACCATGCGCAGCGTGCTGAGCCGCAGCTCTTCGCGGGCCTTCATGGCGGCTGTGATGTCACTTGTAACCTGATCGACAATCGGCATACGGGTTGATTATTGCACGCCGATTGTTCAGGCGCCGGCTGCGCTGGTTTCGCCGAGGGGGAGGAAATACTGCGTTCCCTTGACGGGCTCGCTGAGGCGGCGCAGCAATTCCTGCAGGTCGCGATGGGAATCGACGAAATCAATGTCGTTGGTATTCACCACCAGGAGATCGGAGGCGGTGTAATGGAAAAAGAAGTGCTCGTAGGCGCGAACGACTTCTTCGATGTACTGCTCGCTGATGGCGCCTTCGGCCGGAGCATTCTTCCGGCGCAGGCGCTTTTTCAGCACTTCGGGCGAGGCCTGGAGATAAATGACCAGGTCCGGAGTGGGCAACTGGGCGCGGAAAACGCTGTAATACCGGTTGTAAACCTCAAGTTCGGCATCGGTGAGGTTGATGCAGGCGAACAGCTTGTCTTTTTCGAAGATGTAATCGGCCACGACGATGCGGTTTGACTTGCGATCGATGGCGCGCAACTGCTCAAAACGCTGGATAAGAAAGGAAAACTGCGCCTGAAACGCGGCGCCGCGCTCGCCTTCATAGAAGGCCTGCAGAAAGGGGTTTTCATCGGGTTCGGCGAGCCGCTGCGCGTGCAGGCGCTCGGCGATGATGCGCGAGAGCGTGCTCTTGCCGACCCGAATTGGACCTTCCAGGGCAATAAAACGGGGGGGCTCGAAGAGATTGGCCATGGTCCGGTTCGAGGAGCGTTGCCCGGAGCATACATCGTGGCCGGAGGCGAAGCAATTGTGAAAAAATAGCCTTCGGGCGGCGCCGCATCGGCCGCACTGCGACCGACAAGCTCAGCACGCACAACGCCGGCGCGTGCCGAGCGCGGCCGGGCGCCTGTGTAACCGTTCGTAACTTCAGGTGAGGAAAATCCCGTTGCGACGGTGGGGCGGAGTGGCGAAACTGTCCATAGGTCGAGGTTTCTGTGTCCTTCTTTGCACCCGAAGAAACCAGGATTGCCCTGCTGGTGGGAGCCGGAGTTGCCGCCACCGCGGCGGTGGGCGGATGGAACGTGATGGCGCCGGCGTCGCAGCTTTATGGCCCCACGTTTATCGGGCTGAAGCGCGGCACCCGCAAGCTGGCGCTGAGCTATGATGACGGGCCTAATGACCCCTGGACGCCGCGCCTGCTGGAGGTGCTGGAGCGGCACGGCGTGCGCGCCACGTTCTTCATGATCGGCAGCTACGCGGAGAAGAATCCGAATATTGTTCGCATGGTGGCGGCGGCAGGCCACGACATTGGAAACCACACCTATTCGCATCCCAACCTGGCCGGCCGCTCACTTTCGTCGCTGCGGGCGGAACTGGACCGGTGCCAGGCGGTGCTGGAACAGACGATTGGATACCGCCCGCGGTTGTTTCGCCCTCCCTTCGGCGCGCGACGCCCCGGCACACTCCGCACCGCGGCGAAGGCGGGATTCAAAACGGTGATGTGGCGCGCCAGTGCGCACGACTGGGCACTGACCAGCATGGAAGCCATTGCCGCCAAGGTGGCATCGCAGATCAGGGGCGGTGAGGTGATCCTGATGCACGATGGAAGCCATCGTGGCTTTGGGTGGGATCGCCACCTGACGGTGGAGGCCACGGATGAAATCATCCGGCGGTACAGCGCGCAAGGGTATCAGTTCCTGCCGGCAAGCGAGATGATGGCTCTCGGAAGCTAGCCAATTGCCGAATTGCCGAACTGCGGAATTGCCGAAATCGAAAAACCCAGGCCGGTCTTCCTGGTAATTGTTCCCGACCTTTGGGGTTGTGACTCCAATTCAATTCAGGTCAGGCGCGGGCTGCCGGATACTTGCGCAGGCCCGACCAGCCTTCCGCAATCACAATGGAATTGCCCGGATTGTGGTGGTCGTATTTGATGGAAGCCGGCATGCTCAGGCGGCAGGAGTGCAGGTCAATATGCTGCCTGAGATACGTGACGTCCTGCGAGGCTTCGTAGGATACGCCGCCGATGTCGTAGCTGTAGATGAGCATCTGCAGCGGCTCACCGGATGTATGCGGAACCTCGCGAACGTCGGTGATGGTTCCATCGGTGATGCGGCCGTTGCGGTTCAGCCAGGAACGGCGCTGCTGCTCGAGTTCTTCGGGCGACTTGCGATTGCGGCGCGTCCAGACAGCGGCGGTGGCTGCGGTACCGGCCAGGGCGAATAAACCAAGAGTATAAAGGCGAAAGGGATCCATAAGCGGCGCAACTCCAGCCTACAACAGCCGCGGCCGGAGGTGCATCGGAGCTTTGCCCTAGAAGCGATTGTTAAACCCTGCTCGAGCGATTCTTGCAGGGAAATGCAGATCCCTCACTTCGGGATGACACAAGCGAGGGGAAGTTCGGGGTGACACAAGCGGAATTGCGGAGCATAGGGGAAATGCAGTGCGCATCATCGAAATCTACAAATCGATTCAGGGAGAATCGTCGTTTGCGGGCTTGCCGTGCATTTTTGTGAGGCTGGCGGGGTGCAATCTGCGGTGCGTGTGGTGCGACTCGGAGTACACATTTACCGGCGGCACTCGGATGACGCAGGAGCAGGTGATGGCCGCGGTGCGGGCGCTCGGGCCCACAACACTGGTGGAGATTACCGGGGGTGAGCCGATGCTACAGGCGCAGGAACTGGTGCCAATGATGCAGGCGCTTGTGGACGACAGCTATACAGTGCTGCTGGAGACCAGCGGCGAGCGGCGCCTGGAGAATGTTCCGCCTGCGGTGCACAAGATTGTGGACGTCAAGTGCCCCGGGTCAGGCGAGGGTGGAAGCTTTCTGCCGGAGAACCTGGAAGCATTGACGGCACGCGACGAAGTGAAGTTCGTGATTGCCGACCGCGCCGACTACGAATTTGCGCGCGAATTCACGCGGGTGCACAAGCTGGACTCGCGAGGCGCGGGCGTGGTTTACTCGCCGGCGTTCCGGAAAGATGCGGCGGGACGGACTGCGGAAAACGCCTTGCTGGATCCGCGGGAGCTGGCGGAATGGATTCTGGCTGACGGCCTGCCGGTACGGCTGGGGCTGCAGATGCACAAATTCATCTGGAACGCGCAGGAGAAGAGCGTGTGATGAGAACGAACATTGCAAGCGGGACAAAATGGGAGCTGGTGGTGGGCTACTCGAGAGCCGTGCGGGTGGGCAACGCCATCTGGGTGTCGGGAACGACAGCCACGCGCGAAGACGGCAGCCTGGCGGAGGGCGACGCGTACGAGCAGGCGCGGCAGACGCTGCGCAACATCGAACTGGCTCTCGGCAAAGCCGGCGCGGGACTCGGTGACGTGGTAAGAACCCGAATGTATGTGACGAACATCGCACGGGACTGGGAAATGGTGGGCCGGGCGCATGGCGAGGTATTCGGCGCCATTCGCCCGGCTACATCGATGGTCGAGGTAAGAGCGCTGATCGATGCACGCATGCTGGTTGAGATTGAGGCTGAAGCCATGCTGCCAGGCTGAGGGGCAGTGCGAAACCGCGAAGGTGCGGAAGTGCAAATTTGCAGAGCCACAGGGGTGGGGCTTGGGCGCGGCTTGGAACCGCGCCCGTGCGGCAGCGCTTTTGAGCCAGGGTGCGGTGATTCCGTTAGTGCGACTGCCCACCAAGCGCACAACCCGCGCATCTTACTCCCCAGGCGTCACCGTCCATTCCCCTTAAGGAGAGATTTGAATGAAGGTATTCACGGCGATTTGTGCGGCTGCCCTGCTGATTCCGGGGGCTGCATTCGCACAATCCGGCACATCGCAGACGGGCCAAAGCAGTACGAACCCAGGGACTTCGCAGTCGCAAAGCCAGACCCAAGGCAGCCAGAGCCAGAGCGGCAGCAGCATGGGAAGCCAGAGCTCGAGCCTGCCACAGAGTTCGGCGAGTGAAAGCTCGCAGGCGAACTCAGGGCAGCAGCAGACGCTTGAGGGCTGCGTAACCAAAAAGGAAACTGACTACTTTATTACTCCCGACAACGGCTCGGCAATCCGACTGCGCGGCAGCCAGGACCTGGCGAGTGCGGAAGGACACAGGGCCCGGATCACGGGGCATTACGGCAACGAAACCGCGTCGGCAACTGCCGGCACATCGCAGAGCTCACCCGGAAGCACCGGCGGCAGCTCGAACAGCCAGGCGCTGCCGCAGAGCGGAAGCGCGAATGCCGGCGCGGGTTCGGGCACGGCAACCGCGAGTGTTGGGCAGGATTTCCTGGTAACAGAAGTGCAAGCCACCTCGACGACATGCCCTTCGGGTTCGCAGGGCACGGGCAGCAGCCAGCCGCCACAGTAAACGGGGCATGTTGAATCCGGAAATGTGAAATCTGCAATGTTGGGAGGAAGTCTGAAACCTTTTCAGATTCCCCGTTTCAGATTTCACATTCACCGGAATTCCAGGGAGCTCAAAAAGTCCGCATAAGCCTGATCCCAGCGGGCAATGGTGCCGGCGGGGCCAACCAGCTTGACGTAATAATTCCCTTTTGGCGTTTCCACGATGGCCGCGCGGAGGCGATAGTCCGGATCTTTATGGAAGGTGCCGCTGCCGGGCGCCATCTCTGCCGTGTAGGTTCCGCTTACATCCACAGTGCTCACTTTCAGGCCATTGACGGTGGTGTTTGCGGTTTTTGCCTTGTCTTTGGAGGCGGAGCCATCCGGTTGCTGGATCTGGGAGATCCAGCGATCGATATTTGCCTGAGCGCTCCCTCCCTGGGACGCGCCGAAGTAATACACGACCAGAGAGGCGTCTTCCGCATCTCCCTCCGCTTTCGGCAAGCGGTACTGAGCAACCCGCATACTAGATGAAGGCTTGTCGGAGATCCATGAACCGGGTGCCTTGAAGTGGAGTTCGCCGGAGGGGGTGGGCTGCGCATTTAGCGAAGCGGCGGAGGCAAGCAGGAAGAGCGCAAGGGTGGGTTTCATCAGCCATGAAGGTAGCACAAGCCGGGGAGTGACCCCGGGAGGGGTTACTGGACAGGGGGAGTGAGACTCTGACACAATCGGCGCACCCAACCACCATGGCCACTCAAACAACCAGCAAACCTGAACGAAACATACCGCCTGGGCTGATTTCAGAAGCTCTCGAGCATGTTTATGAGGCCGCGATTCGGACGCCGCTTGTCCGGCTGAACTACGAGGGCCCGGCGGAAATCTATTTGAAGCTGGAGAACCTGCAGCCGATTGGATCGTTCAAAATCCGCGGCGCATATAACGCCGTGCGCAAGCTACCGGAAGAGCAGCGGCGGCGTGGCGTGTGGACGGTTAGCGCAGGCAATGCGGGGCAGGGAGTGGCGCTGGCGGCACGCAAAGCGGGCGTGCCATGCCAGGTGCTGGTGATCGACACCGCGCCGGCGGCAAAGCTTGACGCCATGAGCCGCCTGGGCGCCGAACTGGTGAAGGCCCCGTTTGACCAGTGCTGGAGGGCAATGGAAGAGCGCGCGCATCCGGCCATGCGCGGCACATTCGTCCATCCGTTTGAAGATGATGAATTCATTGCCGGCAACGCCTCGATGGGAATTGAAATCCTGCAAGATCTGCCGGAGGTGAACGCCATTGTGGCGGCATTTGGCGGCGG
>JAFAIN010000053.1 GCA_019236695.1 Acidobacteriota bacterium | reverse complement strand
AGCCACATAACCGAGATCGCCTGTGAAGAAGGCTGGTCGTATATCGCCGAATGGATTGGCGCGCCGCTCTCACATGTTCTGCAGCTCACAGGAGTCCATCCCCAGGCTCGCTACGTCGTGTACACCTCCATGGAGCCCGATACGTGGGACAGCATCGATATGGCCGATGCCCTGCATCCACAGACGTTCCTGTGTTACGGCATGAACGGCAGCGACCTGCCGGTGCCCCACGGCGGCCCGCTCCGCATGCGCCTTCCCCGGCAGATTGGCTACAAGAACATAAAGTTCATCACTCGCCTCACCGTCACCGATAACCTGAAGCGCTTCGGCAACGGCTGCGGCGCCGCGGCCTGCCAGTATGGCTACGCCTGGTACACCGGCATCTGAGGCCGTCCGGTGTTCCTCGCTACAATTTCGCTATGACGCCCGCGCCCGTAAAGCCGACCATTTCGCCTGAACTGCTGAACCAGATCGATATCAGGATCGGCACCATCGAATCCGTAAGCGAGGTACCTGATTCGGATAAGCTGGTCGCAATTTGCGTGAACTTCGGCGATCATCGGCGTACGGTTCTGGCCGGGATAAAACGAGAGCGCTCGAATCCGCGCGAAATCGAAGGCAGGCAGGCGCTCTTCGTCGTGAACCTTCCGCCGCGAAAAATGGCAGGGATGATTTCGGAAGCGATGCTGTTCGATGTCGGCTACCCAGACGGAGTCACCCCCGTTCTTGCGGTGCCGGAAGCGGCCGTACCCAACGGAACCCGCGCCGGGTGAAAGGTCCAGGATCGAAACACGTCAAAGAGGCCTCCGCAACGCCGGCGAGAGCCGTTCGCAGCGGCGTGAGCCGAGGGGTTCCGGTACGCGATATCCCAAGCCCGGAAAGCGGGCGAAAGAGACTAGCCCAGTGGCGTGAGCCCTGGGAAGAGCGCGCAGCTTCAGACCAGCCCTCGAAGAGGACGAAGAAGTCAGCGCCAACAGCTCGCCACAGTTTGTCCTTTATTTGTCAATACTTTGCCGACTCGATGCGGGTTAAAACTAAAATTTTAGTTACTTTCCCTCAGCAGTTACGTCTATACAGAAGGCATTGATTGCCGGAGTTTCAGGTGCCTCGCAAAACATCGCCGACTTTGACTGAAGCCGAGTTGAGGCTGATGCAGCTTCTCTGGAAGCGCGGGCCATCCACCGTACAGCAACTCGTCGCTGCGCTCGAGCCCGCGACGCCGCTGGCTTACAACTCGGTGCTGACCACTATCCGGATCCTGGAGAGGAAGCGCTACGTTGAGCACGCCAAGGACGGCAGAGCGCATGTGTATGCGCCCGTGGTGGGCAGGAGTGAAGCTTCGCGATTTGAAGTGCGTCACCTGCTGAGCCGGTTCTTCAATGACTCCCACGAAGAGCTGGTGCTGAACCTCATCGAAGATAAAACCCTCGACGAAGAAGAACTCAAACGCCTGCGGGCAGCCCTCGGAGGCAGAAAATGACGGGTGCCGTGCTTCCTGTGGGCGCGCTGGATGGGCTCGCGCAATGGCAAATCGCCCGCATGGCGGCGGCGCTTCTGCTGGGCAGCGGCGCAGCCCTCGCCGCCGCCCTGGCTCTGGGCGGAGCTCGGCGGCTCTCTGCCCATGCGCGTTATGTGATTTCGCTCGCGGCCATGGCGGTCATCGCTCTGATCTTCGTGCGGCCCGATTTCCATGCGGCCACTGCCGCAGCCGGTGGTTCACGCGGCCTGCCGGCCTGGACTATGCCCGCGGACTGGGCCCGCTATCTGTATGCGACCTGGGCGATAATTGCCTTCACCGGCCTGCTGCGCATCGGCGTTGGGGTGTGGCGAATCCACCGGTTGAAGCGCGATGCCGCCGCCCCCGAGGCCGGCGTGCTCAGCCCAGCGACGCTCAAGGCCATCAGCGCGGTACGCCGTTTCGGCCAGCCTGCCGGAATATATTCCTCACCCCGGCTCAGGGTGCCGGCCGCAGTCGGATTCTTCTCGCCTGCCGTCCTGCTCCCCGCATGGATGCTTGCGGAATCGGCAGTTTCGCCGGATGACATTCATCAGCTCGTGCTCCATGAACTGGCGCACATTCGCCGCTGCGACGATTTCGTAAACCTGCTGCAGAAAGCCGGCAAGGCGATTCTGTTCTTCCATCCGGCCGTGTGGTGGCTCGATGCGCGAATCGCAGCGGAACGGGAAATGGCCTGCGATGATGCGGTGATAAAAGCAACCGCTGACGCGCGCATCTATGCAACTTGCCTTGCGCGGCTGGCGGAAATGGCCTATCTGCGCCGCCCGCTTCATCTGGCACAGGCCGCCGTTGGTCGCCTGCGGCTCACTTCTTACCGAGTTTCGCGCGTCCTCAAGGCGGGAGGCGCCAGGCCGGCAGGATGGCGCGCATTTGCCGCCGTTACGGTTTCGGGAGCGCTGGCCCTGGCTTGCGCGCTTTATGAGCCGGGGCCGCTGGTTCGATTCTCGCAAAAGGCAAATGCCGCTTCATTGGCCTCTGGGCCGGTTGCAGCCGGAACCGCAATCCAAATCAAGCTGGTTGCGCGCACTCAGCCCGCAAGCCAGGCTATGCGCGCCGCCCGGAAAGAGCATGGCAGGCCTTCGCACCTGATTCTCGCCAGCCGGCCTGACGCCCCCCCCTCTGCCACTCTTTCAAAATTGCAGCCGGCTCCGCAGCCTGCGCCTTCTCTGGTGCTGGTGGTCGCTAGCGAGGAAATTTCAACCGAGGCTGGCATTATCCACGTAGAAACCTGGCGGCTGGTGCTGGTGAACGCCGGCACGCCTGCCAGGCACACGCTTCTCCGAAAGGACATTTAGGGATTTTTTGATTTTGGAGCAGCTACAAACAATTTCGAGGCAATCAACTAATTTGTTAGGAGCAAATCATGATTCGTGACAAATGGAGACACGCTTTTAGAAAACTCGCTCCCGCGCTGGCCCTGCTGCTGGTGGCAGCGTTTGGCGGGTATGAACTGGCACAGCCGTCAGCGGCGCGGGCCGCCGCGGCAGGAACCGTGGGTACCGCGTCCCCTATCGATGAAAGCAGCGTGAGTTCCCTGCTGTCGCTCGATAAGGCAATGGAGGCGCTCGCTTCGCGAGTAACGCCAGCAGTCGTAAACATCGCGGTGACCGCGCGCGTGAAGCAGTCGGCGGAACAGGGCGATACCCAGCGGGAGCTACCTCCCGATATGGAGCGGTTCTTTAACCAGTTTGGCGACCAGTTCGGTTTCGGGCCGGGCCAGGGGCGGCGCCAGTTCCGCATGCGCCCGCAACAGCCCCAGGTGGAACACGTGGGCGGCTCGGGGGTTGTCGTTTCGCCTGACGGATACATCGTCACTAACAATCACGTGGTGAACGGCGCCACTGATATTCAGGTCACTTTCCCTGATCGCCGCGTGATGACGGCGAAGCTCATTGGCACCGATTCCGTCACCGATCTGGCCGTCGTAAAAGTGGATGGACACGATATGCCCAACGTGGGCTGGGGCGACTCCCGGTCGCTGCATCCCGGCCAGACCGT
The DNA here is from genome assembly GCA_019236695.1 of Acidobacteriota bacterium. Classification (GTDB taxonomy): domain Bacteria; phylum Acidobacteriota; class Terriglobia; order Terriglobales; family Acidobacteriaceae; genus JAFAIN01. Next base: position 6,057 of record JAFAIN010000053.1, on the reverse strand, counting down.
GCTGGCATTCGGCAATCCTCTGGGCATGCGCTTCACCGTAACGCGCGGCATCGTGAGCGCGGTAAACCGCACCAACCCGTTCAGCGAAGATCGCCGCAAACCCGGCGAGTTCATTCAGACCGATGCAGCTATCAACCAGGGGAACTCCGGCGGTCCCCTGGTCGATGCGCACGGCCAGGTGGTCGGCATCAACACATTCCTGATCTCGCCCTCCGGGGCCTTTGCCGGAATGGGGTTCGCTATTCCCTCGCAGATTGCCCGCCCCACGGTTGAGAAGCTCATCAACAGCGGAAAAATCGAGCACGGCTACATGGGCGTTGGCATAACCGACGTGACGCCGCAAAACGCCAAATTCTTTAACATGGAGAAAGCCACAGGCGCGGTTGTGACAGAGGTGACTCCCGATTCGCCGAGTTCGAAGGCCGGGATGAAAGTAGGCGATGTCGTCGTGGCGGTGAATGGCCATGCCGTGAGCGATGCCGGTGACCTGCAGGCGACCGTGACCGAACTCTCGCCGGGAACGCCCATCAAGCTCGGCGTAATGCGCGATGGCAAGACAATCACGGTTCCGCTGACGCTCGGCGAATACAACAACAAAACTGCCGAGAGCAGCAGCGGCTGGAGTGAAAGCGGCGAAAAGGGCCGCTGGGGAATGGGCCTCAGCGACCTGACCCCCGATGCCCGCCAGCAACTCGAAGTGCCCTCAGGCGTGCACGGCGCCGTCATCATGCAGGTGCAGCCCGGCAGCCAGGCCGACAATGCCGGCCTGTCCCAGGGCGACGTAATCACGCAGGTAAACCGCCATGAAGTCGCTTCGGCAGCCGAGGCGCAGAAGGCGCTTGCCAACATACCCAAAGGCGAGGACGCATTGCTGCTCGTTTATACCAACGGCGGCAGCACCTACGTCGTAATGCACTCCCCCGCAGCCAGGAACAACGGCTGACCGAGCCACGGCCGGCGGCGGCGCTTCAGCCCCACCCCTCGGGGGTGGGGCTTGTCTTTTCCGCGGCTCCATCCTGCGGCTGTTCCAGCTCAGCGTTTTTGCCAGTTGCCTGTTGCCCTTGCCTAAGTGTTTTACTTCAGTTACCTCAGTACCCACCTGAATTGGCAGCCGGATTGCACCGGCTCCGGCGCCATAACACAATTTCCTGTACGGGACTGCACTCTCTTGGTGCAGCCAAATAGCTCCCTCTTTCGCTCGAACCTTCAACTGAGGCGCAAGTGTCGATCAGCAGCGGCATATCGAACATCCTGATTCTCGCGTTGTTTGTGCTCATCTTCGGCTCCATTCTGCGCCGGAGAGCGAGCAGCCAACTGCGCTTCTGGTTCCTGGGATGGGTGCTCACGCTGGTCAGCATGCTGGCGGCAGTGCTGCCGTACAGCAGCCAGGCTCAGGAGACCGCCGGCCGGGCGATTTCAGTGGACGCTCTCGAGCTCGGCGGCATCTGTTTCCTGGTTGCGGTATCCCGTGTCTGCTCCAGCCGCCGCAAGCGCCGCGCGCTATTTCTGTTCATCGCATTGCCCGGACTGTTCTTCACCGACGCAGTGCTGATGGGCTTTGCCACGAGAATGTTTTCCTACGCGCTGCTGGGTTTTGCATTCCCGTGCATTATGGTGGTGGTGTGGCGGTTCTATCGCCGCTTCGACTATTACGTGTGCAGCGTGATGGCGGGCTGCGCGGTCATGTGGGGCACGCTTGCCTGGATCGTGGCGAAAGGCAATTACAGCCTGGCGCTCGGCGTGATACAGAGCGGGCTGCTGATTGTTTCCGCCACGCTCTATCTGCGCCGGTTCCCGGTGTTTTCCGTCGGTGTGGTGACCGCAGTCTCCGGTTTTATCGCCTGGGCCATCACTTCAGGCACGGAAACAGCATACGGTTTGCTTTCCGCCAACGAACCCCGCCTGCACGCCGCCAAATATTTCGTCGCGCTCGGAATGATCCTCACCTTACTCGAGGAACAAATCAAGGAAGGCCGGCGCGCGGGCGAACGGTTGCAGCACCAGGCACAGCACGATCCACTTACCGGCCTGCCGAACCGGCTGCTGCTCAATGAGCGGCTGAACGTGGAATTGTCGCGGGCGCGGCGCAACGGCAAGCGGGTAGCAGTGCTGTGCGCCAACATCGACCGGTTCAAGCGGGTGAATGACACGTTTGGGCAGGAGATTGGCGATGAGTGCCTCCGCCAGGTCGGCGAGCGCTTCCGGGCGCGCCTGCGACCCTACGATACGCTCGCGCGCGTGGCCGGCGACCAGTTCACCGTCCTCGTAACCGACATCGAAACGGCGAGCGAAGCGGAGCGGGTGGCTGCTGATCTGCTGGCCAATGCCTCCACTGCCCCGTTGAGTGCGCAGGGCTGCGTCATCCAGGTGACGACCTCAATCGGCATTGCGATTTTCCCGGAGCACGGCCGAGACGCCGATTCGGTCATACGCGCCGCGGAGCAGGCGCTGCACCGCGCCAAGATCAACGGCCGCAACCGCGCCGAGTCCTTCACCGAAGCCGCGCGCGAGGAACTCGAAATCGAGCAGCACTTGCGCGAAGCGCTGGAAATCGGCGGCTTCGAACTCTATTACCAGCCCCAGTTCCACCCCGACCTGTCGCTGGCGGGTGTAGAGGCGCTGTTGCGCTTCCGCCATCCCAAGCTCGGGCTCCTCCCGCCGGCGCGCTTCATCCCTATTGCCGAGCAGAATGGCTTGATTGTTCCGATTGGGGAGTGGGCGCTGCGCGGGGCGCTGGCTCAGGCCCGCGAATGGAATGAACGCTTCCATTGCAACGTGCCGGTTGCAGTGAACGTCTCCGCACTGCAGTTTGCCCGCGCCGATTTCGCCGCCACCGTGGAGAAGGCTTTGGCTGAAACCGGACTCGATCCCAGGCTTTGCGAACTGGAGCTGACCGAAACTCTGGTCATGTCTGATGTTGAGGAATCAGCGCGCCAGATGCGGTGCCTCACCAGACTCGGCGTGCGCCTGGCGGTGGATGATTTCGGAACAGGCTACTCTTCGCTCAGCTACCTGCATCGCCTGCCCATCCATACGCTGAAAATCGACCGCTCGTTCATCGAAAAAGTAACCGACCCGCTGGGCACGGCACCCATTGTGGAAGCTATCGTCGCCCTGGCGCGCAGCCTTGGCCTGCGCACCGTGGCCGAAGGCGTGGAAACCGAAGAGCAGCTTGCCGCGCTGAACAACCTGAACTGCGACGTCATGCAGGGTTTCCTCTTTTCGCGTCCCATAACGCCGGCGCGAACCATGCAGCTTCTCCGCGCTGCCGGAGAGCTGGCCGCTGCGCGAAAGCCGCCCGCCAGGCAAACCGCCGCCTGGCAACCGGTGCGCCGGGCCGAGTGAGCGCTTCCATTGAGTTATTGAGCTATTGGGCTATTCGCCGACGCGGTGCCCTCTGTCAGGGAATCATCCCATGACTCAATGACTCAATAATTCAATGACCAATAGCTCAATAGCGTCATTCGGCGCGGTAAGCCTCATCCAGAACTTCCACCACATGCTGCACCTTCATGTGGACCCCGCGCCTCGCCACCCCGGCGCGCAACTGCAGCATGCACCCAACATTGGCGGTTGCCAGAACGTCAGCCTGAACTGAAGCTACGTCCTTCATCTTTGCTTCCAGAATCTGCATGGAGAGCTGATTCTCTGAAACGTTGTACACACCTGCGCTGCCGCAGCAGGAATCGGCGCGCGGCATTTCCAGGAATTCTCCCGCCGCAAGCCGCAGCAATTCGCGGGGCGCTGAGCGGACGCGCTGGCCGTGCGCCAAATGGCAGGGGTCCTGATACGTTACTCGCGCGGCCAGCTTTGTCCCCGGCGCCACCGGGCCAAGCTCGATCAGGAACTCGCTGATGTCGCGAACCTTTGCGGAAAACAGTCGCGCCCGCTCGCTCCATTGGCTGTCACCGCACAGGAGCGACCCATATTCCTTCGTGGTCGTGCCGCAACCCGCGGCGTTGGTCACGATTGCATCCACGTCGTCGCGCAGCATGGCTTCAATGTTGCGCTGCGCCATTTTTTGGGCCTCTTCAGCGAGGCCGGCGTGCACGTGCAGGGCGCCGCAGCATCCCTGCGCCGGCGGAACCCACACTTCCACGCCGTTCCTCTGCAGCACGCGAACCGTGGCGCGGTTCAGCTCGGAAAATGCCACCCCGGCAATGCAGCCGGCCAGAAATGCCACCCGCGCCCGGCGCGCTCCCTCGGCCGGAAAGACCTTTCCGAATTCGCGAAAGAAGAAATCAGAATCGATTGCGGGCGCCATACTTTCCAGCCGCTCGATCCCAAGCGCCCTCAGTACCCCTGAACCGCGCACCAGGCGCTGCAGGCCCGAACGCTGGTACCAGCGCAACAGCCGCGCTGTGCGCGCCAGACGGCCAAAATCGGCAATGGTTGCATATCCTGCCCGGCGCGCCATGCGCGCGAAAAGAGGGCGCCGGTACTCGCGCTCAATGCGCACTCGTGCCGCCTCGATGATCTGGCCGTATTTCACTCCTGAGGGGCACACGGTTTCGCAGGCGCGGCACGCAAGGCAGCGATCCAGATGCGTTACCACGGTGGGGCCGAGCTGCAATTGCCCGGTATCCACCAGCATTACCTGCCGGATTCGGCCGCGCGGTGAATCCATTTCATATCCCAGCTCGCGGTAGGTCGGGCATGTCTGCAGGCAAAGGCCGCAATGCACGCAGGTGCGGTACAGTTCATCGAGATGGTGGGCGTGCGAGGCCGTATCCATCAGGCAAAATACCTTCCGCGGTTCAGAATCCACGCCGGGTCGAGCGAATTCTTTACGGTGCGGATCAACTCGAGCTCATCACTCCGCACCTGCCACCGTGATGCAGCGTCGCCCGAAGACGCCATCAGCATGCCTGCCGGGCAGCGGCGCAGCGCGGCCGAAACTCGAGGCGGCAGCGCGGCCCGCAACGCGTGGAGCGCCCCGAGAAGCGGCTCACGCGCTCCGCCCGGATCGATGACCGCCATCATCAGCGTTCCCGTACCCGCGCGGCCCAGGCACGCCAGTTCCAGCCCGCGCTCCCGGCAGGCACGTTCGCCTGCTGCGAGCGCTTCCGCTACGCCCGCAATCGGGCAGCTTACGGCCAGAAGCATGGAATTCGGCGGCAGCTTGAACTCGAAATCATCCATCAGCGCCCAGGCGCTGCTCTCCTCTTCCCCACTGAGTTCGGAAGCAATGGCTTCGCCCAGTTCGCTGCGGTAGCGCGAGATCTGCCGGTCGCTGCCGCCCGCCCGCACCAGGATGCGCCAGCAGCGCTCGAAAGCAGCTTCCCCGTGCAGGATCGCCGCGGCGCCTGGTGATACGACCTCGAGCGCCAGCGGAGCCAGAACCGAGCCCAGGATCCGGTCGCGAAATGCGACTGCCTCGCCGGAGTTCGAAAACCTGCAAACAAATGTCGCAGTGTTGCGTGGCCGGGGAAACAGCTTGAAGCTGGCCGAAGTGATGATGCCGAGCGTGCCGTAGCTCGCAATCATCAACTTCATGAAATCGTAGCCTGCCACATTCTTCACCACGCGGCCGCCGCCCTTGCCGCGTTTGCCGTCGCCGCTGGTGAATCGCACGCCGATGCAGAAATCGCGCACTCCTCCAAAAGCGTGCTTCAAAGGGCCGTGCTGAGCCGTTGCAAGCATGCCGCCGACCGTAGCGCCGCCGCTGGCGCAGCGGCCGGGGTATGAGAGCACGGGAAGCCACTGGCCATTGGCCGCGACCAGCGCTTCCACTTCCCGCAACGTGGCGCCGGCGCCAATGCCAATGGTCAGGTCCCCCGGGTCGTAATGCTCCACTTGCGAAATCCCACTCACGCCTACTGCCACGAATGGCGGCTGCGGAGGGTTCCCATAATGCTGGTGCAGGCCGCTGCCCACCGGCACAACCGCAATTTTCTCCTCCGTGCACGCCTGCAACACCCGAGCGATCTGTTCTGGCGTCTCCGGCGCCACCACGGCATCGGGCTCCACGCCGCACACCCTGAACGGAGCTGCAGGACTTGCCGGGCCGTCCTCCGCTGCCGGGGCGGTTTGGAATGGCGCGATCCCGCGCAAACG
>JAFAIN010000014.1 GCA_019236695.1 Acidobacteriota bacterium | reverse complement strand
CGGCTACCATGCGCGCATCGTGGAGAAGAGCTCGGGAAGCCAAGGCTGCCCCCGCTGCCATTCCGACCACAATGGGCTCAACTTCCAGATGATCAAGTGGGAGCCATCGCAGGAGAAATTTGACCATTCAAAAACCGGCTGGAGCCTGACCGGCAAACACGCCGAACTGTCGTGCAATCGCTGCCACGCGCCTGACAAGATCGCCGCGGGGGATAAGGCGCTCATCAAAATGAAGGACCTGAACCGCAGCTTTCTGGGGCTGCGCGAGCAGTGTGTGAGCTGCCACGCCGACGTGCACGGCGGCCGGCTCGGCCACTCATGCGAGCAGTGCCACAACACGACGGACTGGAAGCAGGTTCCGAATTTCGACCATTCACGCACCCGCTATCCGCTCACCGGAGCGCATGAGCGCGTGACCTGCGAAAAGTGCCATGCTCCTTCGCAGCCGGGCGGCGCGATGCGGTGGACCGGCCTGGTGTTCGATCGCTGCGAGGCCTGCCACGCCGACCCACACCACGGCTCATTTGCTTCGCCATGCGCATCCTGCCACAACACGGCGTCATGGAAATCGGTGCAAACCAGCGTAGTGGCTTCGCGATTCGACCACTCGAAAACGAAATACCCGCTGCTGGGCAAGCACATTACGGTGGCATGCGAGCAGTGCCACAAGAGCGGCGACTTCCGGAAGCCGCTGGCTTTCCAAAAGTGCTCGGATTGCCACGCTGATGCGCACAACGGCCAATTCATGCACCGGCCCGACAAGGGTGAATGCTCCAGTTGCCATACGGTGCAGGGCTGGAAACCCTCAAGCTTCGGACTGAAGGAGCACCTGGCGACCGGGTACCCGTTGGAAGGCAGGCACGCCGCTGTGAAATGCGAGGGCTGCCATATTCCAAAAGGGAAGGAGACACGGTACAAGATTGCGTTTGCGAAGTGCACGGATTGCCACGCCGACGGGCATCAGGGGCAGTTCGCGTTGGCGCCGCTGGGGAACCGCTGCGACGAGTGCCACACACTGCGCGGCTGGAAGCCTTCAACCTTCACGGTCGCGCGGCACCAGACCTCGCGCTTTCCGCTGGTCAGCAGCCATGTTGCGGTGGCCTGCGATGAGTGCCATAAATCGCAAGGCCCGGCGGTGAAGGGAACCAGCAGCGCACAATATGTTTTCAAGGAGATGACCTGCACTGCATGCCACGAAGATCCGCACAAGGGGCAGTTCCGTGAACTGATGGCTAGGACGAGGGCTGACGGGAGGCCGGCGGGATGCGAAGTTTGCCACTCCGTGAAATCCTGGAAGGACTTGTCGCTGTTTAATCATGATGCGACCAAGTTTCCGCTAATCGGGTCGCATCGCGCGGTGGCGTGCATCGATTGCCACCGGCCGCCAAACCTGCAAACGCCGCTGGCCACCGCCGAATTCAATCAGGCGCCAATGACGTGCGAAGGATGCCACAACGACGTGCACGGCGGGCAGTTCACGCCGGCAGGAGCGGCAGCCCCGGAATGTGCGAGTTGCCATAACAGTTCGAAATGGAAGCCTTCGACGTTCAACCACGACACGCGCACCAGCTTCCCCTTGAAGGGACTGCACAAAGACGTGGCGTGCGCTCGCTGCCACAGCGACAAGCGCATGGTGAACGGCGAACAGGTGCTCTTTTACAAGCCCACGCCCACGAAATGCGAGGCCTGCCACGGCCCAAATCCGCCGAAAGAGCGGAAGCCGGCGTAGTTACTTCGGTACCCCTTCCAGAACCCATTCTCGACCGAGCAGGCCATGGAATTGCTGACGCAGAGCGCTGGCGAGCAATTCTTCTGGGCGGCAGCGTAAGAATTACGTTCTCTTAAAGGATTAAGGGGAATACCCAAGCGCGATGAGCCGCGATGGGAAATTCGCGCCAGAACCCAGTGCTTGAGTTCCTGCCGGGAGCGGGTTGCGCCGTTAATTGCGCGTACAACAAGCGCTTGCGCGCTCCGGCACTGGGACGATTCAGGCCCCAGGCCAGCTCGCCCTGCAGCGCGTGACATTCAGTTGACCCTCAGTTGACCTTCAGTACATGTAGAGAAGTAACCTTTCGCGCCCGTGACGGGCACGTTACTGTGTGGCGATGAAATTGCCGTGACTCAGGATACAACCCACCGGGCCAGGTGAAAGCAGGAATCGGCGCTGAGTGCGGGGCCGCGGGAAATCTCTCCGCGACAGTTACGGCCAGGAGCAAAGAGCCGGGAGCAGGGACTCCGGGCGCAAGGCATGCACGCTCGCATCAGGGCAATATTGAGGCTGGTTTTTCCGCTGCTGCTGCTCCTTGGGCCCGGCGCAGCGCTTCGTGCGAGTGCGCAGCAAAAGGCGGCGGCTCAAAACACCACTCGAAGCCCGCACGGGCCCCTGAACATTCCCTGCCAGAACTGCCACACATTCACGGGTTGGAAGCCGATCCGGCGGGCACCGGAGTTTGATCACAACACCACGAAGTACCCGCTGCGGGGCCTGCATAAAAACGTGGCCTGCACGGAGTGCCACGTGAGCATGGTGTTCAGCAACGTGGGCACGAAGTGCGCCGACTGCCATGCCGATATTCACCACCGGCAAATGGGGGCGCAGTGCGAGCAGTGCCACACGGTGAATGGCTGGATGGTTTCGATCAACGCGATCCAGCAGCATCAGAACCGGTTTCCACTGTTGGGCGCGCACGCCACCGTGGATTGCGAAGACTGCCACAAGGGCGCGGCGGTTGGACAGTTCCAGGGCTTGAGCACGGCATGCATAAGCTGCCATCAGAAGGATTTTTCCAGCGTCACGGTTCCGAACCACGTTGCGCTGAACTTTTCGCCGCAATGCCAGACGTGCCACACCACGCTGGATTCGTGGCTGGGGGCCAAATTTGATCATTCGCTCACCGGGTTCCCGCTGACCGGCGCTCACGCCACGCTGGCATGCACCGATTGCCACATTGGGGGCAAGTTCCAGGGCACGCCGGCGCAGTGCATCGCCTGCCATACGGCTGATTTCAGCGGGGCCACAAACCCGAATCACGTGGCGCTGGGCTTCCCGCAAACCTGCCAGCAGTGCCACAGCACCACGACGTGGCTGGGCGCAGTGTTTGACCATTCGACGACCGGATTTCCGCTGACCGGGGCGCACGTGACGGTGCCGTGCTCGGCGTGCCACACGTCGGGCGCGGTGCTGACTTCGGCGAACGCGCAGTGCGTGACATGCCACCTGGCCGACTACCAGGGAACCACCAGCCCGAGCCACACGGCGGTTGGCTTCCCGACGACCTGCAATTCGTGCCATACCACTGTGAACTGGCTGGGCGCCACATTCGACCACTCGACCACAGGGTTCCCGCTGACCGGGGCGCACGCCAGCCTGGCTTGTTCGGCCTGCCATTCCTCGACTTCGACACTCACTGCAGCGAACACGCAGTGCGCGTCGTGCCATATGCCTGACTACCAGGGAACGACCAATCCGAGCCACGCCGCGGTCGGCTTCCCGACCACATGCGCCTCATGCCACACGACCACGACCTGGCTGGGAGCTACGTTCGACCACTCGACGACTGGGTTCACGCTGACGGGAGCTCACGTTTCGCTGGCCTGCACGGCCTGCCATACCTCGGCAGCCATCCTGACCGCGGCCAACGCACAGTGCTCCTCGTGCCACATGACCGATTATCAGCAGACGACGAACCCGAGCCACGTTGCTGTGGCCTTCCCGACCACCTGCTCGCAGTGCCACACAACCACGAACTGGCTGGGGGCGACATTCGACCACTCGACGACCGGATTCACGCTGACGGGCTTCCATTTGACGCTGGCTTGCTCCTCCTGCCATTCGGGCACAGCGCTCACGGCGGCGAACGCGACCTGTGCCGCGTGCCACATGAAGGATTACCAAGGCACAACCAATCCCAACCACGCCGCGGTCGGCTTCCCGACCGACTGCTCGGTATGCCACAGCACTACGGATTGGACGGGCGCGACGTTCAACCACGCAACCACCGGGTTCCCGCTTACCGGCGCGCACACGTCGCTGGCCTGCACGGCATGCCATTCCAGCGGGGCGACGCTGACTTCCGCGAACACCACATGCGTGTCGTGCCACCTGAAGGATTTCCAGGGCACGACAAATCCGAACCACGTAACCAGCGGCTTCCCGCAACAATGCGACCTGTGCCACAGCACGACGGCATGGAGCCCTTCCACCTTCAACCACAACAACACGGTGTTCCCGCTCACGGGCGCGCATGTGAACGTTGCCTGCGCGAGTTGCCACGTGAACGGCAATTACACGACGACGCCTACCGATTGCTATTCGTGCCACAAGACCGACTACAGCGGAACCACGAATCCCAATCACGTAGCCGCCGGATTCCCAACCACCTGCGCCACCTGCCACACCACTACGGCGTGGACAGGAGCGACCTTCAACCACACGTGGTTCCCGATCCCGCACCACAGCGCAACGCTGTGCAGCGATTGCCACACCAACGCGTCGGATTACACGGTATTCCTCTGCACCCAATGCCACACCCAGGGACCGACGACGCAACAGCATTCCGGCGTAAAGGGATTTGTGTGGAACAGCGCCAACTGCTACGCGTGCCACAAGAACGGCGGCGGAGGGTAAGCGCTGGAGGGGTTTCGGCCGGGAGGATGGCCGGAAAAGCGCGCCCGGCGGGCATTACGTTGGTTACGGCGGGGTAATTTTGGCGAGTTACCACCGTGCCAAAGCTGGTCAGAATAGAGCGAACACGCTTCGCCAGCATGTTCTCAGCCGCGCCGGTTCAGAAACCGGGCGGCAGTTACGGGCGAACAAGAGGGGTATTGATGCGGATTACATGGTTGCTGGCGCTTGCGTTCATGGCGATTGAGCCTGCGCACAGCTATGGACTGGCCGCATCGAAATTTCCGCTCTCCGGGCCGGGAGAAGGAAACGGGAACTGCAGCCGCCCCGGCGAGAGTTCGGGTTTGCCCGAGTGTGCCGCCGCCGATGGAGTTCTGGTCATAACGGTTACGGCCAGGCCAAAGCCCAAGCCGCGAAGCGGGGCCGCCCGGGTTCCCGCCAACACGAATACGGCGATGACCAATACCGGAGCGGCGACAGCCCCCGCGCTGCCGCAATCGGATGACGGCGCGGGGCAAGCGCAGGCCACGACGGGAGCGGTGCCGGCGGTAAAAGGCGGCGCCGTTCACGCGAAGCAGGCAGAAGCGGCCCCGGATGCAGGGCAGCAGCAGGCGCCGACGCCGGCCGGGCAGGCGTCGCAGGGGCCACCCGCGGGAGCTTCAGCCCCGACCCTGAATGTGCAGATGCGTTTTCTGGTAAAGCATGTGACGCAGGATGCGATTTATGTGAGCGGCGGGCGCGGCGCCGGTCTCAAAACCGGGATGAAGCTGGTGATTCGCGATGACACGGGGCAAGCAGGCGCGCCCCCGGTTGCGGAGTGTGAAGTTTCGGCCGTGGCTGATTCCTCGGCGGTTTGCGACGTGAAGAGCGCCAGCCGCGAGCTCAAGGCCGGCGACATTGCATATCTTTCCGAGCAGGACGCGGAAAACCTGGCGCAATTGCGGGCCACCGGCGGTGCTCGCAGTTATCCCCAGGTGGTGACGTTCAGCGAAGGCGACCCACTGGACGAGGAGGCGCGCGAGGAAGTGCCGCGCCCACCCTTGCCTGAGGTGAACCGTTTTCGCGGGCGAGTAGGGTTTGATTATGGCGGCATTCGCAGCGGCGGCTCTGCTGCTTCCAGCGCTTACCAGATGGGCGGCGTAGTTCGCGCCGACATCACGCGCATTGGCGGGACGTACTGGAACGTGAGCGGCTATTGGCGTGGCCGGCTGAACAACAGCTCCTTCACCGGCCAGCCCACGATTCAGGACCTGGTCAACCGCACGTATCACCTGAGCATGACGTATGACAACCCCGGCTCCAACTGGGTGGCGGGATTCGGCCGCCTGTACCTGCCCTGGGCAAACAGCCTGAACACCATTGACGGCGGCTACGTTGGGCGCAAGCTGGGACACAACGTGACGGCGGGTGTTTTCGGGGGGTCCACGCCGGATCCGACTTCATGGAATTACAATCCCAACCAGCGCATTGCGGGGTCGTTTATCAATTTCCAGGGCGGCAGCTACGATAACGTTCGCTACACCAGCACTTCAGGGTTCGGCGTGGAGACGCTGGGATGGGTGCTCAACCGGCCATTCGTGTTTTTCGAAAATGGCATTTACTTCAAGCGCTACGTTTCGATTTACCAGTCGGCACAGGCGGACGATCCAAGGCCGGCGCCGGGTGTGGCGAAGCCGGGCCCGGGTTTGAGCCGCAGTTATGTGACCGTGCGGTTTCAGCCTCACCAGCGTATTTCGTTTGATTTGAATCACAACTACTTCCGCGACGTTCCGACTTTCGCCACGCAACTGATCGGCACCGGATTGCTGGATACGTCGCTCTTCCAGGGCTTCAGCGCCGGAACACGGGTGGAGGTGGTGCGGCATGTGGCGGTGTATGCCGATTTGGGCCGCAGCAGCCGAACGGGAGACGCCAAGGCTTCGCTCAACCAGCTCTATGGCGTGAGCGTGGACCGGATATGGAAGACCGGACTTCGAGCCGACCTGCGCGCCTCAAAGTTCGACAGCTCGTTTGGAAGCGGCACGTACCGCTCGGTTTCGCTGTCGCGCACCCTGGGCGAGTGGATGCACTGGCAGGTGCAGGCCGGCGATCAAACGCTGGTTTCAAGTTTCACGAACCAGGGCGCCTCGAAATTCATTAACTCTTCCGTGGACGCCACGCTCGGCGCGCATTACTTCATGCAGGTGGACTTCACCACGCAGCGCGGAGCCGCATTCGATTACGACCAGTGGATGATGACGTTCGGCTACCGCTTCGATAATCACGCTCACATGGGAGGGACAAAATGAGCCGCGCCCGACTGCTGCTTGCGCCTGCCCTGATAGTGGCCATTTCGGCGGCCGCCACCGATGCGCCTTCGCCCGACATTCTTTCCCGCACGCGGGCGCAGCTTGGGAATTTCATCAAGCTGTTTTCCGACCTCAAATGCACCGAGCAGGTGACGCAAAGCAAGCTGAACAAAAAGGGCAAGGTGCAGGAATCGGAGAAGTCGACCTTCGATTACCTGGTGATAGCCCAGGAAGCCGGTCCTGACCTGACGCTGCAGGAATCACGCCTGGCGCAGGACAGCCCGGGGAAGAAGCCGAATGCTTCCATGCTGGTGACGAATGGTTTCGCCACACTGCTGCTGGTATTTCACCCGGCGTACGAATCGAGCTTTTCATTTTCCGCTCCCGTGATGGAAACCGTAGATGGCCGGAAACTGGCGAGAATCGATTTCCGCCACCTGCATAACAAGCCTTCGACCATGGAGCTGGTGTTGCGCGGCCGCGAGTATCCGCTGGACCTGGCGGGCACGGCATGGGTGGACCCGGAATCGGGCAGCATTGTGAAGATGGAAGCCGGCCTGGAGCAGGCGATGGAGGATATTGGGTTGCGCGTGCTGCACACGGAGGTAGAGTACGGGCCGGTTCCGCTCAAGGGAGTGGATGCAAGCATCCGGCTGCCGCAAATGGCGAAGGTGGAAGTGGAAACCCTGCGCCAGCACTGGGAGAACGTGCACCGCTTCAGCGGATACCAGCGTTTTTCCGTGGATGTGGAAGAAAAGATCAAATCACAGCCATGAGCTCAAGAAGCCTTGCACAACCCGCAGTGGCGGGCCCGGCGGCGATTTCCTGGCACCAGGTGCGCATGCTGGCCGGCTATTTCGCATTTCTCCTGCTGTTTGCCGCGCTTGCGGTGTACGGCTACGACTATTACTGGCTGGATGCAGCCAGCCGGCCTTACTCGGCGAAGCATGCGCTGCTGCGGCCGAGCGGATTAATCGGCCTGAGGCTCGGCATTCTCGGGCTGTTGATGTTCCTGGTGATTTTTCTGTACCCCATCCGGAAGCGCTGGACCTGGCTTTCGCGCCAGGGCAGCACGCGGAACTGGATGGACTTCCACATTCTGCTCGGCCTGGCCGCGCCATTCGTGATCGCATTTCATGCCAGCTTTAAGTTCCAGGGATTTGCCGGGATGGCGTTCTGGATCATGGTGGCGGTGTCGCTGAGCGGCGTGGTCGGCCGTTACCTTTATGTGCAGATTCCGCGGCGCGTAACCGCGGCAGAGCTGTCGCTCGACGAATCGAACGAGATGCTGGCGCGGTATGCGACCGAACTTGCCGGGCAGCGGACGGTTCCGCAGGGTGATATGCAGCGGCTGCTGCGGATGCCGGGAAAAGAGCAGGCGGCGCGCATGCCCGTGGTGATCGCGCTGCTTTATATGGTATGGCTCGATGCGCTTCGCCCGTTCCGCGTGGCGCGGCTGCGGCGCCACAGCCTGGGCGCGGCGCAATCCTTTTATCACCTGGGCGGGTTGCTGCGCACCAGCAACCGGGAACTGGAGAGAGTGATTGCAGTTGCCCGGGCACAGGCTGTGCTCGCCAAAAAATTGCTCTTCCTCTCGCGCGCACAGCAGGTGTTCCATCTGTGGCACATTGTGCACAAACCATTCAGCTACGGCTTTGCGGTGCTGGCCGTCATTCACATCGGCGTGGTCTGGGCGCTGGGGTTCATTTAGGAGAGCGCCTTGGAAACCTGGATCTCATTGTTAATTCCGGGCGCGATCATCCTGTTTTTCGTGGTTCACTACCTGCGCGGCCTGAAGAAAAAGGAACGCAACTGGGAAGCGGCGGCGGAGAAGGGCAAGTTGTACTCGGAAGGGCCCAAGGCCCAGCACCCGCATATCGACAGCAATTTGTGCATCGGTTGCCAGACCTGCACATCGGTGTGCCCGGAGGGTGACGTGCTGGGCATGGTGGGGGGCAAGGCGGCCATCATCAACGGTTTCAAGTGCATTGGCCACAGCTTGTGCGCCGATGCCTGCCCGGTGGGCGCCATCCAGATGGTGATGGCCTCGGCGGGAATGAGCGCGGAGATGCCTGCGCTTACGGGGGAATATGAAAGCAACGTTCAGAACCTGTTTATTGTGGGCGAGCTGGGCGGGCTGGCGCTGATCAAGAATGCGGTAAACCAGGGCCGGGAGTGCATTGACGCGATTGCCGCCCGCGTAGCGGCATATCCTGCGCCGGAGGATGCGTGCGATGTCCTGATTGTGGGCGCGGGGCCTGCAGGAATCAGCGCGTCGTTGCGCGCGATCGAGAAAAAGCTGCGCTACATCACGATCGAGCGCGATGAGGTCGGCGGCACCGTGGCCAAGTATCCGCGGCAAAAGCTGGTAATGACGAGCCCGGTTGAATTTCCCATGTATGGCAAGTTCAAGAAGATGGAGCTTTCCAAGGAGAACCTGCTGGAGTTCTGGCAGAAGGTGATGCAGCGGGCTGATTTCAAGGTGCGCAGCGGCGAGCGGGTGGACGACATTCAGAAGGACCCGGGCGATGGCATCTTTACGGTGACGACTTCGAAATCGAGGTACCGCGCAAAGGCTGTGGTGCTCGCGCTTGGCCGCGGCGGAACTCCGCGCAAGCTTGGAGTGCCGGGCGAGGAACTGCCCAAGGTCATGTACCGGCTGATTGAAGCCGATCATTACGTCAACAAGAAGATTCTGGTGGTGGGAGGCGGCGACAGCGCAGTCGAGGCGGCACTGGGGCTGGCTCACCAGATCGGGAACCAGGTGACACTCTCGTACCGGCAGGAGCGCTTCAGCCGGATCAAGACGCGCAACGAACAGCATCTGCAGGATGCAACCAAGGCAGGGAAGCTGACCGTACTGTTCAATTCGAACGTGGTGAGCATCCGGCCGCAATCGGTCACCATCGACGTCAACGGCCATCCGCGCGAGCTGGCGAACGATTACATCTGGGTTTTTGCCGGCGGCACTCCGCCCAACGACTTTCTAAAGAAAGCAGGAGTGCAGCTCGGCACGCGCGATTTGACGACCGAGGCCAGCAATGAAGCGCGGCATGCAGCGCTGGCGCGAAAGCAGGCCAGCCGCCCGCAGATAAGAACGAGCCTGGTCGGCGCTGAGATGTGATTTCGCGCGTTTCACGAGCCTGCATCCCGTTCAACCCGGCCATGGCGCACCGCGTATAATCGTTGCGGATTCCGGGGAGCAGGAAATTGGCGGCATCGAGCACAGCATCTCCTCGCGTTCGCGCGGGGGTTCCGGCGATTCGCGCCGGGCAGGGACATGAGTTCTTCTGGCGCCGGCTGCATTCCATCAGCGGCATTGTTCCGATCGGCGCATTCCTGGTCGAGCACATCCTGGTTTCGAATGCCACGGCGATCAATGGGCCCGACGCCTACGCCAACCAGGTGAAATTTCTCGGCAGCCTGCCGCTGGTGATTGCCCTTGAATCAATCTTTATCTGGCTTCCCATTGCGTTTCACGGCGGGTACGGAATCTATCTCTGGCTGCGCGGAACATCGAACGTAACGGATTACCCGTGGGCAGGAAACTGGATGTACACGCTGCAACGCTACACGGGCATCATTGCGTTTGCGTACATCGGGTGGCACGTTTACTCGACGCGCTTCCATGGGATCGATTTGCATGCGTACCCGAGCGCCAGCTTCGGGAAGGTGCAGATGGAACTGGCGGCAGCCTGGGCATTCGCGTTTTACGTTGCCGGCCTGCTGTGCGCCTGCTGGCATTTTGCGTACGGTATTTTCCTTTTCTGCGCCAAGTGGGGTGTGGTGGCGG
>JAFAIN010000024.1 GCA_019236695.1 Acidobacteriota bacterium | reverse complement strand
CAGAATGCAGATCGAGATGGCGCATGGGTTCTTCATCTTGCTGCTCCTGAAAAAAAGTTCCTACTGCGGGGGAGTCTGTTGTTCGGCGCTGGGCTGGGTCGCCTGGGCCAGCGAGGCAAGCAGCCCGGGATCACTGCTGCCGGCGAGCCGTGCCATGACTCGCTCCTCGGGACTGAGCGGAGCCGGCGAGGGAAATTGAGCCGTAGAAGGCACTGCCTTCTGTTCCCTGCCCGCATGATGACGCATTGCCCTCGTCGTTGTGGAAGCAGGTACCCGAGCCGCGGCAACCGTAACCTGGTTTTCGGCCGGCTTTACGGAATTCCACACGCCATTGGCGGTGCGCTGCTGCCAAACTGCATCAGCGCGGCGTTCGCCTATCTGTACGCCCACCAGGACTGCCATCGCCAAAGCGGCCACCGCCGCCGTAGCCGCGGCAATACGGGTCGCCCAGCCAGCTCTGGCCAGCCAGGCGCGCCCATTTTCCTGCTGCTGCATGCGAAGCCGGGTGAGCGTACGGTTCTCCAGCCCGGCGAGCGGCTCGCCGGGATAATTGGCGAGGGCGCGGTCCAGCAGTTCTTCGGCTTTTCGGTCCAGGTCATTGGGTTCGGGCATGGGGTTTCTCCATCATGGCTGTCAGCTTCTGGCGCAGTATCTGGCGAGCGCGAAAAACGCGCGTCCTCACCGTGGTTTCGGCCACGCCCAGAATCGCCGCTGCTTCCGCAGCCGAGAGTTCTTCAACGGTGGCCAGCGTAATGGCATACCGGAGGTCTGCCGGGAGCTCGGCCACAGAGGTTGCCACGAATCGCATCACCTGCCGGTCACTGGCAATCTGCTCCAGGCTCGCACCCGAAGCCGCCAGTTCGGCGATTGCGGGACCAACGCCGCCTTCTTCCGGCGAGGCATCAATCGAAACTTCCCGATGGCGCCGCCGGGAATCGAGCGCGACATTCCACGCCGTGCGAGCCAGGTAGGCTTTGGGATCGGCCACTTCCCGCAAGCGATTCCGGCTGCGCAGTATTCGAAGAAACACTTCCTGCACTGCGTCTTCGGCGTCGTGCGGGTTCCGCAGCACGGAGAAGGCAATGCGGTACACCAGGCGCGCGTGTTCACGCACCAGCGCCTCGAGTCGGTCTTCGGCTGGCGCTGCTATCGCAATGCTCCCCGGTTGAGTGAACTCCGCCGGCACGGCCATCTTGAGCTCGAATCCAATCAGGACTTGTTGCGTCCCTAATCTTAAGACCGAATCATCTGCAGGTACGTTCCCGATTATTTATGAGCCGGTTACCCGCATTCCCATCCACCACAAATGACGCTTAATAATTGCCCCTCTTCGTCCGCCCGAATTAAATACAATCAGCCGTTTATGCCCCGGATTCCTGTCGAGAGCCTGCAACTGCTGATTTTCGACCTTGACGGCACCCTCATCGACTCGCGGCTGGACCTGGTTCACTCGGTCAACGCCATGCTGCAGCACCTCGGGCGGCCCGCGCTTCCGGGCGAGGTGATTGCCGGCTATGTGGGAGATGGCGCGCCGATGCTGGTCCGCCGCGCGCTCGGCGATCCCGATGATGGCGCATACTTCCACGGAGCTCTGCGCTACTTCCTCGACTACTATCGCGAGCACAAGCTTGACCACACTCATGTTTACCCGGGTGTAGCCGAAGCCTTACGTGCGTTCTCGCGCGCCCGCCTGAAGATGGCGGTGCTCAGTAACAAGCCGGTGGTACCGTCGCGGCAGATCATTGAGGCCCTGGGACTCGGCGAATTCTTTCTGCAGGTGTACGGCGGAAACAGTTTTCAGACGAAAAAGCCGGACCCACTGGGGGCGCTTACGTTACTGCAGGAAACCGGAACCACCCGCCACCAGGCTGCCATCATCGGCGATTCCGCGGTTGACGTCCTCACCGGGCGCAACGCCGGATTGTGGACCTGCGGCGTGACATACGGCTTCGCGCCGCACTCGCTGGAGAGCGCTCCACCTGACGTGCTGGCGCGTTCGCCGGCGGAGTTGGTCAGCGCGCTGGCTCCTTCATTCGCGGATGACAGTGATTGAGCGAGACTGAAGGGTTAGACTTCTCCCGTTGCTTCTGTTTGAAAGAAGTATGGAAATGAAAAACCACCGCATTCTTCTTGCCGCCCGGCCGGTCGGCATGCCCCGCCCCAGCGACTGGTCCTATGCCCAGGAAGAAGTCCGGGATCCAGGCGACGGCGAAGTTCTGATCCAGGTCCTTTATATTTCCCTGGACCCGGCCATGCGCGGCTGGATGAGCGACCGAAAATCGTACGTGCCGCCGGTGGCAGTCGGCGATGTGATGCGCGCGCTCGGAATTGGCCGGGTGGTCGCGTCGAAACATCCGAAATTCGCGGTCGGGGATCACGTTTCCGGAATGCCGGGAGCCCAGGAATATGCGATTTCCGACGGCAACGGATTCTTCCACGTCGATCCCCGGGCGGCGCCCCTTCCGGTGCATCTCAGCGCGCTGGGCATGCCGGGAATGACTGCGTACTTCGGTCTTCTGGATACCGGCCAGCCGAAGCCGGGCGAGACCGTGGTGGTTTCGGCCGCAGCAGGAGCGGTGGGCGCCGTAGCGGGGCAGATTGCAAAGATAAAAAACTGCCGCGTTGTTGGCATTGCGGGTGGTGAACAAAAATGCCGCTACATCAAAGGTGAGCTTGGCTTTGACGAGGCCATCGATTACAGGCACGAAGAGATTGATCAGGCGCTGCGGCAGAAGTGCCCCAACGGCATAGACGTTTACTTCGACAATGTCGGAGGCGGGATTCTGAACGCAGCGCTTACGAATATCAACCGCGGAGCGCGCATTGTGATTTGCGGCGCTATTTCCCAATACAACAACACCGGCCCAATTGAGGGGCCCGGCAACTACCTTTCGCTGCTGGTGAACCGGGCGGCGATGAAAGGCATGCTGGTCACGGATTATTTTTCGCGTTATCCGGAGGCCAGGCGCGAGATCGCGGGATGGATGCAGGAGGGGCGCTTGAAGTCCCGGGAGCACATCATAGATGGATTGGAGAATTTTCCGGAGGCGCTGGCGATGTTGTTTAAAGGCGAGAATTTCGGGAAGCTTGAGATCAGGGTGGCGAACGAGTAAGGGAACTGAATCCGCACGACCAGCGGCCGGGTCATCTCGAGAGCACATGAAGGAGCTGTTCTATATCTCCCATGTCGTTGTAAACCGAAGGCGAAA
>JAFAIN010000136.1 GCA_019236695.1 Acidobacteriota bacterium | reverse complement strand
CAGAGCGGGTTATGGATACAGCAGCTTTAGTATTGCCCTAATTGTGGGATCGCGCCTGCGGCGCCAAGAATACTGCTATCTTCCCTCGGCCAGGCGGGTGGCCAGGCGCGGCGGCAGATGCGCGTCGAAGATCTTTTGCTGGGCACGCTCAATGTTGTAAGGCAGGCGATAGAAGGTTATCTCGCCCGGATCGCTATCGTAGAGCAGGAACGCGGCGCGCCAGTCGCCGTCACGGGGCTGCCCTACCGAGCCGGGATTGATCATGTAGCGGATGCCGGGCTCGAGCCGCATGGTCACCTGCTGGCGCTCGTTGCGGTTGCCGAAGCTGGGGCGAAATGAATGGCTGGCGCCATCCTGGGCCATCGAGAAGCCGCCCTGGATGTGGGTGTGGCCAAAGAACGTCAGGCGGACGCTGCTGCGGCCCAGCACATCCATGGCTTCGGCGGCGGTGATTACGTATTCATCTTCATCCAGGGTCGAGCCATGCACCAGCAGCGGGACATCGGAATGCGCAGCGGAGTGTGAAACGGAGTGCGCAGCGGGTCGCGCCCCGGGAGGGTCGGGAGCGGCATCTTGCAGCATGAGTTCCACCGGGCCCGCAGGAAGCGCACGCAGAAACTCCAGATGCGGGGGCGACAAAGTCTCCCCGGTCCAAACGGCGGCGGCAGCGGCGATGGGGTTGAAATCGCGCAGATCCATGAGGCGTGTACAGGCCTTATCGTGATTGCCGCGGACGAATTGCCGGCTGATCTGCCTGGCCTTCTCGGTCACTTCGTTTGGGCTGGCGCCATACCCCACAATGTCGCCCAGGTTTACGGACCAGTCATGCTCCGGCGCGGCAGCCATGCAGGCCTCAAGCGCCTCCAGATTGGCATGAATGTCACTGATAACCAGTACGCGCACGAAGCGACGAAGATACCACGGCGGCCGAGGCATTAAAATGAGGTTGAGCTCCCCATGTTCCGCATTACGGTGGAAGACACGTTCGCTGCCGGGCATTACCTGCGCAACTATCGCGGCAAATGCGAAAACCCGCATGGCCACAATTACCGCGTGCGGGTCACGCTGGAAGGCGAATTCCTCGATGGGGCCGGGCTCCTGCTCGATTTCAAAGATCTCAAAGAGGCCCTCAAGCCGGCGGTGGACCGCCTGGACCACCAGATGATCAATGACCTGGAGCCGTTCGATTCCGTGAACCCCTCAGCCGAGAACCTGGCACGGTATTTTTACGAGCGGATTGGGGAAGGCCTGCGGCGCACCACCAACGGCCGAGTGGCGGTGCGGGAAGTGACGATCTTCGAGACGGAGACCACCACTGCGACTTATTTCAAGTGAAGCAAGGGCATTGCCGAACTGCGGAATTGCGGAATTGCCGAATTGCCGAATCTCCGTCGTGTTCCTAGCATATTTCCCTTCGTGTCCCTTCGTGCCCTTTGTGGTTCACCTTCTGAACAATTCGGCAATTCCGCAGTTCCGCAATTCGGCAATGTCGTGGGCTGGTAAAATTTTGTTATGTCCAGCGGGTTCACGGGATCGGGCAAGAAATCAGGCAGTGGTCAACTCGGCTTCAACACCCAGGAATTCATTGGCGCGCCGGTGGAGCGCACCGGCGACGATTATCTGGTGGCGCACATCGACGGCGGCGCCCGGGGCAATCCGGGGCCGGCGGGCTACGGCGTGGTAATTGAGGATCACGCCGGCCGGCGCATTGATGAGTTCTACCGATACCTTGGCCGGCAAACCAACAATTACGCAGAATATTCCGGGCTGATTGCGGCGCTGGAGTACGCGCTGCAGAACCACTTCCGTGCCCTCAAGATCCTGAGCGATTCGGAGCTGCTGGTGAGGCAGATGAAAGGCATATATAAGGTGCGCGCCCTTCCCCTGCAGGAGCTCTACGCCAAGGCCCGTGCCCTCATCCGCGAGCTTGACTGGTTCGCCATTGAACACATTCCCCGCGAACAGAATACCGAAGCTGATCATCTCGCCAACATGGCCATGGATCGAGCCATGTTCCGGAGCCATTGAGTTATTGGGTCATTCAGTTATTGAGTTATTGAGCCGTTGAGTTATTGAGCCATTGGGAGCCGCACACCCGACGGGCAATCGCTCCCGGCAATAACTCAATGACTCAATGACTCAATGACTCAATCCTTTATCTCTCGTTGACAAACGCAGCCACAACCTTTAGTCGTAAGGCTTGCGCTCCCTCCCCCAGTCCGGCGGGCTGAGGCCGCAGTGCTGAGGCGGCTTTTCATCGGCCTTTCCGAGAGCCGCCGGCTGCGAAGCCTGGCCGAAAGCTCTTCGATGGGCAGGCGAACCTCCACGCGATTTGTGGCCGGAACAACGGTAGCTGACGCGCTGGCGGCTGCGCGAACCGTAAACCAGCTCGGCATGGCGGTTTCGATCGACAACCTGGGCGAGAACGTGACCCAGGCAAGCGAGGCCCGGCAGAGCGCGGCCCTGTACCACGAGCTGCTCGATGATATTTCGGTGAACCGCCTGGATGCGAATGTCAGCCTCAAGCTGACGCATATGGGCCTTGACGTGGATGAGGAACTGGCGACGGAGCTGGTTTCCGGGCTGGTGGCGAAGGCGGCAGCGAACGGCAATTTCGTGCGCGTGGACATGGAAGGCTCCCCGTACACCGAGCGCACGCTGGGGTTCGTCCGCGCGCTGCACCGCGCTCCCGGCAACCAGGGCCGGGTGGGCGCCGTTATCCAGGCGTATCTGTACCGCAGCGAGAAAGATGCAGCCACGCTGCTGGGGGAGCGCATTCGAATCCGGTTATGCAAGGGCGCTTACAACGAGCCTCCGGAAATTGCCTTTCCGCACAAGCCCGATGTGGATGCGAACTACGTGAAACTGATGAAGATGCTTTTGAAGAGCAGCATCTACCACGGCATTGCGACCCACGACGAGAAAATGATCGCCGCCACCATCGATTTTGCCCGTGCCGAGCGCATACCGCCCGAGGCCTTCGAGTTCCAGATGCTCTACGGCATTCGCCGCGACCTGCAGCAGCAGTTAGTGCGCGAAGGATGGCGGATGCGTGTGTATATCCCGTTCGGAACGGAGTGGTACCCGTACCTGATGCGGCGCCTGGCAGAGCGGCCCGCCAATGTGCTGTTCATCGCCAGGAACCTGCTGCGCGGATGATTCTCCATCGTGCGCTCGTGCCGGCGGCGCCGCAACCAGCGCCAAGGTAAGCAAAGCATAAGCAAACGGTCTCTCCAGAGCGCCCGCTGGTAGAATCTCAGGCACCTTGGACGACAATCAGGCGATCTTCGCGCTGGTGCGCCGCTGCGTAGGCGGCGACGCGGCGGCGTGGGAAGAACTGGTTCGCCTGCACCATCGCCGCATTTATAACGTCTGCTACCGGTTTACCGGCTCGGCTGAAGACGCCGAGGACCTGAGCCAGGAAGTCTTCATACGCATGTACCGCACGCTGGGCACCTATGAACCGCGCAAGGGCGCTTTTACGACCTGGATGACGACCATGACGCGGAACCTGCTGGTGGACCATTTCCGCCGCAGCCGCCACGACCGGCTCACGGATTCCATGGATGCGGGGACCAGCCCGGACGAGGATTCAGTCACCCTGGGGGAGCAGCTTGCCTCGCCGCAGCCAGGCCCTGACCGCCAGGTGGAGAGCGGCGAGCGGCAGGCCATGGTGCAGGCGGCCCTGCAAAAACTTTCGCCGGAGCTGCGCGAAGCCGTTATCCTACGGGATTTGCAGGACTTAGATTACCGGGAAATTGCCCAGGTGCTGCGCGTTCCAGAGGGTACCGTAAAGTCGCGCATCAACCGCGGGCGCACGGAACTTGCGCGCCTGCTTTCACGTACTTATCAACAGGGAACGCCGGGCGAAGATGCCCAGGGCGCCCGGAAGTGAAGGACTGAGATGGAACGCAATATTTCGATGCAGCACGCCGAATTCGAAGCGCTGATGAGCGACGCGCTCGATGGCCTGCTCGCCGGTGAAGCGCAGCAGCGCTTCGAGAGTCATCGCGCGGAATGCCGGGCGTGCGCATTGATGTTCCGGGAAGCGGAAGCGGGCATGAGGTGGCTGGCCACACTCGAGGAAGCGGCGCCGCCGGCGCACCTGGTGCACAACATCATGGTAGCCACCATCGGCCGGCCGGCAATCGAGGCTGCCGAGATCGGGCGCGAAGGCTGGCTGCAGCGGCTGCGCGGGCTTGGCGTACAGGTGCTGCAGCCCATGCTGCAGCCCCGGTTCGCTCTTTCGTTCGCCATGGCCTTCTTCGCCATTTCCGCTGCCCTCAGCCTGGGGGGAGTGAGGTTGAACCACCTGAGCGCGGCCCAACTCGCGCCCGGAACCCTGGCCAACAATGCCCTCCGCAGCCTCCACGAAACCACGGCGCGGGCCGAGAAGTACTACGACAACCTCCGGGTCGTGTACGAACTGGAATCGCGGTATCGCGAGCTGAGGAACTCAATTCCTGATGCGAATGAGGCACCGCGCTCTCCACAGCAGGAGCAGAAAACGGTTCCCAACAAAAACAAATCGAGCAGCGAGCAGCGCACCTCACCGGAGCGGCAGCAGTACACGCGCGAGCAGCGCGATGTGCTGATTGCGGGCCTGATGAAACCCAACATAGACTTCGCGGGGCCCGCATTGCCGCGGATGGATGATCCGGCGGTTGCCGAAAGGAGGGTGGCATGAACTGCGCAAACCATCCCCAAACTGTTGCTGCGGCGTTCTGCCGCACATGCGGCAAGCCACTGTGCCCGGCCTGCCAGAGGAACGTGCAGGGCGTTATCTACTGCCAGGAGTGCGTAGAACGGCTGGGTGCGGTTCCACCGCCTCCGGGCCAAGCGGGGCAGGTCGTGATGGAGCCAGCGCTGGGAATACCGCCGGGAGCGAAGGTGGCCAACATGCCTTCACCCGGGCTGGCTGCGCTGCTGGGCTTTATCCCCGGCGTGGGCGCAATCTACAACGGCCAGTTCGTGAAAGGCGTGGCGCACGTGGCCATCTTTATCGCGCTGATCGTGGCAGCCAACAATTTGCCCGACAACGTTTCATGGATACCCGGGCTGGGGATTGGGATCTGGATCTTTTACATGGTCTATGACGCGTACCAGACGGCGCGAGCGCGCGAACTGGGGCGGCCGCTTCCGGATCCTTTCGGATTCGAGAGCCTGTGGGAGGGCGGGCGCAAAGCTTACAGCGTGAATGCGCCGGCAGCCGTTCCCGGCGCCGCCGCTCCGGTGGGGTTTGCCCCCGCGGCGGGCACAGTGCCCGCGGCGAGCATACCCGCTGTGGAACCACCGCCTTCGCGGGCGGCGGCCGCACCCATTGGAGCAATCGTGCTGATTGCGCTGGGCGCGCTGTTCCTGCTGAGCAACCTGGCCAACTTCCCTATGTACTGGATCAGCCGCTACTGGTTCCCGGCCGCGCTGATTGCTTTGGGAATATGGATCTATGTCCGGAAGCGCTCGCGGCCCGGGGCATGCGGCTGCGCCCAGTGCCAGGCGCGGTGCGCCATGGGCCCTGCCATTCTGGTCACCGTGGGAGCATTGCAACTGCTGGATAACACCACGCATTGGTACTGGGACCGGAGCTGGCCGATTCTGCTGATCGTAATTGGCGCGGTGCTGGTCATCCGGCATGGCGCTTCCTCTGAAGGGCATGTGGATGACCGCCTGGGGTGCAGGTCCGCGAGGTTTCAGGACAGGATGGAGACGTTCCAGGAACGCATGAACGACAAATTCCCGAAGCAGGAGTACGCGGCAGAGCCGGCCCCGCCTCAGCCGGGCGGTGAAGGCGAGGTGCACCATGGCTAGCCCAACCGGCTCACAACCCGTTATGCCGCCGCCTGCGGCCCCGGTTCCTCCCTACCGCCATCGCTCGCTGGCCGGGCCGGTGATTCTGATCCTGGTGGGTGTGCTGTTCCTGCTGGCGAACTCGCGTGTGATTGGCTGGAGCCATCTGTGGTTCTGGTACGGGCGCTGGTGGCCGGTGCTGATCATTCTTTGGGGCGTGATCAAGCTGGTGGAGTATTATCGCGCGCGCGAAGGCGGATACCGCATGCGGGGCGTGGGCTTGGGCGGTGCTTTCCTCCTGTTCTGGCTGGTGGTGCTGGGCTTTGCCGCGCGCCATTCCGAAAACGTGAACTGGAGCGATGTGGGCCCGCAATGGGATTTTGACCTGGGCGGGAACGGCTACGATTTTACCGACGAACCCGCGCCGCAACCGGTGGCGCCGAACGGAACGGTGCAGGTAGTGTCGGACAGCGGCGACATTGTAATCAGCACCTGGGACGAGCCCCGCATCAAGGTAGTGGGCCACAAGCGCGTAACGGCAAATGACCAGAACGAAGCGAACTCGATGGCAGACCGCACCAGGCCTGTCATCAGCGGCTCGCCTGACTCGCTCACGGTCAACGCCAACACCGAAGGCTCCGGCACCCGCAGCGGCGTCATGGGCGCGCATGGCGTGACCTCGAATCTTGAGATTTTCCTGCCGAAGAATGCTTCGGTTGACCTGAGCTCGCGCCATGGCGATGTGAAGGTGCGAACTCGCGCCGGCAGCGTGCGCATCTCCTCTTCGCACGGGAACATTGACGTCGAAGATGTAACCGCGAACAGCAGCATCACCTCGCGGCATGGCGACCTGCGCGCCCACAACATCACCGGCAACCTTGAGATAGACGGCAATATCGGCGACCTCGACATTTCGAATGTCACCGGATCAGCGCGAGTGAGCGCCGAAGTGACGGGCAACATCAAGGTGGCAAGCGTCAAGAAGGGGTTCCAGTTCCACTCCTCGCGCACGGACCTGGCCATTGAGCGGCTCGGCGGCGAGCTCAACATGGAAAGCGGCGACCTGCGAGTGGGCCAGTGTGACGGCCTTCAGCTGACTACCCGTTCCAAGGACATTCATCTGGATGACGTTACCGGCGACGTTCGCGTGGAGAACACCAACGGCGAAGTGGATGTGCACGAGAGCCAGTTGCCTGTGGGCAATATCCGCGTGGATAACCGCAGCGGTGACATTGAAGTAGTGCTGCCCGGCGGAGCGAGCTTTGAGGCCACGGCCAGCTCGCGGCGCGGACAGGTAGAGAGCGACTTCGCGGGCGTTCACGTGAACCCCGAGCACGGCGGAAATATTGGCGGCGGCACGGTGGGCAAGGGCGGCCCAAAGCTCGAGCTGACCAGCGAAAACGGCAACGTGCAGATTCGAAAAGCAGGCTAGATGGCTGGATGGCTAACTGGCTTTCTGGCTTTCTGGCTTTCTGGCTTACTGCGGCGTGCCCAGTCAGCTAGACAGCCAGTCAGCTAGACAGCCAGTCAGCTAGACAGCCAGTCAGCTGAGTGCGACCAGCGGAGTGCGGCTCAATCCGGCGAACTTTCCCGTGCACCCGGAACCGCCGCCATCATCGGTTTCACCTGCAATCGGCCGCTGACGAACTTCACCCTTACCAAGCTCTTGTGGGTGCGGCATAACGAGCCGGAGGTATGGCAGCGCTTTCGCCGTCTCCTGCTGCCCAAGAATTTTCCCGCCCAAATTGAAGACTTTCTGACTTCGGCGGCGCTGATAACCACGCTGGTCTGATTGCCATTCGGAAAGCTTCTGGACAATTTCGCGGAAGCCATGTTTCAGGAGCGTCTGAAACTGTGGAACCAAGCCGAGTTGCAGCGCGTAGCAGAATGGGTGGCTAATACGATGAGCAGCATTCCGCAGAACGTTCGATTCAGCATTCGCATGATTTTCAGGCAGCCGGCATTTTCGCTGGCAGCGCTGGTTGCGCTCGGGCTGGGCATTGGGGGAACCAGCGCAATGTTCACGGTCCTGAACGGCTTGGTTCTAAAACCGTTGCTCATCGCCCAACCCGGCGAGGTCGTCGGAGTGTACAGCCGCAACGCCCTGCGGCCGGGAGAGTACCGCGGGTTTTCCTACGCTGAGCTGGAAGACCTGCGAGAGCACAACTCGGTGTTCAGCAGCCTCACGGCGAATGATCTGGCCCTGGTGGGTCTCACCGAGGACAACCGAACCCGCCGGACTTTCGCCAACCTTGTGCCGGCCAACTATTTTGATACGTTCGGCGCACCTCTGTTTCGCGGGCGCCCTTTCAGCGCCGCCGAAGAGAAGCCCGGCGCCCAAATACCCTCTGCCATCGTCAGCTACGCCTACTGGAAGAAGCGAGGTTCCCCTCCCGATCTGCTCGGGCATGAACTCCAGATCAACGGGCATATCTATTCGATTATTGGCATCACCGCCCAGGGCTTCACCGGCGCGACGGCAGCGTTGAGCCCGGAGCTGTATCTGCCTATGGGAATGTACGATTCGGTGAGCAATGATTTCGAAGGTAAGGTGCGTCCACTCGACGACCCCACCAATCATCCCCTGTTGCCGATTGCGCGCCTGAATCACGGGCTCAGCCTGGAAGCGGCTAATGCCGGGCTCGTAGACAGCGCGCGGAGGATGGCGAGCGCATATCCGGCGGAAGAGAAAGACCGGCAGTTTATCGTGGCGCCGCTCTCGCGATTCAGCGTAAGCACCAGTCCGCAGAACGACCAAAGCGCGACTTTCCCAATCGTGCTGTTGATGGGAATGGCAGGCATCGTGCTCGTGATCGCCTCGTTAAACGTCGCGAACATGATGCTGGCGCGGGCGACGGCACGGCGGCGGGAAACCGCGGTGCGCATGGCGCTGGGAGCCCGGCGCAGCAGCATCGTTCAGCAACTGTTCACGGAAGGCATGGTGCTTTCTCTTGCCGGCGGCGCCCTGGGCTTGTTCCTGTCCTATGCAGGCTGCCGGCTGCTGCTGAGTTCCATGGCGGCGGTATCTCCGTTTGACCTGGCCTTCAGCGCCGCGCCCGACTGGCGAGTCGTTGCGGCCACTGCGGTCTTCTGCACCTTCAGCGCACTGATCTTCACCCTCGCACCGGCCCGCAGTTTTGCGGAAGCCGAGATTGTGAGCGCCATCAAGACCGGCGAGGCCGGCCTAAATGTCGCTGCCGGGCGGTTCTTTACCCGCAGGAATCTTCTGGTTGCGAGCCAGATCTCACTTTCGCTCATGCTGCTGACCGCGGCCGGCTTGTTCCTGCAAAGCTCGCTTCGGGCAGCACGTGTGCAGCCGGGGTTCGATTTGCAAAACACGCTGGTCCTCGAAGTCGATCCACGCCTCGCCGGTTATGACGAAATGCGAGGCCGCCAGCTTTATGCCACTTTGCTTCAACGTATGCGCGAACTCCCCGGGGTACAGTCGGCGGCGCTCGGAGCCACGGTGCCGTTCGGGATGTTCGAATTGGATCGCAGTGTGCAGCGCGCCGACGCCCCCGATGGCAAGACGGGAACAGCCAACCAGCTCTGGTGCCGCTCCAACATCGTAAGCGCCGGCTATTTCACGGTATTGGGTATCCCGATGCTCGAGGGCCGCGAGTTTCGTGGTGATGAAACCCAGCCCAAAGCCGCGCCGGTGGTAGTAATTGACCAACTCACGGCCCGGCGGCTGTGGCCCAATGGCAACGCTATCGGGCAACACCTCACGCTGCTTCCCGACGGGCAGACTCACGGCATCACCCAGGCAGAAGTGATCGGAGTGGCAGGCAGCATTCAGGAAAGTATTTTTGGGGAAGCGCTGCAGCCTCATGTTTACCTGCCCTTCGGGCAGGAGTACCAGTCGGATATGAATATCCACCTGCGGGCCGGCCGCCACGATGCGAAGCTGCTCGAGGACATCCGCCGCAGAGCTTACGAAGTTGATCCCAGGCTGCCGGTGCTTGCGCTCAACACCATGACCAGCCATCTGGAAAGCAGCGTTGAGCTGTGGCTGGTGCGAACCGGTGCGCGGCTCTTCCTGGTTTTTGGCGCGACGGCGCTGGTGCTGGCCATGGTGGGGCTTTATGGATTGCGCGCCTACATGGTTGCGCGGCGCACGCGTGAGATCGGCATCCGCATGGCATTGGGCGCTCGGCCCGGCGATGCGCAATGGCTGTTCCTGAAGGAAGGCATGGTTCTTATGAGTGCAGCCGCGGCGGTTGGATTGCTGTTGTCGGCGCTGGTTGGAAGGCTTCTTGCCAGCCTCCTCTATCGCATGAGCGGATTCGATCTGCCGGTGCTGGCCGGCTGCACTGCAGCGTTGGCCGCAGTCTCGCTTCTGGCGTGTTACATTCCGGCGCTCAAGGCTTCGCACGTGGATCCGATGGTTGCCTTGCGGCAGGAGTGAAGACCTCTTTCAGCCGGCACTTCACTTTCATTCTGCCGAGGCGTCGTCAATGACGCAGCTGGATGGCATTGCGTAAGCCGCCATGCTCTGGGCATGGCGGCTGATTATAGCCGAGAGAGCCCCCCGCGCCGGCTTCGTGCTTGGGAAGCATCGCGCTTTGACAATGGACGGAGCCAATTCGATAATTCGGCGCACCGCATGTCGAATTCTGCCCATGCCGAGCCTTGGCCCGCTTGTTTCCCGCGATCCTTTCGCAGGAATTACCCACGCGTTCTCCGAGGCGGGGGAGCATGGCTGTACGACGAGAGGGGATCGAAGTACCTCGACCTGGCGGGAAGCGCAGGCGTCTCGTTTATAGGGCACGGTGATAGGGCGGTTGCCCAGAACATCGCGGATCAACTCGGCAGGCTGGAGTTTGCGCACACCTCAATGTTCACCACATCGGCTGCCGAGGAGCTGGCGTGCGATCTCTTGGCGTTTGCCGGTGCGCCATATCGGGGCGGCAGCGTTTACTTCACCAGCGGCGGCTCGGAGGCGGTGGAGACGGCCTTGAAGCTGGCGAGGCAGTATCAGATGGAAATCGGGCATGGCGAGCGTTTCGAAGTCATCAGCCGCCGCCAGAGTTATCACGGAGCGACATTGGGCGCCATGGCCGTGAGCGGAAACCAGCGACGCCGGGCCCAGTATTTGCCCATGATGCGCGAGTTTCGACAGATCAACACGCCTTATTGCTATCGCTGTCCGTATCGTTGCGCAGACTGCGCCGGCGCATATGCCGCCGAACTGGAGCAGGCGCTGGAGCAAACGAGCGGCCGCGCGGCAGCGTTCATCTGTGAACCGATTTCAGGTGCGACGCTGGGAGCTGCGGTTCCACCTCGGGAGTACATCCGGCACATCCGGCGCATCTGTGACGCTCATGGAATTCTCTGGATTGCCGACGAAGTCATGACCGGATGCGGCCGAACCGGGCGAAATTTCGCCGCGGAACACTGGCAGGCCGCGGCCGATATTATCGTGGCCGGCAAGGGCCTGGGCGGCGGCTATGCGCCGCTGGGAGCCGTAATTGCAACCCGCCGTGTGGTTGAGGCCATTGCAGATGGCTCGGGATCCTTTGTCCACGGCCTTACCTACAATGCGCACCCGGTCGCGGTGGCGGCGGGATCCGCGGTACTGCGGCGCATCAAGCAGGCTGGCCTGGTAGGGGCCGCGGATTGCGCGAGGCCGGGTTCGGTTGCGAACGCCTTTTCCGCGGCATTGGAAAGCCTTGGCGAATGCCGCAGCGTGGGCGACGTACGTGGCCTGGGCCTGCTTCGTGGAATCGAGTTTGTGAGTCATCGCGACACCAAGGCGCCGGCGAAGGCCGGCATGGCTGCCCGCGTGGCTGACGCGGCGCAACGCAAGGGAGTGCTGGTTTACCCGATGCAGGGCTGCATTGACGGAAGCCGCGGCGAGCACCTCCTGCTCGCTCCGCCCGCGGTGATCTCGAACGACCAGATTCTCTGGGGAACAGAACAACTCCGCCATGCCATTCTTGATATTGAGCAGCAGGAATAAGTCAAGCTGAAGGCGCTGTCGAGGCGATCGGCCTGAACTCTTTTGTCCTTCGCGTGACATAAAAACGGGCGGCACGCGCGTTTTGCTGGTCAACAACCAGGGCGTAAAGGGAGCGGGAAGCGCAAACATGCAGCCCGCGAAGCGGGCGATAAAGGCTAGCCCGGGGCGTAAGCCCCGGGGAAAACCATCGACAGGCGATCGAGCCCGCGAAGCGGGCGACAGAAATGCATTCCTAACGGGGGCAGCTTTCTTTCGCCCTCTTCGAGGGCTGGTGGGAACCTGCTGCTTTTCCCCGGGCTTACGCCCCGGGCTATGGTCTGTCGCCCGCGTTCGCGGGCTGCAGGTTTGCGCTACCCGCTCCCTTCGTGCCATCCCGCGCAAAACGAGAAAATCTGCATCAGAGCCAGCCAGCCAGTCAGCCATTTACACTCTTGCGCATGCCCTACATTCAATTCCTCGGCGCTGCCGGCGTGGTCACCGGCTCCAAACACCTCATCCATACCGGCGATGATGCCGGCAACGGCGGGCTTCAGGTTTTGGTGGACTGCGGGCTGTTTCAAGGCCAGAAGGAATGGCGGGAGCGGAACTGGCAGGACCTGCCGGTGCCCGCGCGCAACATCGGAGCCGTCATCCTGACCCACGCTCATCTCGACCACTGCGGCTGGATTCCGAGGCTGGTGAAAGAAGGCTTCACCGGCCCGATTTTCGCCACCCCCGCGACCATTGAGCTTTGCGGCATTCTGCTTCCCGATTCCGGCCACCTGCAGGAAGAGGACGCCAGCTTTCACAATAAGCACCGAACCTCAAAGCATGATCCCGCACTGCCGCTCTATACGGCGCAGGAAGCAACCGACTGCCTGCGATTTTTCCAGCCCGTAGAAGTCGGCAGTGACAAGCAGGTGGGCGCCGGGTTGTCGTTCCGGTTCTTTCGCGCAGCGCACATCCTGGGCTCAGCCATGGCGCAGATCAGCCTCACGGGAAATGGCGCCGCGAAGACGCTGGTCTTCACCGGCGATATTGGCCGGGTCCGCGACACCACGGTGGCGCCCGGCAAAGTGGTGCACAGCGGCCCGGCGGAGCCCGGCTCGCCCGATGTGCTGGTAATGGAATCGACCTACGGCAACCGGGAGCATCCCGAAACCGATCCGCGGCCGCAACTGGCGCAGCTCGTTCGCCAGGCGGTGCAGCGCGGCGGGAGCGTGATTGTCCCGGCATTTGCGGTGGAACGCACCCAGAAATTTATTTTCCTGCTCAAGGAGATGATGGAGGCCGGCGAGATGCCTCGCGTTCCGGTGCACGTTGACAGCCCTATGGCCATCCAGGCAGTGGAGATCTTCCTGAAGCATGCGGAAGAGTTCAGCGACGACACGCGCTCCATGATCGCGAAGTACGGGTCGCCCCTGAAGTGGCCGGGCTTCTATTTCGATTGCACCCCGCAGGACTCGAAAAAGATTAACGATCAAAGGTTCCCGTGCATCATTGTTTCATCGAGCGGCATGGTGACGGGCGGGCGAATTCAGCATCACCTGATTCACCGCCTTCCTGACCCGCGGAATCTGGTGATTTTTATTGGTTTCCAGGCGCCGGGAACACGCGGGGCTCAGCTCAAAGCCGGAGCAAAGACGATCAGGATGTTCGGGCAGGAAATTCCGGTGCGCGCGCAGATCGCCGCTCTGGAGCAGTTCAGCGATCACGCCGACACGCGCGAGTTGCTGAGCTGGCTTAAAACATTCCCCAAAGCGCCATCCACTACCTACCTGGTTCATGGCGAGCCGGCCGCGGCCACCGAGTTACAGCAGGCGATTTCCGGCGCGATGCACTGGAACGTGCAAGTGGCGCAATGGATGCAGAAGGTTGAGGTGTAGGAAGGCGCCAGTGGTCAGTTGCCAGTTGGAACGGGCAATCGGGCCGTGTGTAGCTGAAACCGGTGAACTGACAATTGACAACTGCTAACTAGAGCAATACTCAAGCTGCTGTATCCATAACCCGCTCTGTCATCCTGAGTCCGCCGCGGCGGACGAAGGACCCCTGCAATGCTTGCACCGGTAGCGCGGCTCGGAGATCCTCCCCTCAGGCTTTTCTGCCGAGCCAGGTCGTATGTGGGGCAGAGAGATATAGCAACCTTACTTCCCCTTTAGTGGCTTCCTTTACGGCTGGTGGGGCGCGAGCGATGACGGCAGGCGCAGCCGGGGCAGCGCGCCGACTGCGGGCGCGGCGGGAAGCGTGGTAAAGAACTGGCGCGGCGCTTCACCCTCGCCGGCGTGCTTTGCCGAAGCAGCAATCGCCGCCTCGGGCGAGAATGCGGCAGGAGGATCGAGCGAGCAGCGCGTCCGGAATCCGGAATCGCTGATCGTATCCTGCTCCCAGGCGTGTATATCGCGCAGCGTAGCCGCGGCGACCGCGCCATCATCCACAAAGATCAGCACAATGCCCTCCACATCCGCTGCTTTCCCGGCCCGCTCCAGGAAAAGCTGCCGGGCGTACGACCAGCGGTCCACGGCATCATCTCCCTGGCGGCGGAGGGTCAGGAACAGGGTGCGCCGGCCTTTCAGCCTGGGCCACGTGCCGGAGAAATCCATAACATCTTCATGCACGATTGCGAACTGTTCCGCATGCGGCTGAAAACCGGCAGCCAGGGTGAGGGGCGACAGCTCAGCACTCCTGACCCAGCCGGTGGAATCTTTTCCCAGGCGAATTTCGCTCCAGCCATCCGATTCGCGCACGAGTTCAAACTCATCGTGAAGCTGGGCGCGGAACAGCGCCTGTGAGCGGGCGTCCGGCGCGGCCATTACGCCGGCAGATTTGCGGACGCCAACCAGATGCAGGCCGGCCGGCATCTTTGGGATCCCCTCCAGCCTGCCGAGTTCGGCCTGCAATTGGGCCCGCGATTTTTCTGCCTGCTCGCGGCGCGCGCGCAGGTCGGCAATATCGGCTTCCAGTTCCTTGCTGTCAAGCGCCGGAACTTCCTTCCAAAGATCGAGCTCATGGCTCAAGCGCTCGAGAAAATCCTGCTCAATCCTGCCCGTCGAAACGATGGAACGGTAGTCGGACTTGTGCGACCCGGAATCGCTGTACATCGCGGTAATGCGGGCTGAGACTCGAACCCGGGTTGAATCGGGATCCTCGGAGTTCGTTTTCACCTCGAGGTGGTAATACGGAAGAGAATACCGAGCGGCTTCTTCAGAAGGGACCTGGCCGAAATCGGCAAGCGCCGGCAGGCGCCCTTCCGCAGCGTTCACCCGCGCAATCGCCTCCTTCACGACAGGCTCGGAGTAATTGAAAGTGCGCTCGATGGGCTGCGGTTGTTGCGCGGTCAGGGCGCCGGCGGCAAAGAACAAAGCGGGGAGGGCAAAGCGTTTTACGAAGAATGCGAACCGGAACATGGCAGGGCTTTTTCTCACGGCTGGGCGTGTTCTCACGGCTGGGCTTGTTCTCACGGCTGCGCTTGTTCTAACGGCTGCGCCTGGGTTCATGGCTGGGACTCCAGCGAATCAGCGGGTAGCCAGCCATCCTGGCCCTGGCTGATGTGTACGCGGCACCAGCCCTCGGCCGTAACCAGCACTTCAACGGTTTCGCCGGCAGGAACGGAGGTGATGGCTGCAGCGCGGCTGAACGGGGCCGCTTTCACCTCTGCACCGGATTTCACCCGGGCGATCGCGTGCCGGCGCAACTCCTGTACCTGCTGCTCAAGGCGGGCTACATCCGCGGCAGCGGCGTCGAGCTGCTGTTTTTCGCCCGCAGCCGTTTGCTGCAATTGCTGAACGCGCTCGTTCTCGGCGCGCCGGAGCGCTTCCACCCTCTTTTCCTGAATCGAGTTCAGTTCCTGCTGAATGTCCTGCAGTTCGGCGCTCTCAACCGCGCCATCGGAAGGATGGCGATGGCGGTGGCTGTCTTCGACAAAGACCGCGTCAATGCTGACGCGCGTGGCCTTCGCACCCACCTGCTCGACAACGTAGCGCACCGTAACGGCGCCGCTGTCGTTGCTGGCAACGAAATGGGCAGGCGAGAGCACGCCGGTGCGGATCTTGTAGAAGGCTTTACCGGCGCCGCTCCACGCGCCGAAGGCGCTGCTGGAATCCGCAGCGCGCGCCCCGGTAATGGTTTCATCTTTCGCGTATTCGTTCGAGCCCGCTATGGAGCCGCTCGCTGCCACGTTGTGGATGGCTTCAAGCATCTCCTCATAGGGAGCCGGGAACTCCACCACCAGGGTCTGAGCCGGCTTCTCTTTTCCAGCAAAAGCGGTGCCGGCCAGCCAAGCCGCAAAAACCAGGATCAGCGCGGCCCGAAAGCGGGCCGCGCCGGTTTTGTTGTGGTTCACTCTACTGCTGCTCACTGCCGCCACCCGCCTTTGCCTTGTCTTTCGAGTCTGCGGGGGAAGGTCTGTTTTCGGGAGCGCTGGCGCGAATCGTGCCCGCGGGAACCGGCTTCACCCGCCCTTTGCTGGTGCCGAAGGTCTGGACGTAATGCACCAGGTCCCACGCGGCCGAGGGCTCCAGGGAATCTGCGAAGGAGGGCATTGGCGTTCCATCCAATCCCGTCATGAACGCGCGGTACAGGTCGTGGCTGCCTTCCCCGCACTTGAACTGCGATGTGCTGGTGAAATCATACGGCGTGATGGGGAAACCCTTGCTGTCGGTCAGGCCCACCGATGACGGGCCGTTGCCGTGCCCCTGCTTGCCGTGGCAGCTCCAGCAGTTCATCTTCTGGAAGAGCTCGGCGCCGCGGTGCACGCTTTCTGCAGTGGCGGGACTCTCCGCGGGAATCGGGATGGGGTCGCCCGCCTTCTCTTCCTTGAAGCGGGGCGAAAAGCTCTTGATGTAGGCCACCAGGTTGATGCGCTGCTGTTTGGTCAGCGCTCCCCAGGAAGGCATGGCCGTGGCGTGCAGCCCGCGGCCGATGGTGTTGAACAGATCCTCATCGGTGGGCAGGGTGCCGGTGGGGGTTGAGCGGCACTTGAAGGTGGCCGAGGTAAAGTCACGCGGCTTGGGATCAACCCAGGGGGCGTTGTCGCCCAAACCATCGCCGCGCGCGCCATGGCAGCCTATGCAGTACCTGCGATAGACCTGCTGCCCCTGGTGGACGTCGCCCACCAGGCTTCCGACCTTCGCATCCTGAGCGAGGGCGGCGTTTGCCGCGAGCAGAGCCGCAGCCGCAATGATGAATCTCAATTGGTTATGCATTGCTTTGCCTCCTCAGAAAGCCACGTCAAAGCCCATCATGTAGCTGGATCCGGCGACATTCAGCCCGCTCAGCGGAGCCGTGCCGAGGCTGCGCAGCCACGAATACTCCTGGTGCCATGCCAGGCCGCCGCGGCTGATCATGATGGGATACCAGCGGTAGCCGAGCACGTAGTTATCAATGTTGCCGAATCTCGCGAACAGCGGGTGATTGTTGGTGAGCAGGGTGCCGAGCGGGAAGCCCTGCTGCGCCATGCGAATCAGCTCATAGCGGCCAACCAGCACCAGTTGCGGGTTGGGGTTGTAGTGCAGTTCGGCAAAACCGCCGTTCCATGTGGCGCTGCGGCCGCCGGCCGGCAACACCTGCGTGCTGGGCGTGCCGGTGGCCAGGAAGGCGCTGTCCTGGCCGTGCATGAACACGGTGCTCAAGTCGAATTTGCCCAGGTACCAGATGCCGTAGGCGCCCGCCCGGTAGAAGGACCGGTCACCGGCGCCGGAGCCGGAGATCACGGCGCCATTGGCAGTCTGGAAATATGTGGGAACCACGCCGCGGAACCCCAGAACGCCGAAGCGCTGCAGGCCCATGTGGGGCAGCTCAACCGCCTGGCTCAAATGGGCGTAGAAATCGTAGCCGCTGCTCGAAGGCAGGTTCGGTTGGCCGTCGGTATTGCTCACCAGCGAGAACGCGTAACGCGTGTAGCTGTTGTGCGAATGGCCGGAGAGTTCGAGGCCGAGCTGGTTATTGCCCAGCCCAAAGCCGTTTACCTGGCCGTTGCCCAGGGGCAGGAGCGGATTGCCGGGCGCAAAGTGATACACCTGATAATTCGCGCCATCGTTGCTCAGCGTGAGCTCGCGCTTCTCCGAAACCGGCAGGTCGAGTTCATGCTTGCCGACCTTGAGGTTCAGCCAGTGCGTGCCCAGCAGATTGTCAAAGCGCACCCAGAATGACTCGAAGTGGAACGCGGCGGTGGCGTCAGCCGAGGGCAGCACCAGAAACGAAATGTTCTTGGAGACGGTTCCGGCGGTCCACAAGTCGAAGCCGGAGAGATCGAAGCCCGAGCTGCGGATGTTGCGCGACTCGACCAGGCCGCTGGAGGCATTGCCGGGGACAGCGTCAACCGCGGTGCGGCCGGAATTTTCCATATGCCACTGCGGCGTTATGCGCACGGTGGAGGGAAAATACGACGGGTTCTGGTAAATCGGAGCATCCCGATCGTTGCCGAGCTGGTAGCCGTTATCGCGGAAGGTCTGCCCGAAATTGTTGAGCTTGGGCCATGCCTCGTGGCAGGCCGAGCAAGGCAGGCCATACTTGCGGGCGAACGCCGGAATGGCCATGGCCGGGCGGCTCGCGAGGCTGACCACCACTGCAACGAACAGCGCCGCCACGGCGCGCTTCAACACTGGTATCTGCATTTTTCGTCCCCTGGGAATCACACTTTGTCCGGAGCGGCCACGCGCAGCGGCAGACCCGGGGTAAGCCACACCCTCCCACAACTTGCATCGAGATTACGGCGGCGCAGTTATGGGGCTCTTTGTTCGGGCGCAACCTTTGGAAAATTCCTGCCGGGCAGGATCAGTCGCCGAAACCGGCCGCTTTACCCCGTGCGCGGGGCCGGGCCGGAGCCGACATACCCGCTTCCTTCTTGCGCATTGCCGGCGAGCGGTAGCCGATCTGCCTGAGCCCCAGGCGCCATTGCCTGTAGGCGGCATCCACGCTTTCGGCGCCGTGGCGCAGCAGCGCCGAGCGCAGCACGCGCGCTCCGCGGCGTGACCTGGCTGCGGCGATGACCAGCGCACGGCCCTGTTTCACAGCATCCTGGTAGAAGAGAAGCTCGTCGCAGGAAACGCCCTCGGCAGCGCGCGCGCCCAGAGCGTGCCCGGCGGCCAGGCCGGCGCCTACGCCCGCAAGCCCGCCCACGAACATCCACACGGCTTGCGCGTTAACGGGAACCGAGGCGGCAGCGGCGATTCCAAATCCAATCGCCATGCCAAAGCCGGCTCCCACTA
>JAFAIN010000344.1 GCA_019236695.1 Acidobacteriota bacterium | reverse complement strand
ACAATGGCACCGCCCATGGGCCTCATGCGCAGCAGCCTGCTGTATGCCTCGCAGAATGCCTGGCTGCGTCGCCAGGCGCCGAAGTATGGCTTCGTTCGCCGCACTGTTTCGCGTTTCATGCCCGGCGAGCGCCTGGAAGATGCCATGGCGGCCGCGCAAAGGCTCGCGGCGCGCCGTCTTCGCACCGTATTCACTCAACTGGGCGAGAACATCACCTCTCCAGCCGAAGCGGCCCTCGTAAGGGACCACTATCTCTCGGTGCTGGCGCAAGTGAGGGACGCCGGGCTCCCGACTGAAATTTCCGTCAAGCTCACGCAATTGGGCCTGGACCTCGGCGATGAGCTTTGTTACGTCAACCTGAAGCCGCTGGCCGCCGCCGCGGCAATGCACGCCGGAGCCGGCACTTTGTGGATCGATATGGAGGGTAGCGCGTACACCGCGCGCACGCTCGACCTTTTTGCCCGATTGCATGCCGAGCATCCCAATGCCGGGGTGTGCGTGCAGGCCTATTTGTATCGCACGCGTGATGATGTAGACCGGCTGATCGAAATGAAAGCCGCGGTGCGCCTGGTGAAGGGCGCGTACAAGGAGCCCGCCGCCATCGCCTTCCCGCGCAAGCGGGATGTGGACCGAAATTATTTTGCGCTCGCGGAACGTTTGCTGAGCGCCGCCGCGCGTGAGCGCGGCGTGCGCGCCGCCTTCGGCACCCACGATCGCGAACTGATCGCTCGAATCTCGGCCCATGCCGAGCAGAACGGCGTGCCCCATGCCGGGCTGGAATTCCAGATGCTCTATGGCATTCAAACCGCCGAGCAGGAGCGTCTCGCTGCCGAAGGCTGCGATTCACGCGTGCTGGTGGCTTACGGGGCGCATTGGTATGCCTGGTTCATGCGCCGCCTGGCTGAAAGGCCTGCGAATGTCTGGTTCGTGGTAAAGAACCTGCTCTGATTGCCGAATTGCGGAACTGCGGAATTGCCGAATTGAGGGCGGCCACGCAGTGCCGGCCACTGCAAGACCGGGTGATTCTGCCGCGGCGGAAATGGCGAAGCTCAGTTGCCCCCAACGTCGCCGGGGCCGTAGGAATCCAGGTGCAGGAATTCGCGCACTACGCTCTCCTGGCTGTGCTCCATCTCCGATGGGGTGCCGAAGAACAGGACGCGGGCCTCGTGCAGGAACACGATGCGATCGGCGAGCTTTTGGGCCAGCCGCATGTCATGCGTTACTACCACGCTGGTCAGCTTCAACTGCAGTTTAAGCTTTGCAATCAGGTCGCCCAGGAGTTGTGCCTGCAGCGGATCGACCATGGTCGTAGGCTCGTCGTACAGCACGGCCTCGGGTTGCGCAGCCAGCGCCCGGGCAATGGCCACTGAACGTTTCATGCCGGTGGAAAGATCACTGGGCAGCAAATCGCGCATCGCGCGCACGCCTACCATCTCGAGCAGGCCTTCCACAATCTGCGCGGTTTCTTCATCGCTGAGGTCGCCGCGCTCGCGCAGCGGAAACGCCACATTCTCGCCCACCGTCAGGGAATCGAACAGCGCGCCATTCTGAAACACCATGGTGACCTTCTTGCGAATGCGCTCGAGCTCGCGCTCATCGTAATTCGTAACGTCTTCGGCGGCCACGATGACGCGCCCCGAATCGGGCTTCAAAAAACCCATGATGTGCTGCAGCGAAACTGATTTGCCCACGCCGCTGCGCCCCAGGATGCAGACAGTCTCCCCCGGCATGACGTTGAACGAAACCTGGTCAAGCACTGTGTGCGAGCCAAATGACTTGCTCACCGCCTGGAAATCAATGTAAGGCCTGGTGGCAGGAGAGTGCATTCACAAAAATGTTAACCGATCTCTGCTTCTGGAACCCCGGATTGCAAAATCGCTTCCGCCCGGGTGAAGTCTTCCGGCGTGTTGACGTTCAGGAACAGGGCAGGCGCAAACCCGCCGGCTGCGAGCTCGCACTCCGAAATGACGTCGAGGGAGGCGGGAGCGAAGGCAAGCTCGATTTTGTTGCGACCCTCCTCGAGCGCGCTCTGCGCGCGGCCGGCAAAGCTGCGCCCGTACGCTCCGCAAAGAGTTTGCAGGCGCCCCGCCACCCGCGCGACCGTGACTTCGGCTTGCGATTTCCGGGCTCGTTCAAGCAGGTAACGAACGAACCTCGTGGAGATCAGGGGAAGATCCACGGCAAGAATGAAATTCAGGTCGCCTGCGGATGGACACTCGAGTGCGGAGTGGATGCCGGCGAGCGGCCCCTGCCCGGGGAACAGGTCACCAAGGGCCGGGGCGCCGAGTTCCGCGGCACGCTGTTTCAAGTCTTCTCCGGAGCCCACAATGCTCACAACTCCGCCGCCTGCGCGGGCAATCTCGAATGCGCGCTCGAGCAGCGAACGCCCGCCGAACTGCAGCGCGCTCTTATCGGCGCCCATGCGAGAACTCTTGCCGCCCGCAAGAATGAAGCTGGGAACGCAGACCATGCCAGAGCTGATTGAAACACAAACGGTTGTGGCGGGGCAGGGACGCTCCCAGAGCTTTCGGCCCGCTCCCTCCATTGACGATATGGAGTTGAGCACGGTACTCTGTTTAAGCTCCTTATGAATCCCGCCGCCTCCATCCAGTAAGCTCCGGCGCCTCAGCGTCGCCGTAAGCGCCCTTGAACGGGCGCTGGTTTCACTCCCTTACAACACAAATCAGGAAGCGTGCGATGACCTTCGCTCTCGAAGTGCAAAATCTCGTCAAGTGCTTTGGCCGCGTCCGCGCCGTCGATGACCTCAGCTTTTCCGTTGCCCGCGGCAGCATATTTGGGCTGCTCGGGCCGAACGGCGCCGGCAAATCCACAACATTGAAGATCCTGACCACCTTGAGCCGCCCCACTGGCGGTTCGGCTTCGGTGCTGGGCTTTGACGTGGTGAAGAAGCCCCTCGAGGTGCGGCGCCGCATTGCTTCGGTAATTCAGGAAACGGCCGTGGACCTGCTGCTGAGCGTGCGTGACAACCTGCTCACTTTTGCCCGGTTCCATCAACTCGAACGCGCAACTGCCGAGCGCCGGGCCGCGGAGATGATCGAGCGATTCCGCCTGGCCGATGAAGCCGGCCGCAAAGTACAGGACCTGAGCGGCGGTTTTCGCCGCCGTGTCCAGGTGGCCAAGACCTTCATGGTGGAAACCCCCGTCTTGTTCCTCGACGAATTTTCCACCGGTATGGACCCGCTGCTCAAACGCGAGGTCATGACCATGCTGCGGGAGGAGGCGCGCCGGGGCCGGACGATTGTCCTGACCACCCAAATTCTCAGCGAGGCAGAGGAGTTGTGCGAAGACATCCTGATCGTGGATCACGGCCGCCAGGTGGCCCGCGGCGACCTGAGTACGCTCAAGCTGCTTTCGCAGGGAGTGTACGAAGTCTCGATGACGTTTGATTCCATGCCCGCCGGGATCGAGAGCGAATTGCAGAATTTGCCGACGCTGCGCGCGCGAATCGAAAACAACACCCTTGACCTCGCCTTCAAGTCACCGGAGGGGCACGTGCTCGAGCTGGTCAGCTCCCTGGCGCGAAATCGCCGCGTACTGCGCCTGGAAATGAACGGCGCAACCCTGGAAGATGTCTTCCTCGAATTGACCGAAACAGCGCCGGCGGCGGGCCGGCGAAAGGAGGCAGCAGAATGAGCGCAGTGGATGCCATGCTCTACCGGGAAGCGAAGATCCGCGCCACCAATCTGGTATTCATTTTCTGGGACGTTTTCTACCCGCTTGGCTACATGCTTGTCTTCGGGGTCGGCATAAATGCCGCATTGGGATCGCCGCCCGGCATGGAAGGGCTCAATTACAACGC
>JAFAIN010000102.1 GCA_019236695.1 Acidobacteriota bacterium | reverse complement strand
TCAGTGGTTTCTTCGGCGAAGACCGGCCTGACCTGTTTGGTCCGGTATTGCTTACCATTCCAGAGGGCGTCAAAGGGAAAACTCCGCTTGCATTCCAGCCTTCCGGATTCGGCTGGTCGCCACGCTTCCTTGCGAATTGCCTCAAGGACCTCGGCCTCAGTGGCTCCTCGGAAGCTCAACTGCTGCCTGGCATGACCGGAGAGCCGAATGGGTTTCATGCTGTTGTCCCTAGCTTCGCTTTTCATTTTGTCTTGTAGCCCATTCCGGCTACCCTGAAATCGTAGTCAGCGGGCGGCCCGCTACTTCCCCTCGTTTTCATCCAGCTTCAACGATGCCGAATTAATGCAGTAGCGAATTCCGGTGGGACGTGGTCCATCGGGGAACACATGGCCCAGATGGGCGCCGCACTTGTTGCAGTTGACTTCCGTGCGGCGCATGCCGTAGCTGGTGTCGCTTTCGGTTTCTACCGCTTCATCTGAAACTGGCTGGTAGAAACTGGGCCAGCCGCTTCCGGAGTGAAACTTGGTTTCGGAAGAAAACAGCGGCTCGCCGCAGCACACGCATCGGTACATGCCGTCCTTTTCGGTATCCACGTACTCGCCGGTGAATGGAGGCTCCGTTCCCTTCTGCCGGGTTACTCGATACTGTTCCGGCGTGAGGCTTTGCCGCCAGTCGGCGTCGGATTTTTGCAGCTTCGTGCTCATATGCCTCATTATGAACCACAGGCTTCGGTCTGGGGAGGATGCGCGATGAAACTTCTGCCGCTTGTCGTTTCGCTCTGGCTGGTCCCCTGTTGCGGCCAGCCACGCCTGCTGGTGGTCGATAAGGGTGAGAACATGCTCGCCATCCTCGATGTGCAGAGCGGCAAGATCTTAAGCCGCTTGCCCACGGGTGATGGACCGCACGAAGTCGCGACCTCGGCTGATGGATCTGCGGCATTTGTCACTAACTACGGCGCGCGCGAGCCCGGGCACAGCATCTCTGTCATTGGTATCGCGAAGAACACGGCCCGCGAGGTTGACCTTGGACCGTTGCGCCGTCCCCACGGCATCACTGAATCGCACGGGCAGATCTATTTCACCGCCGAATCCAACAAGCTGATCGGGCGGTACGATCCCGCCTCGGATCGCGTGGACTGGCTGATGGGCACGGGCCAGAACTCCACTCACATGATCCTGATCAGCAAAGACGGTTCGCGAATGTTTACCGCCAACATCGGCTCCGATTCCGTTACCATCATCGAGCGCACGCCCCAGCAAAGCCCGGCGGGCTGGAATGAAACCGCAGTTGCAGTCGGTAAGGGCCCTGAAGGAATGGACCTGGCGCCCGATGGCCGCGAGCTGTGGGCGGCCAACTCGCGCGACGGCAGCGTGTCAATCATTGACGTTGCGCAGAAGAAAGTCATTCAGAGTCTCGACCTCCACACTCGCCGCTCCAACCGGCTGAAGTTCACGCCCGACGGCAAACGGGTCCTGATTACCGACCTCGACGCAGGCGAGTTAGTAGTCATCGATGCCGCGGCTCGCAAGGAACTGAAGCGCATTCCCGTCGGCCATCAGGCCGAGGGAATCCTGGTCGCGCCTGATGGCGCTGCCGCATATGTCGCCGTGGCTGGTGACGACAACATTGCCGTAATCGATCTCTCCACACTCGCGGTCATCCGTCGCTTGCAGCCCGGCAAAGGGC
This sequence comes from Acidobacteriota bacterium, assembly GCA_019236695.1. Lineage (GTDB taxonomy): Bacteria > Acidobacteriota > Terriglobia > Terriglobales > Acidobacteriaceae > JAFAIN01. The sequence goes on along the minus strand of JAFAIN010000102.1, from coordinate 5,202 downwards.
CTGATGGCATGGCCTGGGCGAGGTGAAGATTGCAAAGCCGGCGGTGCGCTTCTGTTGTCGCATGCTGTGTTGCCCTGGCGCGATGGGGTGCCGCAATGGGTCAAGCAGCGGCTCCGCCGCCATGCACTGCCGGCGATGAGAAACGCATGATCGAGCTGCCCTGGGAATCGTGGGCTCAGCAGCCGGACTCAAGTTCCAAACTGTGGCGCCCAACCATCCTCAAACCTGCGTTTACCTATAGCCAGCGCTGGATTGTGCCGTTCCTGGTCACGGTGGATGCGGATAAGCTCCACGGCGCCGACCTTCACCTGCTGGTAAAGGTGAAGGAGGGCGCGAGATGGCAGGAGGGCGAAGGGTACGCCCATTTTCCGGTCCACGGCAATATCGCGCAAAAGAGCAACCTCGAGTTTGATTTCTCGGCTTTCTTCCTTCCCGGCACCTACCAGGTCACTTTCATGCTCTACGATGCTGCCTCCCGGTTCCACAGCACTCTGAAAAAGACTCTGATTGTGCCGCGGCTGAAGAACGACCCCGCTCCAGCACTCGACGAAGGCTTGCCGCCTGTAGAGTTCATCCCCGGTTACGGCAACGATTCGCTTCGACCGCCGCGCCCCGGAGAAGGAGCCAGCGGAAACTGCCACAATCGAGGCGTCCCCGATGGGTTTTCCGAAACTCCCACTCGCCTGCGGTTTGGGCGGGCGCCGGATCGCAAGCTGCGCGAAGCCCAGGGTGATTTCATGATGCCGGCGGCGCCGCTTGCGCGAAAGCTGGGGCTGGAAGGTGACGGCCCGGTACAGGTTGATCTGCTGGCCGATTTCACCGCTGACCCGCTACGAGATCCGCCAGTCTGGCAAATGTTTCGGGTGCTTGCGGCCATTTCGCCGAATAGCGGCTGCGTGCTGCTGCACGCCATCAATGTCGAGCGCCAGCAGGTAATCTTTGCCGGCGTCAATGCCGCGGGAGCTTCCTGGAGCGCGCTTCTCGCGAAAATGCGCGAAACCAATCCTGGTGTGATCAACGCCGGTGCGCTGCAGGCCTCCGATCGCATGGCGCAGTTCGTGGTGGCACAAGTCGCCGCGCTTACCGCCGGAACGATGGGATGTTCTGGACACCAGCCGGTAAAATCACATGCCATCGTAATCATTGCGCAGGCACGCGCATTCCCGCACGGCACCCATCATGTCATGGCGGAGCAGGCAGAGCCGGGCCTGCGGGTCTTCTACTTGCCGCTATGGCATGGCGGCGTGGGCAGTGGCTTCGACGATATCTTAAAGGTGTTGAAACCTCTGCGGCCCCAAGTGCTCGACGTCAGCACGTCATTTGCATTTCGCGAATCGCTCGCGCTCATATTGACGGAAATCCAACGCGGCAATTCTGCCGGCCGCTAGCGTTCGTCCGCCGGGCGCCTCATGGCTTCAGGTACTTTCCCAGAAACGCGTAGATCTCCTGCCGCGATTTTCGCGCCAGCTCCGTATCGATGCGGTTGAAATGATGGCCGCCCGGGGCATTCTCGTAAATCTTGGATTCGAATTGCCGGTTGCCGGCCGCCTTCAGCGCTTCAATAAGGTGCTGCACTTCCATTACGTTCACATCTTCGTCATTGGTGTTGCTGTGGATCAGCAGCGGCGTCTGGTACTGATCGGCATAAAAAACCGGCGAGCGCTTGCGGTACTCCATTGGGTTGTCTTCCGCCTGCTTGCCGATAAAGCCGGCGTAAATATCGCGATACGATTGTGACTTATAGCCCATGCGCATTACCAGGTCGCTTACCGGGCAACCCGCGTACGCCACCTTGTAGTCCTTTGGCCAGCGCACGATGTTCAGCAGCGTGTGGTAGCCGCCATGGCTCCAGCCCATAATGCCCACCCGCTCCGGGTCCACGTGCGCCAGGTTCTGCACTGCCCAGTTGCGTATGTCGTGCGTGTCATCAATCTCGGCGCCTCCGTAATCGATCTGGTCGTAATACTCGCGGCCATAGCCGGTTGAGCCGCGATAATCGGGCGCCGCGACGATGTAGCCCTGCTCCATCAGTTCGCGGATTACGTGGGCGTAGCTGGGCGAATCGAAATTGGCGTGCACGCCGCCATGCACGAACACCAGCAGGGGCGCTTTCTGGTTCGCCCCCAGCTTGCGCGGCGTAAACGTGTAGCCGTAGATGATGAGCGGATTGCCCGCGCCCTGGCCGGTGCTGTTGGCCATGCGAATCGGTTTGCTGCTGGTGATCTCGATCTTATCGACAACGGCGAGGTCGCCCAGCTTCATCTGCCAAAGCACATCGTCCAGCGCCTTGCTGACCTGGTCGGTACCCATTCCGGCCGAGCGCTGGCCGTTGATGAGCTGGCGCAACTGGGCCGCCTGGTCTTGCGGCGCCGCCGCCCGCGGCGCCTCCTGCGCAAAAAGTGGCGAAACCATCACAAACAACATCACCAAGTGCCGCATCCACTCTCCTCAGTATTCGCGATAATTCGGTTCTTGCCGGCTCGGGAACCTTAATGTTTCTGCCGGCGGGCGTCAATGCTGAAACCCGCGATGCGGCGATATACTCAGGGGTTCGACTGCGAGGGCATGATGGAAACGCAGCAGAGAACCGGCTCGCTCACGCTGATCGTCAACGGCCGCGAGTATAGGGTCGAGACGCCGCCCGAACGTCCTTTGCTCTGGGTTTTGCGCGAAGACCTGCGGCTCACCGGGACAAAATACGGATGCGGCGAGGGCGAATGCGGCGCCTGCACCGTGCTGGTGGAAGGCGAGGCAGTGCGCTCCTGCCGGGTGCGCGCAGGCGCGCTGGGCGGAAAGCGCATCACCACCATCGAGGCGCTTGCGCCGGTTGGCGGGCTCCATCCCGTCCAGCACGCGTTTCTGCACCAGCAGGCATTCCAATGCGGCTACTGCACCCCCGGGATGGTGATGGCGGCAGCCGGCCTTCTGCAGAAGACGCCTCACCCTACCGAACAGCAGGTGCGCGAAGGTTTGAAGGGTAATGTTTGCCGCTGCGGCACGTATCCCCGCATCGTAGCCGCCGCTATGGATGCGGCGAAGGGCGGCCGCTCATGATCGAGCCTCGCACATTCCGCTTCCAATTGAACGACGATGCCGCACCCGAACCCGAACGCTACGAGTTTCGCGAGCCTCCCTTGCATCTGTTCGAAGTTGACCGCCGCGGCTTCTTCAAGCTCTTTGGCGCCGGCCTCGCTGTTTTCGCGATGACCCCGGCCGAGGTACTCGGCCAGAACACCAACCAGAACTATGGCGAATCCGGCGGCCGCACCCAGCGCGGCGGCGATAACATGCCGCAGCAGATCAGCGCCTGGCTTCATGTCCAGGAAGATGGCTCGGTCTCGGTGTACACCGGCAAAGCCGAAATGGGGCAGAACATCCGCACTTCTCTGACCCAGCAGGTTGCGGAAGAGCTGCGCGTCCGCGCGGAGCGCATTTCGCTGGTCATGGCCGATACCGACCTCACGCCCTATGACATGGGGACATTCGGCAGCCGCACCACGCCGCAAATGGGAACGCAGCTTCGCCAGATTGCCGCCGGCGCGCGACAGGTGCTGCTGCAGCGCGCTGCCCAGGTTTGGGCCGGCGGAGGAACCTCCGGAGCCTCGCAGTTGCCGCAGTCGCTTGGCCACGGCGGCGATGGCGATACGCCTGACACTTCCCGCCTGTCTGCTGCCAATGGCGCCATTACGAACACCGCCACCGGCCAGACCCTCACCTACCAGGAACTGGTTCGCGGGCAGCACCTGTTCGAAACCGTGGTTACGGAGCCGCCCGTAACCCCGCCTGCGGAATGGAAAACTGCCGGCCAGCCGGCGCCTAAAGTTGATGGGGCGGCATTTGTCACCGGCGCCCACCGCTACGCTTCTGATATTGAGCGCCCGGGCATGGCGTATGGAAAAATCGTGCGGCCCAGCGCCTTCAACTCCAAACTGGAATCCGCAGACGTCACGGCAGCGCAGCAGTTGCCCGGCGTCACCGTGGTCCATGATGGTGATTTCATCGGCGTGGTGGCGCCCACTTCGCATGCGGCGCAGTCGGCTGCGGCCAGGGTGCACACGAACTGGAGCGCGCCAAAGCAGATTGCCGAGCCAGAACTGTACGACTACCTGCGAAAAACTGCCAAATCGGCCGGTGCGGCCGCCGAGGGGCGCCGCAGCGCCAACCAGGCCGGTGACCCGTCCCAGGCGTTTTCCAGCGCGGCAAAAAAGATTGAGCGAACCTACACGGTTGCCTACATCCAGCATGCGCCGCTTGAGCCGCGCGCCGCGGTTGCCGAATGGGCAACCGACGGAAGGCTGACCGTATGGACCGGAACGCAGCGGCCGTTCGCGGTTAAAGACGAACTGGCGCGGGCGTTCCATCTTGACCCATCGCAGGTGCGCGTCATCGTCCCTGACACCGGCTCTGCTTATGGCGGCAAGCACACCGGCGAATGCGCTGTAGAAGCGGCGCGGCTGGCAAAGGCGGCAAGCAAGCCGGTAAAGCTCATCTGGACCCGCGAGGAGGAATTCACCTGGGCCTACTTCCGCCCCGCCGGCGTCATCGATATTCGCGCCGCCGCCTCGAATGACGGAAGACTCGTCTCCTGGGAGCATGACAACTACAACTCAGGCCCCTCAGCGATCGAAGTCTTTTATGACGTGCCCAACAAGCGCGTGCAGTTCCATGAAACCGATTACCCGCTCCGCCAGGGTTCGTATCGCGGGCTGGCCGCCACCGCCAACCACTTCGCGCGCGAAAGCGCCATGGATGAACTGGCCCATGAACTCGTTATGGACCCACTCGAGTTTCGTCTTAAAAACATCGAGAAGAGCGCCGAAGGACGGCCCAACGGTGCTGACCCCGAGCGCCTGCGCGCTGTCTTCCAGGCGGCAGCCGAAAAGTTCAACTGGCATAAACCGCCTGCCGCCGACACCTTCGGCTATGGCATTGCCGGAGGATTCGAGAAGGGCGGATACGTGGCCTGCGCTGTGGAAGTTCAGGTAGTAAAGCCTCAGGGCGAGGTGCGACTGCGCCGCGTGGTCGAGGCCTGGGATTGCGGCGCAGTTGTCAATCCTGATGGGCTGCGGAACCAGATTGCCGGCGCCGTTGTTCAGGGCATCGGCGGAGCGTTGTTCGAAGCCATCCACTTCGAAAACGGCAGGATCCTCAACCCCCACTTCGCTGAATATCGCGTACCGCGGTTCACAGACGCTCCACCGG
>JAFAIN010000124.1 GCA_019236695.1 Acidobacteriota bacterium | reverse complement strand
CGAGCCGAATGATGCCGCTTCGGCGCCAGCGCTCGCCGAAAACATCAGGCGGCGTTTCCACGAGCAGGCTGCAGTGCTCGACAACACTGTCCGAATCGAGCGCGAAAACGGCCACCGTTTTGTGACCGAAGTCGTGGAGGCGTTTCCCGGCCAGATACGCAGCGTCTCCATCAGCAAGCCTACCCTGGAAGATGTGTTCATCCGCCGCACCGGCCACCGCTTCTGGGTGGAAGAAGAAGCGGCTGCGCGAGAGTAGCGCGCGAGCCGGCGCTCCCGCGGCTGCCCAACCCATTTTCATCCTCGGCGGCTTCAGGCCCGGCCGGCTGGGCAAAAAAACGTTTCGGGGCGTATTGTTGACGATCTACAATAGTGTACGTCTATTGTAGATGATCGGGGTATTCACGGTGGGAAAGCCCAGCGAATTGGTACAGGGCACGTTGGATGTTTTGATTCTGCGCACGCTGGCGTTGGGCCCGAAGCATGGCTGGGGCATCGCCAAGCGGATTGAGCAGGTTTCGCGCGAAGTTCTGCAAGTGCAGCAGGGCTCGCTGTATCCGGCACTGCACCGGCTGGAGCAGCAGGGCTGGATTGCCGCCCGGTGGGGGGAGACGGATGGCGGCCGGCGGGCAAAGCTTTACCGCCTCACGCGGGCCGGCCGCGCGCAACTGGAGCGCGAACAGCAGCAGTGGGAGCGCCTTTCGGCGGCAATCGACCTGGTATTGCAGAAGGCCTGAGCGGGAGGAACCAAGGTGGGAGGAGCAGCGATGCGCTGGTTTCAGAAGTTCCGCCTGCGGCTCCGGACACTGTTGCGGCGCGAGGCCGTCGAGCATGACCTGGCATCCGAGCTCGCATTCCATCTCCAGCAGCAGATCGAGGAAAACATCGCGGCGGGCATGGATGCGGAATCGGCCCGGCAGGCCGCGCTGCGTTCTCTCGGCGGAGTAGCACTGGTGGCCGAGGAGTGCCGCGATGCTCGAGGCATGGCCTGGCTTGAATCGCTGCGTCAGGACGTTGGCTATGGCCTGCGGCAATTGCGGCGGGCGCCCGCGTTCATGGCGGTCGCGGTAGCCACCCTGGCGCTGGGCATAGGCGCAAACGCCGCCATATTTGCGGTGATGAACGCGCTGATGCTCAAAAGCCTTCCGGTAGCGGAGCCGGAGCGCCTGGTGCTGCTGAACCAGAAAAACGATTACCCGCTCTTCACATATGCTCTGTGGCAACAGATCAGGCAACAGGCAGACGTATTCGGCGGCGCCTTCGCCTACCAGCAGGCCGACTACGACCTGGGGACAGGCGGCGAGAAGCGATTGGCTCGCACCATCATGGCCAGCGGCCAGTATTTCTCGACCCTTGGGGTTTCGCCTGTCCTGGGCCGCGTTTTTGGAGAACTGGATGACCAGCGGGGCGCTACCCCGGTGGCGGTGCTCGGTTATGGCTTCTGGCAGAGGGAGTTCGGCCGCGATCCGGCAGTGGCGTCTCGCCGGCTCATGCTGCACAAGAGCGCGTTTCGGATCATTGGCGTCATGCCCCCGGGTTTTTTCGGCACTGACGTAGGCGACGACTTTGACGTGATTGTGCCGCTGGAGACAGAAAGAATCCTGCATCCGGAGCGGCCCGCGCTTGACCAGCCGATGGACTGGGAGTTTGCCGTGATTGGCCGCCTGAAGCCGGGGGTTTCGGTGGAGCAGGCGCGGGCACGATTGACGTCGCTGGCCCGCTCGATCGATGCCGGCGCCATGCCGCCAGACACCGGCTTTGGTGTGGAACGCGAGGACTGGCTAAAGATGGCGCTGGATTGTGCTCCGGTGGCGAATGGTGTTTCCAGCCTCAGGTTTTCTTACCGGCGCGCATTGATCCTGATGTGCGTCATGGTCGCCCTGGTGCTTCTGATCGCGTGCGCCAATGTTGCCAACCTGCTGCTGGCGAAGGGGAGAGCCCGCCGGCATGAATTCGCGGTGCGGGCGGCGCTCGGAGCAGGCCAGGCGCGGCTGGCGCGGCAAGTGCTGACCGAAAGCCTGCTCCTGGCACTGCTGGGCGCATCCCTCGGCGCCCTGCTGGCGTGGTGGGGAGGCCGATTGCTGGTGCGCTCGGTTTCTTCCCCGCGGGCGCCGCATTACCTGAACCTGGCACCCGATCTGCGAGTAATTGCGTTCATATTCGCCATAACGGCGGGCGCAACCATCCTGTTTGGGCTGGTGCCCGCCTTGCGAGCGGCAAAGTGCGCGCCGCAGGCCAGGCTCAAGGAGAGCGCACGGTCGGGCGAAGGCCACGGCCGCTGGGAGGCCACGCGCATCCTGATCGCGGCGCAGGTGGCGCTCTCGATCCTGTTGTTGTTTGGGGCCGAGCTCTTCGTAACCAGCTTCCGCGACTTGCTTACCCAGAAACTTGGATTCAATAAAGACGGCGTGCTCCTGATCCAGCATGACATCGCCAGCCTGCGGCCAACGAACCCGCAGCGGGACCAGCTTGCAAACGAGTTTCTGGAGCAATTGCAGGCACTTCCCGGGGTGCGATCGGCGAGCCGATCGGTGGTCACGCCGATCAGCGGGACAACCTGGCAATGGGACGTCATGCCCGGTGATTCGGTTGCGGGGGGCCACTCAGGGGGTGAGGCAACGGCCAGGCGAATGCGGGCATACCTTAACCTGGTGACTTCCGGCTACTTCGAAACCCTGGGGACGCCGGTCATCGCCGGCCGTAATTTCAAAGAGTCAGACACCGGGAACTCGGCTCCGGTAGCGATCGTGAGCCAGACGGCGGCGCGAAGGTTGTTCCCCGGCGGCAGCGCCATTGGCCGCTCCTACCAGGAAAACGTGATGGAGCACACACGGTCAGTGCTGATCGTGGGCGTGGCGCAGGATGCCAAATACCGGCGGCTGCGCGATGACGTGCCGCCCACGATTTACATTCCGCTCGCGCAGAATCCGTTTTCCGGAGAACAGCACGCGCTCGGTGATTACGAGGTGCGCTTTTTCGGCTCCCCGGCCGCGCTGGAGCGGGAGATTCTTGCCGCGGCACACAGCCTGGATCCGCAGATCTCTCTGCAGTTCACGCCGCTGGCGGAGCAGGTGGCGAATTCCTTACGCCAGGAAAGGCTGATTGCGGGCCTCTCATCGTTTTTCAGCGCGCTGGCTCTGCTGCTGGCATCGATCGGCATCTACGGCGTCATGGCATACTCGGTGGCGCGCCGCACCCACGAAATCGGAGTGCGAATGGCGCTGGGGGCACGCCATGGCGATGTGTTGCGCATGGTCATGGGCCAGGCGCTGCTGATGACCGCTGCCGGACTTGTGATCGGCATCCCGGCGGCCCTGGGCGCTTCCCGCATGGTCAGGAGCATGTTGTTTGGAGTACGGACAGCCAATCCGATGCTGATCGCGCTGGCGCTCGTCATCATTGCCGTGGTGGCGATTTCAGCATCCTGGATCCCGGCGCTTCGTGCCTCGCGAATTGAGCCCATGGCTGCCCTGCGGTCTGAATAGCGCCGCGAATCCGGAAGCCGGCCATACAGAGTAACCAATCATTTGGGGCCATCCTTTAACCTATAGGAGATGCAATCTGCCTCCCAACAGATCATCCTGCAGGACGCGGCTCTGTTTGAGCAGTACTTTGAGTTCTCGCCCGACGCGATTCTGGTGACTGACGGCCAGGGCCGCATTACGCGGGCGAATGCGCAGACAGAGAAGCTGTTCGGTTACGCGCGGCCCGAATTGATCGGCGAGCCGGTCGAAATTCTCATTCCCGAGCGTTTTCGCCGCCACCACGGAGGCCAGCGCGCTGCCTACACCGCAGCCGCCCGCATGCGCCCCATGGGTGCCGGGCTGGAGCTGTTTGGCCGCCGCAGAGACGGCAGCGAATTTCCAGTAGATATCATGCTCAGCCCCATCGACACGGCAGATGGCGGTGTGGTGCTGGCCGTAATTCGCGACATTTCGGCAAAACACGCGGCCGAACAGGCGCTGCGGCGAAGCGAGCAGCAATTCCGGTCGCTGTTTGACTTTTCCCCGGATTGCATCGTGGTTACGGATGCCACAGGGCGCATCACGCAGGCAAATCCGCAGCTCCAGAGGCTGTTTGGCTATTCGGCCGAAGAGCTCGTCGGGCAGCCGGTAGAGGTCCTGGTACCGGAGCGCTTTCGTGCCGGCCACTCCGGTCACCGCGCCAGCTACAACTCGGCTCCGAGGCCCCGGCCCATGGGCGCAGGGTTGGAGCTGCTTGGCCGGCGCAAAGACGGCAGCGAGTTCCCGGTGGATGTCATGCTGGGCCCGGTGGAGACGCCCGAAGCTCGTTTTGTCATTACGGTGGTAAGAGATCTGACTGAGAAGAAGCGCGCGGAAGCAGCGCTGCGAGAGAGCCAGCGGCTGAGAGAAGAGAAAGAATACCTGGAGGAGGAGCTCAACCTCGAGCACAGTTTTGAAGACATTATTGGCGATGGCCCGGGGTTGCGGCAGGCGCTCAACAAAGTGGAAACGGTGGCGCCCACGACTGCTACCGTGCTGATTCTGGGCGAAACCGGCACCGGCAAGGAGTTGATCGCGCGCGCCATTCATCGGCTGAGCCCGCGGCACGAGCGCACCTTCGTCAAGCTGAACTGCGCCGCCATCCCTTCCGGACTGATGGAGAGCGAACTGTTCGGGCACGAGAAGGGCGCATTTACGGGCGCCATTACGCAGAAGGTTGGCCGCCTGGAGCTTGCCAACCAGGGAACGCTCTTTCTCGATGAAATTGGCGATCTCCCTCTGGAATTACAGCCCAAGCTGTTGCGCGCCCTGCAGGAGAAGGAATTCGAGCGGTTGGGGAGCACGCGCACCATTCCCGTGAACGTGAGGCTTGTGGCAGCCACCAACCGCGACCTGGCGAAGATGGTGGCCGATCGCGAATTTCGCAGCGACCTCTTTTACCGCCTGCAAGTGTTCCCCATTACGCTGCCCCCATTGCGCGAGCGGCGCGAGGACATTCCACTGCTGGTGAATTTTTTTGTCCAGAACCACTCGCGCCGTTTGAATAAGAAGATCGAAACGGTTCCTCCAGAAGCCATGGAAGCATTCGTAAAGTGGAACTGGCCGGGCAACATCCGCGAGCTGGAGAACTTCATTGAGCGCGCCGTGATTCTGACCCGCGGCGCCGTGCTGAGAGCGCCCCTCGGGGAATTGCAGGCTCCAGCCGAATATTCAGCGGCGCCGCAGGCCGCTGCGGGAAAGAGCGAAGAGCCCCGGGGAACGCTCGAGGACGCCGAGCGCGAGCACATTATTCGCGTGCTGCGCGAAACTCATGGGGCGATCGGCGGCCCGGATGGCGCCGCAGCTCGCCTTGGGCTTAAGAGGACCACCCTGAACTCGAAGATCAAAAAGCTCGGCATCGAGCGCGGCGACTACATTTAGTCGTCGAGGCGAAATATCGTCTCCTCCGTCGTCCCGAAAATTCGTCACGGTACCGGAACACTTTCCGCCCTCATCTCATTCCCCTCAAAATAAGTCACTTAAGTCAATGCCACGATCTTCACACCTTTGGCGTAGTGCGTGCTCCAGGGATGTGTGTATCACCCCCTGACGTAAGCGGCGAAGTAATCGCGGACCGATTGAGGCGCGGAGCCGGATCACTTTGGGAGATGCACGGCTAAGCGCTTCGGCAATGGAGTAAGTGGCTGTTGCATTTGATTCCTCCGCGCCTCAGTCGTTTCGCCGGAAAGCCGGAAGTAAATGACGACCACAACGCTGAAGATCACGACCGCTATGACGCCGGCATCGCTGATGTTGAAGCTGGAAGGAAGATTGGCAGGTCCATCTGTAGCTGAACTGGAGCGCGCCTGGACAGGGGTCGTGGGGTTACTGGATTCAAAGAAAGTTACGGTGGATGTTTGCGATCTTACTTTTGTGGATGCGCCGGGGCGGAAGCTTCTTCACTGCATTCACCGGGATAGCAACGCCGAGTTCGTGGCGGATGGGCCACTGACCAAATACTTCGCGGCCGAGGCTTGCGGAGAAATTCGATATTGAGGAACCAATGAACTCACCTTATGGATTGCCGGTTGTCGATGATTGCCAGGATTGCCCGCTGCGCAAGGGAGGTTTTTTCTGCGACGTTTCTGCGCAATTGAAGCAGGAACTCGGTTCCGTGAGCCACTCTATGGCCTACCCGCAAGGTTCGGTACTGGCTGTGGAAGGGCAGGCGGCGAGGGGCGTTGCCGTCATTTGCTCCGGCCAGGTGAAGCTTTCGAGCACGTCGCGCGAAGGCAAGACGGTGATCATTCGGATCGCGCGGCCGGGTGAAGTCATTGGCCTGAGTTCGGTGGTGGGCGGAACGCCACATCAGGCGACGGTCGAAGCCATGTCGCCATGCCTGACGCGATTCATCAGCCGCGAGGACTTCACCCGGCTGCTGAAGAAGAGCCCGGAGCTCAGCATGCAGGTGGCCCGGGCGCTCAGCGCCGAATTCCACGCAGCGTGCCAGGAAATCAGGTCGCTGGCGCTGGCGCCTTCCACGGCCAGCAAGTTCGCCAGCCTGCTGCTCTCATGGTCAGGGCAAAATCGCTCGGCTTTGAAATCCGAGCTGAAAATCACCACCGGCTTCACGCATCAGCAGATGGCCGAGATGATCGGCACCACTCGCGAAACGGTGACGCGCGTGCTCAGCGAGATGAAACGCGACCGGATATTGGAAGTAAAGGGAGCAACGTTGGTGGTTCGCGACCTGGAGGCGCTGCAGGAACTGGCAGTGTAGGAGGGAATTGAGTAATTGGGAAGTTGAGTAAGTGGGAAATCGGAATAGGCTGAGAGCCAAAACCTTCACCTTCGGTTGGACACATGCGCGGCAGAGGAAGACTACCCTCCGCGCAAGGCGAGTGCGCTCCCAGATTCTTCGCCCGCCATGGCGCGCTCAGAATGACCTTCCACCTGGAGTGGCGGTCCACCCACGCGGCCGCGGGCGAAGAATCCGGGAGCACGTACGGCCGGCCACAATAAGGTTAGTCGTCCTCCGCGGCGGGCCTCACGCCTTGTTGTCAAGTCGAGAGGCAGTTTGCCGCAATCGGTCAAGTGGCTGCCGAAGGTTTATTGTTCTCTGCGACAGGTGACGAGCGCGCGAAGGACGAATGAAAGCGCTGATTCGCGACCGATATGGCCCGCCCGACGTACTCGAAGTCAGGGAGATCGAAGCACCCGTTCCAAAGGAACGCGAGGTCCTGGTGCGCGTGCATGCCGCCTCCATCAACGATTGGGATTGGGGACTGCTCCAGCGCCCCATGCTTCCGCTCGGCCGCGCACCACGGGTGCGGATTCTCGGTTCCGACGTTGCGGGACGAGTTGCCGCGTTGGGCAGCGGGGTTCAGCGCCTCGCACTCGGAGACGAGGTTTATGGGGATTTGTCTCGCTTCGGGTCTGGTGGGTGGGGCGGATTTGCGGAGTATGTGTGTGCTCCCGAACGCGCATTGGCAAGGAAGCCGGCTGGAATGACATTCGGCCAGGCAGCCGCGCTGCCGCAAGCCGGGCAGCTCGCCGTGCAAGCTCTCTTCGCGAATGGACCGCTGAAACCGGGCCAGAAAATCCTGATCAATGGGGCGGGTGGCGGCGTGGGCACAATCGCCGTCCAGCTCGCCAAGTTGCAAGACGTTGAAGTCACCGGAGTTGACAGCGCGCGGAAGCTCGAGATGATGCGCACCATCGGTTTTGATCATGTCATCGACTACCGAACGCAAGACTTCACCAAAAATGGCCGGCGCTATGACCTGATCGTCGATACAAAAGCCGCGCACCCGCCCTTCCAGTGCGTGCGCTCACTCAATCCCGGCGGAACATACGCGACCGTGGGTGGAGACCGGTCACGACTGCTGCTCCAGTTCGTGATCTTCGGCTGGTGGATTCGGCAAACCACAACCAAGAAAGTCCGCGTGATCCTTCTGAGACAGAACCGGGACCTAGCCTACCTGAGCCAGTGCTTTGAAGCCGGAAAGCTAATGCCTGTTATCGATGGCCCCTACAAGCTGAGCGATGCGCGCGAGGCATTTCGACACTTCGGCGCGGCGAATCACCAGGGGAAGGTAGTCATCACGATGGAGTGAAATGCAGAACTGCCGGACAAGTCCGAATCATGGCATTTTCTGGCAGGTCGGATTCAGAGTATTGCGGCCAAAACGGATTTGTGGTTCCCACTCAGTTGAGTACCGGCACGTGCGCGGTCTTTACTGCCCGATGCGGTGGCGGATATCCGCGGTGAGAGGATCTTCCGCGGCCTGGCCTCGAATGGCGAGATAGCTGCGATAGAAATCGGCAAAACCTTCACTCTTCATGCCCTCGCGCACGCGGCCCTGATCGTAATACACGGGCGGGAACCAGGCATAGGTGGGCACGTTATCCATGAACAACTCAATGGCTTCGCCGCGGCGTTTGGCGCACCGATCCAATTCGCTGTCAGCTTCAGGGAAGGCGCGGGCTTCAATGTAAGCCCGGGCGAGTTCGAAGCGCCCAATCCACGTATCGAGCAGGGCGTTTGCATCGCTGATGTTCTTTACCGCTGCCTGGGCGTCGCCTCGCTTGAGGGCAGCCACTCCAGCAATGATTTTGCCGTAGGCTTGCGGCTCGGAGCTCAACTCAGAGGAGAGGGTCCCCGCTATTTTTTCGGCTGTTGAAGAGTCGCCGGCATCGGCATACGCCAGGCCCGCCAGAAGCCTGATCGAAACAGCCTGGCTGCCGGCCAAAGCCTTGCCTGCAGCGGCCAGGCTTTCGGTTTTGTGCCCTCGCCAGAGTTCCACTGCAGCAAGGGAAGCGAGCTTTCTGGCGCCATTCTCCTTCAGCTTGGCAGCGAAATCGGCTTCGGCGCCCTGCTGCAGCAGGCGAGCAGCCTCTTCGTAGCGCCCCTGGTACGCGGCGAGATCGGCCAATCCAGCAGAGGCGGTCGAAGCTCCGATTGCGCCATACGCTTTCAATTGTTCGTAGGCTGCGGCAGCATCGCCGGCATGCCCCTGGCCCAGTTGTGCTTCGGCCAGGGCAAGATAGCCCTGGAACTCCGGGGTGATGGAGAGCGCGGCGCGGGATTCACGCTCGCCAGCGGCAAAATCGCCGGCAAACGAACTGATAAATGAGAGGTTTTCGCGCTGGCCTGCCCCTTTGGGAACGATCTCCACCGCCCGGGCAGCGGCTTCCAACGCTTTGGGAGCATTGCGTAACTGGGTGTAGCAGGTTGCCAGATTATTCTGTCCTACGCGGTCCGCAGGGTAGCGCGAGACGAGCTGCGTATATTCATCCACGCATTTCTGCCAGTCGCCTGAAGTCAGGTAGTACAGGCCACGATCGCGATAGCGCTCACGTTCGGTCATCCGGTCAATGTGCGCCATGGCCTGCTTCATGTAATTGGCTGCATCTTCCTTTCGGCCCAGGTCAAGCGCCATGGCCGCCATGCCGGTGTAGGCGCGGGCAAAATTGGGATCCAACTGGGAGGCTTTCTGGAAGGAGTTGAACGCATCGCCGAACTTGCCGGCAAACTCCTCATCTACTCCAATCGCGTCCTCGTGAACGGCTTCGAGCGAAGCCGCGGTGAAGCCTCCGGCAACGCTTTCGAGCTGCACGGAAGGAGGGGTGGCGTCGCCCAGCGCCTTGCGGATTGGCGCCGCCAGCCGGGGGATGGCGCTGAGAACGCCTTCTTTGTTCGTGGCGCTGGCTTCTGCTTTGGCAAGAATCCTGCCGCTCGCAGGATCGCGCGCCCTAAGGGAGATGCTGTAGCCTTCGCCCTCATGGTCAAGCTCTCCCGTAATCACGGTGCTGATGCCCTGGCTGACCGCGATCAGCCGCGATGATACTTCGTCGAGCTTGTCGGAAGGATAGGGAAGCTTAGCCGCCAGCTTCCTTGCCTGGCTGCGGTCGTACGCGTTGATGAATGACGCACCCTCGAGCGCCACGTTGAGCATGGGCTCAAGCGTGTTGTCGAACACAGGGTCGCCGGTATGGTTGGTGAAGTCGGCCACCAGCACGCTCATGGGAGCATGGGGGCCGGCGCGGGAAGAGCCCGATCTTGCCAGGAAGAAAGCGCCGGCGGTGGCGGCCACCGCAACTACGATGGCCAGCGCCACCGGCCGCCATGGAACCTGCCCCTGTTTGAACTGCGCCTTCCATCGCCGCGCGGCAGCGCTTACACGCCATGGGACCTGGCTGCGCGCTCCGCCCGGTGACTTCCAGTTCTCAAGGTCGGCGATAAGATCGGCGGCGCTTTGATAGCGGCTCGCCGGGTCAATTTCGAGGCAGCGCTCGCAGATCGCACTGATGCCGGGCGGAATGGAGGCGTCATGCGAGGTGGGCGGCTTGGCGCGCTGCTGCGAGCGCATCAGCAGGCTCGCAATTGCACTGTCAGCCTGATACGGGCTTACACCGGTGAGCAACTCGTAAAAGATCAGGCCGACGGTGTAGAGATCGGAACGCGCGTCAATATGTTCCGAACGCGACTGCTCGGGCGACATGTACTCGAACGTGCCGATCAGCGCGCCGGATTGCGTCATGCCATCGCCGCCGAGCGTGCGGGCGAGCCCGAAATCCATGACCACAACCCGGCCGGAAGCCTCGCGCATTATGTTGCCCGGCTTCAGGTCACGATGAATGATGCCCTTGGCATGGGCCGCCTGCAGCCCCGCGCAGATCTGGGCAACGATACCGGCTGCTTCTGCGGGAGGGAGCTTGCCGCTGCGCTGCAGCAGGCTGCGCAGGTCCTCGCCTTCCACAAACTCCATGGTGATGAAATCGATCCCATCGGCCTCGCCAATGTCGAAGAGGCGAACAACATTCTGGTGCGTGACCTCGCGCGACAGCACGAGTTCCTGGGTGAACCGCTCCATGATGGAGCGGTCGTTGGCCAATTCCCGGCGAATGACCTTGATCGCGACCAGGCGGTTGAGCTTTACATCTTCGGCCTTGTACACCGCGCCCATGCCGCCCTGACCGAGGATATTCAGGATGCGATAGCGGCCTCCAAGCACTGTCCCCAGAAGGGTTGGAGTGCGCGACACCGGGACCATTGTCATGGCGGCTCCCGCGGCGCTGGTGTCGCCGGCAGAAGACGAAGCTGCGCCTACCGCTGCACCAATAAATGTCGCGGCATCGGACGGGTCAGGCTTGCCCGATCGGTTGTCAGGGGGGGCCATCTGAGCATTGATTTTAGGTCAGTTTGAAGTGAATTCCAGCCCGAATTTTCGCGCCGGGGGAGGGAATTCAGCATAAACCCGCGGGTTGCGCTCCCTGGTGGAATACTGGCGGATTTTATGATTGGCGTCTTCCCCGGCAGATGAAAGGGGCGGATTGCGCCGCCCCGGTTGTAAGGCCCGGCAAAAACACATACATTTGTCGGCTATTCCAAGGAGCAATCATGCTGAACCGGAGATGGTTTCTGGGTGTGGGCGCGGCCGGCGCCGGGGCAATGCTGCTGCGCCGGGTACCGCAACTGGAAGCGCAGGACGAGGGGATGCGGCAGCCGCCATCGTCAAACCGCCAGACCCCTGCTTCGATTGCGGCCCTCGCCTCGATGAAGGATGAGGTGCACCCCATCACCACCGACGAGCGGGGAGCGCGAATCGATAGAGCACAGCAACTGATGGCGCAAAGCCGGATGGATGCCATCTTCCTCGCGGGCGGAACGTCACTCCGCTATTTCACAAACGTGGGATGGGGCAATAGCGAGAGGGTGTTTGCAGTTGTGATTCCGAAGAAGGGGCAGGCGTTCGCCGTGTGCCCTTCATTCGAGGAAGATCGCGCGCGGGAACAGCTCAACCTGGGGCCGCTGGGCAATGCCGAGGTGCTTACCTGGCATGAAGACGACAACCCATACTCGCTGGTCGCGCGCGGCCTGCGCGCACGCGGGATCGCGGCCGGCATCCTGGGCATCGAGGAGCGCACCCCTGACGTGTTTCGCGAGGGCGTGGCGCATGCGGCGCCGACGCTGAAACTCGAAAGCGCCACTCCCATAACCGCGGGCTGCCGCCGCATCAAGACCGCGCACGAACTGGAACTCATGACCATTGCGAACCAGGCGACGCTCAAGGTATATGAAGCGGTTTACAAGGCGTTGCAGCCGGGCATGTCGCAGAATGATGCCGGCGCCCTGATCAGCGCGGCTTACCGGCGTGTAGGGTTCAACGGATTTGCCAGCGTTCAAGTTGGCGAGTTTACCGCGCTGCCGCACGGCTCGGCCCAGCCGCAACTCATCCGCGAGGGCACCATCATCATGGTGGACGACGGCTGCTCGGTTGACGGATACCAATCGGATATTACCCGCACATTCGTCCTGGGGCAGCCGGCTGACAAGATGAAGACGGTGTTCGATATCGTGCATCGCGCGCAGGCCGCCGCGCTCGCCGCGGCGAGGCCGGGAGCGGAGGCGCAGTCGGTGGACGCGGCGGCGCGCAAGGTGATCGTCGAAGCGGGCTATGGCCCTGATTATCGCTACTTCTCGCACCGCCTCGGGCATGGCATCGGTATGGATGGCCACGAATGGCCATACCTGGTGAGAGGCAACACCCTCAAGCTGGAGCCGAATATGTGTTTCAGTGATGAGCCGGGAGTTTACATTCGCGGCGAGTTCGGTGTTCGCCTGGAAGATGACATGCACATCACCGAGGATGGCGCGAAGCTGTTTACGCCGCAAAGCCCCAGCCTGGAGCAGCCCTTCGGCTAACCCCGTCAGATGGGTTTTCACCGCGGAGACGCGGAGGCGCGGAGCAGAACGGAACTGCGTGGGTCCGGCCGCCCTCGGCCGGACAGGCGGGGTCCCCGGCGGGCCCGGTTTTGGCCTGCTGGGGTGCACAGGCGGCCGAAGGCCGCTATTTCGTTCTCAATCTGGCGAGCCACAAAATGCCGGCGATGGTTTTTGCATCGAGAATCTGGCCGTTCTCAACCATTCTTACGGCTGAGTCGATCGGGAAGAAGCGCTTGGCGATGAACTCGTCTTCTTCGGGCTGTGCCTGCCCTTTGTGCAGGCCGGTGGCGAGATAGAGGGCCATGGTTTCATCGAGAAAACCCGGGCTCACCCAGAACTTTAGCGCCAACTTCCAGTGCCGGGCGGTGTAGCCGGTTTCTTCAAGCAGTTCGCGCCGGCCGCCGGCGAGAGCGGATTCGCCGGGATCGATGCGGCCTGCGGGGAATTCCCACAGCGGCCGGCCGGCCGCGTATCGATATTGGCGTGCCAGCAGAATGCGAGTGCCGGCGGTTGACTCGTCCACCGGCATGACGACCACCGAACCCGGATGGCGGATGATGTCGCGGCGGGCCGTAACTCCGTGCGGCTCGCGCACCTGCTCGGAGGTGACGTAAAAAACCGGCCCGCGATACACTACGCGGCCGGAAACCACCCGGGCACGATTCTTTGCCATGAATTCAATATACGTATGAAATAGGTTTATGGCCTTCGCGGCAAACAGGCGTAACCGGCCATCGATTGCGCTGGCCGGGGCAGGCAGCCTGGCAACGGCGCTCGGACCGGCCCTGGTTGGGGCGGGCTATCGCGTAATGAACGTGGTGGTGCGCGATCGGCCGGCGTCGTTGAGAAAAGGGCGATTCCTGGCCCGCAGGCTTGGCGCGCAACTGTGCGTTTTGGGAGAGTCAGTCACCGCGGAACTGCTTTGGATTTGCGTGCGCGATGACGGAATCGCATCTGTGGCTGACGCACTGGCTGCTTCGGGCTCAACGGCGAACTACGCCTTCCATTCCAGCGGCGCGCTTCTGAGTGAAGCTCTCAGCCCGCTGCGCGCAGCCGGGGTGAGGGTGGCGTCAGTGCATCCGCTGATGACGTTTGCCGGCAGTTCACGCCGGGACTTCCGCGACGTGTGGTTTGGAGTGGAGGGAGATGACGCGGCGGTGCGGCTGGCGCGGCAGATTATCGGCGATCTGAAAGCTCGCATGCTGCGCATAAACCCCGACCGAAAAGCCCTTTACCATGCCTGGGCGGTATTCGCTTCGCCGCTGCTGGTGGCAGAACTCGCCGCCGGAGAAGAGATTGCGCGCAGCGCAGGGCTCCGTGCCCGAGCGGCACGGGAAGCCATTTTGCCGCTGGTGGACCAAACAATTGCGAATTACAGGCGGCATGGCGCCGCGAGTGCGTTTACGGGTCCGCTGCAGCGCGGAGATGTGGCGACGGTAGCGCGCCATCTGGAAGCGCTGCGCTCGATGCCCGACGCGCAGGGTCTATATGTGGCGCTGGCGCGAATCGCCCTGCGCAGGCTGCCCGTGAAGCAGCGGGCGAAGCTTAGCCGGTTGCTGGGAGTGTGATGTGGGACTTGCCGATAACTGGAAGCAGTATGGGAGTAATGATCCCTCCGACCCCCTGGACCCCAACCGGATTCAAGCCCCTGTTGAAACCTGTTGGATTCTGTTGATTTCAAGTGGTTCAAGTTGAACTCTTGCAGGCTGCTTTTTCCGCGCTGTTAAATTCTGTTGAACTTTGAGGATTCTGTCTGCCCGCCTTCTGCAGTTGAGTTCAATCGCTCGCGCATGAAATTGCCGTAGTTTCCGATTACCACAGCCCTGCCCGCATTTTTTCATTTTGCATTTAACGGCCCTTAACCGCCGAGCAATACGGCCTCCCTACACTTCGGCTTGCCCCGGACTCGCAGAAGTCTGAGAGGCAATGGAGGAAGAATGTACCGTCCTGTAAAGCTGCCCAGCCCGCGGCGTCGCGCGCTCACACTGGTGGCGCTGGCCGTGCTGCTATCCAACAACCTGAACGCCTTCGCCATTTCCGACCGTGACGGGGAACGTGGCACGGCCACGCCTATCAAGCACGTCATCGTTCTGATCGGCGAGAACCGCACATTCGATCACCTGTTCGCCGCCTATGTGCCGCCGAGAGGTGAAACCGTCTCCAACCTGCTCTCCAAGGGCATCATCTTCGCCGACGGCTCCCCTGGACCGAACTTCTCGAAGGCGGCGCAATACCGGGCCGTAAAGCCCTTCAAGAGCAGGTTCTTCATCAGCCTCGATAAAGACGAGAAAGCGCCCTATGCAGTTCTGCCCGCGCCCACGCTGAACTATTCCCCCACATCGCCGATTTTCCCTCCCGGCACGCCGGCGGCGCTGCTGGGCGCTGTGGAACCGTCGCTGGAACCCGCCGACCTGAACCTGCTGACCACAGGCGCCGCCAGCGCCTTTTCGCAAACGTTTGTTCTGCCCGACACCGATACTCGCGTAGCCAACGCCAACAACCTGCCCAACGGGCCGTTCCCGCTGCGCGGCGCCAAGTTACCCTATGACTCCTACACGGGCGACACCACGCACCGCCTGTATGAGATGTGGCAGCAATCGGATTGCAGCCTTCGCAACGCTACCCCCGAGAACCCATCCGGCTGCCTCAGCGACCTGTATCCGTTCGTGATCACGAACTACACGAACCAGCCGGATCCGGCCAGCGGCGGCGCGATTGACGACAACGGCGGCGGCAACTCCATGGCGTTTTACAACGTGCAGCAAGGCGATGTGCCGGTGCTGGCCGGGCTGGCGCGGGAATACAGCATGAGCGACAACTTCCACCAATCGGTGATGGGAGGAACCGCAGCCAACCACATCATGCTGGGGACGGGCGATGCGATCTGGTGGAGCGACGGACATGGAAACGCCACCAAGCCGCCTTCGCACATCGCCAACCCCAACCCGCTGAAAGGAACGAACGACGTTTACACGGTTGACCTGAACTTCGACGGCAATTTCACCGAGTGCGGCAACCGCTCGCAGCCGGGCGTAGCGCCGGTATTGCGCTACCTTGAATCGCTTCCCTACGACCCCAGCCCGCGCTGCGAGCCCGGGCACTTCTACATGATCAACAACGATTCGCCCGGCTTCCTTCCCGATGGAACTCTTGATACCGCCGGCATCGCGGGCGGCGGATCACTTCCGCCCTCCAGCACGCGTACCCTGGGCGACGCGCTGAACGAGAAAGGCATTTCCTGGGCGTACTACGGCGGGGCTTACAACGCCGCAATCGCGCTGCAGCACAACCCAACCAGCAAGAATCCGCTGGTGCAGGTGGGCGCCGCGTATTGCAACATCTGCAACTTCGAATCCTACGCCAGCTCCATCATGGGTGACGCGCAACAGCGCGCCGCGCACATCAAGGACGCGACCGATCTTTATGCCGCGATCAAGGCCGGCATGTTGCCGGCGGTGTCGTTCGTAAAGCCGGATGGATTGCTCGACGGACACCCGGCGTCTTCCAAGGTGGATTTGTTTGAAGGCATGGCGAAGATGATTGTTGACCTGCTGAAGTCAAACTCCGAGCTGATGGAAAGCACCGCGTTGATCCTCACGTTTGACGAAGGCGGCGGTTTCTACGATTCCGGCTACATACAGCCGCTCGATTTCTTCGGCGACGGCCCGCGAATCCCGCTCATCGTGGTGTCGAACTACACCCGTGGCGGGCACGTGAACCACACCTACACCGACCATGTTTCGATTCTGAAGTTCATCGAGCGGAACTGGGGCCTGAAGCCGCTGACGGCGCGCAGCCGCGACAATTTCCCCAATCCCGTTTCGGCGAAGAGCAACCCCTATGTGCCGTTGAACAGCCCGGCAATCGGCGACCTGTTCGACATGTTCGATTTCGGCCACGACCGCGACCGGTAACGCCCGAACTGAGCAGTAAGCGGATTAACGGGGAACCGCAGGCTTTGAAGGTTCCCCGTTTCTCTTGCCGTTGAGCCGTCAGAGAGTGCGCTTACTTTCCCCCGCCGCTTGCTTTCTGGCTGCCGAAGATGTGCCCTAGTTTGTCCTGCTTGGTTCGCAGGTAGTGCTCAACGCCAGCATGCGGCTCCACTTCACACGGCACCCGCTCGGTGACGCGGATTCCGGCATGTTCGAGCGCCTGAACTTTTTC
The DNA here is from genome assembly GCA_019236695.1 of Acidobacteriota bacterium. Taxonomy (GTDB): domain Bacteria; phylum Acidobacteriota; class Terriglobia; order Terriglobales; family Acidobacteriaceae; genus JAFAIN01. The sequence goes on along the minus strand of JAFAIN010000124.1, from coordinate 16,684 downwards.
GGGGTTGTTGGAGAGGAGGCGCACGGCATGGACTCCGAAGGAGTTGAGAATGGCGGCGGGCATGGCGTAGTCGCGCAGATCGGCCTTGAAGCCCAGGCGTTCGTTGGCTTCGACCGTATCGAGTCCCTGGTCCTGCAACTCGTAGGCCTGCAGCTTGGGCATGAGGCCAATGCCCCGCCCTTCCTGCTGCTCATAAATCAATATGCCGGCGCCGGCTGCGGCAATGGCCGCGAGCGCCATTTCAAGCTGCTGCCGGCAATCGCAGCGCAGCGAGCCGAATACGTCGCCGGTGAGGCATTGTGAGTGGATGCGGACCAGGGGCGGTGAAGTGTGCACGTCACCCATGACCAGCGCCACGGCTTCTTCATCGGCTTCGGAGCTTTGAAATCCAAAGATACGGAATCTTCCCCAGCGGGTGGGGAAGTCGGCCTCTGCGATCCTGATGACCGCGTCCTGAGTATGCCTGCTTGCGTCCACGGCTCGATTATATTGAGGCGCGGGGGCCGGTTTCGCCGGAACTTGCCGGCAGCGATTAAAATACCGGCAGAGGCCCTTGATTATGAATAAAGCAGCTCGCGCCTTGCCGGCGGTTCTGTTGTTTGTGCTGGCTGCGTCGTTGGGCACGTTTGCCGGCGATAAAAGGTTTTGCGAACTTAGCTTCGTGGTGCTGAAGGACGCAAACGGAAAGCCCATAAAGCACGCCAGCGTAGTGCTGCACGGGGTGGATTCCAAAGGCCGGCAACTGCACGAAGGCATTGAACTCAAGACCGACGGGGACGGCAAGGCGTCTGCTCCCGCCGTGCCTTACGGCAAAGTTAGAGTGCAGGTGATTGCCACCGGCATGCAGACCTACGGCGACGATTATGATTTAAGTGAGCCGGCGCGCGAAATCACCGTGAGGCTGAAGCCACCCCAGGGCCAGTACAGCATCTACAAGTGAACCCAACCTCACGCCTCGAAATGCTCCTGCAGATGGTGGAGGAACATCCCGCCGAAGCCTTTGTCCGCTACGGCCTGGCGCTGGAATACGCAAACCAGGGCAGGAACGGCGAAGCGCTGGAGCAGTTCGCAAAACTACTGGAGCAGAATCCCGCCTACACTGCCGGCTACCAGATGTCAGCGCAGTTGCTGCTGCGGCTGGGGCGCCTGGAAGAAGCAAAGCAGCACCTCGAGAAGGGCATTGCGGCTGCCAGGGCGGAAGGCAACGCCAAAGCTGAAGGCGAGATGCAGCAGATGCTGGAAGAGGCCGGCGAGTTCTAGGCGCCGAATTCACAGCGGAGACACGGAGGCACGGAGCGCTCAGGGGAGCGAAACGAGGCTGGAACTATCGGTTTCGACGGTGCGCTTCAGTTGGCCGCAGGCGGCGAAGATGTCGCGACCGCGAGGGCGGCGGATGAACGTCGGGACGCCGCCATGGATCAGAATCTGCTGAAATTGGTGGACGCGCTCGTCTGCCGGCGTGCCGAAGGGAATTTCCGGCCCGGGATTCAGCGCAATCAAGTTCACCTTTGCCCGGATGCCGCGGATTAGGCGGGCCAGCGCGCGGGCGTCTTCGGGCGAATCGTTGGTTTCGGCAAGCAGCACATACTCGAACGTAAGGCGCTCCCGTTCACGCAATGGAAATGCCCGGGCGGCTGCGAGCAGCGCTTGGAGGTTCCATTTGCGATTGAGCGGCATGATGGCGGAACGCTGCTCATCGTTGGAAGCGTTCAGCGAGATGGCGAGATGCGGCCGCAGCGGTTCCCGGCCGAAGTCATAAATGCGGGGCACGATCCCAGCCGTCGATACCGTCATCCGTGACTCGGGAATGCGGGCCGGCCCGGCAAGCAGCCGCGCCGCCTTCATGAAATTGTCGTAATTCAGGAACGGTTCTCCCTGGCCCATGAAGACCAGGTTGATGCGCTCGGAATCAATAGCTACCCGGCGTTCATTCAGCACCGCCAGCACCTGCCCAACAATTTCCCCCGGGGTGAGGTTGCGCTGTACACCCAGTAGAGCTGTCATGCAAAACCGGCAATTCACGGCACATCCCGCCTGGCTGGAGATACAAATCGTAGCCCGTGTGAACTCGCGCCGCCCATTCCCGGCGCCGTTCGCGTCCACCATCTCGCCGGCCTCACCGCCATCGCCTTCCGGCATCCACACCGTTTCGACCGTCTGGCCATCAGGAAATGCAAACAGGTAGCGAATGGTGCCATCCGCCGAGGTAAACCTGTGCTGCAGGGAAGGGTGGCTGAGCTCGAAGCCCTCCATGCTGAGCCGCTCGCGAAAGGCCTTGGGGAGAGTCGTAATGGCATCAATTCGGTCAATACGCTGGGAGTACACCGCTTCAAGGAGTTGGCGGGCGCGGTAGAGGGGTTCGCCCAGTTTCTTCACAACACCTGTAAGTTCTTGTAAATCAAGGCTTAAAAGGCTGAATTGTAGAGGCTGTGACATGCATCCAATAGCTGTTCGGATTATAGCTGTCGGCAAAGGCTGCCAGGCCGCCATATCGGGCAGCCAGTCACGAACCGGCCCGCAATCCTGATAATCTTTAAGCTCACGCAGGCGCCCGGCCTGGCGATTTAACGAGGCCAGGATTGCGATAGGGCAGAATCACTGCGGGAGCCGGTTGCAGTCGCGAGAAGAACAATCCCATGGTGCAGGAAACGCGCAACATTCAACGCGAAGTGCTCCCTAACGGGCTCACGATCCTGAGCGAGGAAATGCAGCACATCCGCTCGGTTTCGATCGGGATCTGGATCAAGACAGGGTCGCGGCATGAGGATGCCGAAGTGAACGGCATCTCGCATTTCCTCGAGCACATGGTGTTCAAGGGAACCAGCAGCCGGACCGCGGAAGACATTGCACGCCAAATTGACAGCATTGGCGGCAACATGGATGCGTTCACTGCCAAAGAATGCATCTGCTTCAACGTAAAGGTGCTGGATGAGCATGTCCCCATCGCAATGGATGTGCTGGCCGACCTGGTTCTAAACCCGGTATTTGCTCCCGAAGACATTGCGCGCGAGCGCGGGGTGATTCTGGAAGAAATCAAGATGGACGAGGACAATCCCGATTACCTCGTTCATGAGATCTTCGCCCAGAATTTCTGGAAGGATCACCCGCTGGGGAAGCCGATCCTGGGCACCAAAGAGACGGTGAGGCGGTTCGAGCGCGATGTGCTGCTGGATGTTTACAACCGCAGGTTCAAGGCGGCTGACCTGATTGTTTGCGCTGCCGGCAACCTCAACCATGCCGAGTTCGTGAACGTGACGCGCGAGCGTTTTCAGCAGCTTCCCGGCCCCAGGAACGGCTTTCACGAGGTGCCGCCCAAAGTTGCTTCGCGAATCGTGATGCGCAACAAGAAGTCGCTGGAACAGGTGCAGATCTGCGTGGGTGTGCCGGCGCTTCCCATCGGGCACGAACGGCGATACAGCTCGTATATCCTGAATACGCTTTTGGGTGGCGGGATGAGCTCGCGGTTGTTTCAAAATATTCGCGAGCGCCAGGGCCTGGTTTATGCCATTTTCAGCGACCTGAACCCTTATCGCGATACCGGCTGCCTCTCCATTTATGCCGGCACTTCGCGGCAATCGGCCGAGAAGGTGGTGCAGTCAATTGTCCGGGAGTTTGCGGAGTTGAAGCGTGCCCCGGTTCCCGAAGAAGAGTTGCGCCGCGCCAAGGATCAGTTGAAGGGCAGCCTGATGCTGAGCCTGGAATCCTCCACCGCCCGCATGTCGAACCTGGCGCGGCAGGAGATGTACTTCGACCGCTTTTTCTCGCTCGACGAACTGATCGATCGCATCGAAGAAGTCACCGTCGAAGACCTGCACCAGCTCGCGCAGGAGTTCTTCCGCCCGGAGTTGATCGCCGTCACGGTGCTCGGCAACCTGAGCGGGTTGAAGATCTCGCGCGAGCAACTGGCGTGCTGAACGAGCTTTCAGCGGTCAGCTCTAAGCTCTCAGCCGGACGAAATGCAGATCCCTCGCTGCGCTCGGGATGACACCCTCCCCAGGTAGCTGAATAGCTGCATGGCTGGATCGGGGGCTCCGTGCTCGACGAGCCATTCAGCTATACAGCCATGCTGCGTCGGGGATGGAACGGGCGTTTCATTCATCCGGCGGCTGAAAGCTGAGAGCCGAGGGCTGAGAGCTCCGAAGGCGAGCCATCCGTCGAACGTGTGGCATCATCCGAACACCCGAATCTGATTTCAGGAGAATGCAATGGCGAAAAACGATCTTGAGGGCATGCGGGTTGCGATCCTCTGCACGGACCTCTTCGAGCAGGCGGAGATGACGGAACCACGCAAGGCGCTGGACGATGCCGGCGCCGTAACCGTGCTGATTGCGCCGCATACGGGCAAAGTCCAGGGCGTAAAGCATGACAGGAAAGCGGACGAGTTCGAGGTGGATGTGGCGCTCGAAGATGCCAGCCCGGAGGATTTTGACGCTCTGCTGCTGCCCGGAGGGGCGATGAATGCCGATGCGCTGCGCATGGAGGAAAAAGCGCAGGAGTTCGCGCGCGCCATTGATCGCTCACGCAAGCCCATTGCCGTCATCTGCCATGGGCCGTGGCTGCTTGTTTCTGCAGGATTGACGCGGGGCCGGACCATGACCAGCTATCACACCATCCAGGATGACCTGAAGAACGCCGGGGCGCACTGGGTGGATCGGGAAGTAGTGCGTGATGGGAATTGGGTGAGCAGCCGCAAGCCGGACGACATTCCGGCATTCAACCGGGAAATGATTGCGTTGTTCGGCGAAAGCCGCGGGCGCAAAGCCGCTTAGGGGCAGGAGTGAAAAAAAAGGCTGGCCGCGGTGCTCTGCCGGGAGCACAGGAATCGAAAACGGGTGTCCATCCCCAAAGTTCCGACTGCGGGCCAGCCTTTGCCGCCAGATTCAGCGCCAGGTTCGGTCGTGCTGAGCCTGCGGCAGTTGCAAATTGTGAGCATGAGAATTGAATTCAATCGCGAAGGATCTGCTCGCACCTCCTGATCGTAAAAATGCGGGCACCCTGCCTCTGTCCCATGGACTCGGCGTCGGGTTGCGACGCATCGCGCAAGCGGCCGCCCAGCGCGGCCGCAATATTCATTAATGCATGACTCCCGCAGGCGAGGCAGTGGCCCTGGGTACTGTTGCTCACCATCTCGCAGTCCACACAGAGCACTGCTTCCCTCAAAGGGATGACTTGAGTTTCCGCCAGAGCCTTTCCTGCCCGCGAGTTCATGACTGCACTGTAGCGCGGGCGCGCTGCAGGACCAAGCACTCAGTAGTACTTTTGTGGTAATGCGAAGTAATCGCGGAGTAACCGTGAACCCTGGCTCACAGCGGAGGCGCAGAGGCACGGAGAAAGGCCCATTCAAGCAGATTCTCGACTCAGGCGGCGGCTACGGGATCGGCGGCGATGACCTGTTCGCGCACTGCTTCGTCCTGCCGCTCTTCCTGTGTGTCAGACGGCAGAGCCTGAGCGATGACTTCATCCACGTGGCGAACGTAATGGATGCTGATGCCCTCGAGCTGCTCGGGCGTGAGATCCTCATCCACATTCATCTTGTTGTCGGCCGGCAGAATTACGTCTTTCACGTTGGCCCGTTTGGCGGCGAGGAATTTTTCTTTCACGCCGCCGATGGGAAGCACGTGCCCGCTCAGCGTAATCTCGCCAGTCATGGCCAGCAGCGGCTTCACCGGCCGGTCGGTGAGCAGCGAGATCAGCGCGGTGGCAATGGTGATTCCGGCTGAAGGGCCGTCTTTGGGGATGGCGCCCGCGGGAACGTGGACGTGGATGTCGCTCTGCTGGAAAACCTCGTCGGAGATGCCGAATCGCGCGGCATTCGAGCGTACCCAGGTCAGAGCGGCCTCCATGGATTCGTGCATCACTTCTTTCACCTGGCCGGTTACCTTGAATCCACCCTTGCCCTTCATGCGGTTGGCTTCAATGAACAGGATATCGCCGCCCGCCGGCGTCCACGCCAGCCCTACGGCCACTCCCGGGCGCTGGGTGCGCTCGGCAATTTCCGTATCCACCCGGATCTTGATGCCACCCAGGAATTCCTGCACCACCTCGCGCGTGACCACCAGCTTATCGGTCTTGCCTTCGGCGATGCGGCGAGCCTGCTTGCGGCAAATGGTGCCGATGTTGCGCTCCAGGTTGCGCACGCCCGCCTCCCGCGTGTAATGCCGGATGACGTAGCGGACGCTCTCTTCCGGCAACTCGATCTGGTCGGGGCTCACGCCGTTTTCCTGAGTCTGCCGAGGAATGAGGTAGCGGAACGCAATGTGCACCTTTTCATCCTCCGTATAACCCTGCAGATCAATGATCTCCATGCGATCGCGCAGCGGCTCGGGCACGGGATCGAGCATGTTGGCGGTGGTGATGAACAGCACCTTCGAAAGATCGAAAGCCACATCCAGGTAATTGTCGCGGAAGGTCGAATTCTGCTCGGGATCGAGCGCTTCCAGCAGGGCCGCAGCCGGGTCGCCGCGGAAGTCGCGCCCTACTTTATCGATTTCATCGAGCATGAAAACCGGATCGTTGGTTTCAGCCCGGCGGATACCCTGGATAATCTGGCCGGGAAGAGCGCCAATGTAGGTGCGCCGGTGGCCGCGGATTTCAGCTTCGTCGTGCACGCCGCCCAGCGACAGGCGCACGAATTTCCGGCCCAGCGCCCGCGCAATGCTCTTTCCCAGCGACGTCTTGCCCACGCCCGGCGGGCCGACAAAGCACAGGATGGGGCCTTTCATGTCAGGCTTGAGGCGGCGAACGCTGAGGTAGTCGAGAATGCGATCCTTTACTTTTTCCAGGTCATAGTGATCGGCGTCGAGAATCTCCTTGGCTTTGGGAATGTCCACTTCCCCGCCGCTCGATTTTGCCCAGGGCAGCACCGCCAGCCACTCAATGTAGTTGCGCGTAACCGAATAGTCGGCCGCCATGGGTGACATGCGCTGCAGCCGGTTCAACTCCTTCAGCGCTTCTTTCTTAACCTCTTCCGGCATGCCGGCGCCTTCGATTTTTTGCCGCAGTTCCTCGACGTCTTTCTGGCCTTCATCGGCTTCGCCCAGTTCCTTCTGAATCGCCTTCATCTGCTCGCGCAAATAGTATTCGCGCTGCGTCTGCTGCACCCGATCCTGCACTTCGCTCTGGATCTTGTTACGAAGCTGCTGCACCTCGACTTCTTTCGCCAGGTGCTGATGAATGCGCTCCAGGCGCACCTTGATGTCTGAGGTTTCGAGGATCTCCTGCTTGTCGCGCGTGGAAAGCGAGGGCAGGGAACTGGCCACGAAATCCACCAGCCGGCCCGCGTCTTCGATATTCGAGGCCACCGTTGCCAGTTCGTCGCTGAGCGTCGGCGAACCCGAAACAATCTGCTGGAAAAGCGTCAACACGTTCCGCTGCAGCGCTTCTACTTCCGGTGTGGCGGCGCTCAGCGGTTCGGGAATGCTCTCGACGGTGGCGCGCATGAAGGGCTGAAGCTGCGTGTACTCACGCATGCTCACGCGCTCGATACCTTCGGCAAAAACGAACAGGCTCTGGTTCGGCATCTTGACCACTTTATGAACGGTGGCCAGCGTGCCGACAGTGAACAGATCGGTGGGTTGCGGCGTATCAACGCGCGCTTCGCGCTGCGCCACCACGATAATGGTCTTATCCTCCCCGAGGGAGTTGATGAGCTGTACCGAACTCTCGCGACCTACCGTCAGCGGAAGCACTGCATGCGGGAACAGCACCGTATCACGCACCGGCAGCACGGGCAGAGTCTTGCCCTGCGCCTCTGCGGAACTCTGGACTGCTGAAGTTTGCTCTGCCATCTCGCTCCTGAGCGTATCACACTCAATTGAACCTGAGCGCTAGATACTCAATTCTTCGGTAATGACTGTTAGATGCCTGTGAAACCATTAAGATGCAGCTTGTGAACAGGGATGCGAGCGGGTCGGAATCCGCACTTCTTTGGGCCGCATGAATTTCTCCGCACGTTAATAAAACCGCAGGATTTTACCTCGCAAGGGCTGTGCAAGCACAAGCGAATTGCGGCAGTTTGACGCTCGTAGATAACGTAACGTTGGTTTTTTATGTCGGGTTTTTGTGCCTAGGTGACGGAGCCAGGGAAGACCCAGCTCTCGGCCTCAGTCCTCAATTCTCAGCTTTGAATTTCCGCCGGGTCTACATGTCTGTGCGGTGAACGGAATCCTCCCAAGCTATTCAGCAGCGGGAGCTTTCGATTCTTAGCAACCTCCCCGCGCGCTGGCCGCACCCAAGTTGGTAAGCAATCAAGCTGAAAAAGAGCTATGGGAGGCCGCGATGCTGTGGACCCTCTTTATTGTCCTTTTGGTGTTATGGCTGCTTGGTGTAGTCAGCAGCTACACGCTAGGGGGCTTTATCCACATCCTGCTGGTGCTGGCTGTGATCGCGCTGATTTTTCAACTCATTGGAGGGCGCACGCGAACGGTCTGACCTGCGGTGCACCATAACAACGATTAGCGATTCGGAAAAACCATTATGGAGGGGAAAGATGAATAAGGACCAGTTGAAAGGCAAGGGCAAAGATCTGATGGGCCGCGTGCAGCGGCAGGCCGGCGAGTGGACCGATAATCCGGAAGACCAGGCGAAAGGAGCAGGCAAGCAGCTCGAAGGCAAAGGGCAGCAGATGCTCGGCAATCTTCGTGAAGCCGGGAAGGACCTGAAGCGTGACCTGCAGGGCCACGACAAGGAGGGCGGGGACGATCGTAAGGAGCGCAAGCGGAACGCTGCGTGAGGGAGCCGCAGGCGATATACAAAAAGCTCTAAGCCGGAACGCCACTGGCTTAGAGCTTTTTTTCCATTTCGAGCCCGTCAAGCCCATCGGCGTAATAGCCGCGCAGCGTGCGCAGGACTGCATAGGCGTGGCGGTGATAAAACGCAATCGCGCCGAGATTGCTGACCGGCGTCTCTAGTATGACGCGTGCGCAGCCCGCGATGCGCAGGCGGTCTTCGGCTATGCGCAGCAGCTCCGAGCCGGCGCCCAACCGCCGCGATTCTGCCAGAACGTCGATGGTGATGATGTGCCCGGTCCTGCGCCGCGGCACAGGCCGCGCCACAACAAACCCAACAATGGCTCCAGCCTGCTCGGCTACAAGCGCGAATGCATTCGGCAAGCCGAGGTAGTACTCGAACTCGGCCCGCGAGTATGCTAACCGATCGTCAAAACATGCCTGGTCGATCCGCCAGAGCCGCTCGAAATCAGCCGGCCGGGAGTCGCGGATCGGCAATGAAGCGCCGCGCGGGTGTTTGGCAGCTGCCACGATGCAAGTCTAACAACCGACTCGGCCAACCACTAAGGAAACCCCCTGCCGGAAGTTCACGGTTGGCGGGGCATTCTCTCCGTAGAGTATTGCCCCCGAGCGCAGGCTGAGAGTTCCGGCGCCGTTACCTGATTTGCCCTGCAGCAATATGTGCAGAACAGCGAAGAGAAATTTCCGGCTTTCCCGTTTTAGGGAGCTTGCCCGGGCAAACCGGTCCTTGCAAGGGGTTCTGCATTCCCTGGGCTGATCCGCCCTAATAGAACCCTGCCGCTAGCAGTGGAGAACAGTGGCGGGCGGAGCTAGAAGGCAGCGCATTGAGAGTGAAAAAGTGGTATTGCCGGCAGCCACCGTCGTATGCTGAGGCATGCGCAATGAGTTCACCGCCATTTTCGAGCGCGATGAGGAGTGGTACATCGCGTACTGCCCAGAAATCCCGGGAGCAAACGGCCAGGGCAGAACCAAGGACGAGGCCCGGGAAAACCTGGCCGGTGCGATCTCCCTGATTTTGTCAGACCGCCGGGAAGAGGGCATGCGCGCGGTGCCGCCGGATGCTGAGCGTGACACGGTAGTCGTGCAATGAAGCGCAGCAGCCTGCTGCAGCACCTCCGCAGGCATGGTTGCGTCCTGAAACGCGAAGGCGCCTCGCATTCTTTATGGATGAACCCGGCGACAGGCGCGGTGGAAGCGATTCCCCGTCATATTGAGATTCCAAATACTCTTGCACGAAAGGTTTGTCGGGGTTTGGGAATTCCGGAGATCGGGTGACGACAGTTTCCCGTTCGCAACAGTAGAGTGCACATGCCTCTGCTGGGAATCCTGACCGCACAATAAATGTCGCCACGGGTTGCGCAAATTCCATTGCGTCTCGCTTCCCGTCAGAGCTACCATGATCCTGCTCTCGCGCTTCTCCCTTCCTCCTTTATTAACCCTTCCGGGTTTATGCGCGGATTTCCACATTTGCGCCACAATATGTTGGGTGCTGCTGGACCAGCCACATTATAGAGTATGCACAGCCATTGACCGGGACGGCTTTCGCCGCTACAGTTGACGCAATTGCAGCCGAGCCGGAGCCCCCCCAGCCGTGCTCTGTGGCAGTTTTTGTGCAGTTTTTCCCGCGTTTTGGGGTGATTCGCCTTGAGGAAGCTCACCGATCAATAACGGTTCTGGTTCGCGGCCGGGACCGCGGAGAAGGAGCAGGTTTTGCTCAAACTTAAGAAGCTGCAAATCCTTGGGTTCAAGTCATTCTGCGACCGCACCGAACTGCAGTTCCATGGCGACGGCATTGCCGCCATCGTGGGCCCGAACGGCTGTGGCAAATCGAACATCTCCGACGCCATCTCCTGGGTCCTGGGGGAGCAGTCGGCCAAATCGCTGCGCGGCTCGCGGATGGATGACGTTATCTTTTCGGGGACGCGGGATCGCAAGCCCACCGGTATGGCCGAGGTAACGCTCAGCCTGATCGATCCCGATGTTTATGACGGCGCCGACGCTAATGCCGCGCCCGAGATTGAGATTTCGGATGAGCTGCCGGGGAGTGCGGTTGACGACTGGGATGAAGCGGCGGTGCGTGCTGAATCCAGCGCCGAGGCGGAACGCTATATAGAAGAGGTACGCCCGCTCGAACCGGATCCTGCTGCGCCTGACGCCGGGCGCGAAGCCGGGCCTGGAGCTGGGCCCGACGCTCAGGAACATGCGAGTACCCATCCTGAGATTGACCACATAGGTGAGCAGCCTGCCGGGCCGCAGGTTGTCCTGAAGATCAGGCGCCGCATGCTGAAGCGCCCGGCTCTACGAGCGGGCGAGATCCGGGTTACGCGGCGCTTGTTTCGGTCGGGCGAATCCGAATATCTGCTGAACGGCAAGCTGTGCCGGCTGCGCGACATTCAGGAGCTGTTCATGGGGACCGGTCTGGGACCAGAGTCCTATGCCATCATCGAGCAGGGAAGGATTGGGCAAATCCTGAGCAGCAAGCCCTATGACCGCCGCGCCATCATTGAGGAAGCCGCGGGCATTACGAAATTCAAAACCAAAAAACGGCTGGCGGAAGCGCGGCTGGAGCAGGCCCGGCTCAACCTGGCGCGGGTGAATGATATTTTTGACGAAGTCACCCGGCAAATGAACTCGCTGAAGCGCCAGGCCTCGAAGGCCGAGCGCTACGCGCGGGTTCGAGAAGAACTGCGGGAAAAGCTCAGGAACGTTCTGGCGGGGAAGTATTCGGCCATGACGGGTGAAGCCGGCGCGCTCGATGGCACACTGGGCGAACTGGGCGATGAAGTTCGGCTGCGCGGCGAATCGGTGCAGGAACTCGAGGCCGCGCAGCGGGCATGCACGGAGCGCGGTTACGCTGTGGAAGAAGAATCGCGCGCCGCGGCCGAGCGCCTGAACGCGGTGGCCCGCGAACTGGATCGCTGCGCCGGAACGCGCGCGCACAATGAAGAGCGCTGCGCCGAACTCGACGCCCGCCATGCGGGGCTAAACGGCCAGCTCGAGCAAAGCCGGGCGCAGCACGCGGCCATGGCCGTGGAGCGCGCCGAGCGCCAGGCAGAACTGGAATCTGCCGCCGCCGAAGTGGCGCGCACTCACGCGCAGGCGCAGGCGCTGCAACTGGCAGCTTCAGAAGCCGGACTGCGGCTGCAGCAGGCGGAAGCCGAGCAGGAGCGGCGGCGGGCCGAGTTGCTGCGGATGGTCAGCAGCGCCTCCGAAATCCGCAACCAGATGACGCAGGCCGAAGAACGCGCTGCCGCGCTCGGGCGAGAAGGCGCACGCGTCCAGCAGGAGAAAGCATCGGCGCAGCACGAAGTGGAGATGTTCGGCGGCCGCTGGGGGCAGATTGCGCTGGAGTTTGAGAGCGCTTCGCACCGCGTGAACTCGCTCGAGCAGGAAATCACTTCCACGCGCCAGGCCACCGTGGCGCGCCGCCAGGCCGAATCCCAGGCCAAGCAGCGGCTCGACCAGTTGCGCGCCGAGTATGCCTCCGCTCTTGGCCGGCGGGCTTCATTGGAAGCGCTGATTGCCGAGCACGGCTACTCCACTGAATCGGTGCGCCGCCTGTTTCGTTCCAACGCACTGCAGGGCGGAATGGCGCCGGTGGGAGTGCTGGCCGATTTCCTTGACGTCGATCAGCAGTACGAAAGCGTGGTGGAAGATTTTCTGCGCGATGAGCTGAATTACATCGTCGTGAAATCGTGGGATGCAGCCGACCAGGGTCTGCAGGTGTTGCGCACCGATGTCGATGGGCGGGCCACGTTCCTTGTGCATCCCAGCGACAGCCAGGCGCGTTTTTCTTTTGCGCTGGATGAAAACGCGCGGCAACAGCCGGCAGGCGACTGCGTTGTGCCGGTGTCCCGATGCCTGCGGGTGCTCGATGGCTTTGGCAAATCGTTGGAAGTCATCCTGCCCAAGCTGCGCGACGGCTACATTGCGCCTGACGCAGCCATTGCCCGCGAGCTGGCGCTCGACAGCCCTGACTCTTTCTTCCTGGCTCCCTCGGGCGAATGCTTCCATAACGTAACCGTGACGGGAGGCCGCCAGCGCGCGGAAGGGCCGCTTTCGATGAAGCGCGAGCTGCGCGACCTGATGAGGCAGGTTGACCAGCTCGAGAAAGCATTACGCGAGCAGGAAGCGACCGTCGGAAGGCTGGCCCGCGACATTGCTGAGTTGTCGCAGCGCCTGGAAAAACTCGAAGCCGAAAAGCGCGAGGCAGATCGCCAGGCCATGACCTCGGGCCACACATTGAAGCAACTCGACCATGAGATTTCCCGCGCCACCACGCGGATTGAAACCTTTATGGCGGAACTTGACCGTCTCCGCGCGGAGCGCGAATCGCTTCTCGAACGCATCAGCGAGAGCGAAGCGGCGCTGGTGAGCGTGGAGCAGGAACGCATGCGGGTGGAAAAAGCGCTTGCCGAAGCCCAGGAACAGCTTACGGCGCTGGCGGCGGCGCGCGAAGCTTCCGGCCATAGTGCGGCGGAGATGCGAGTGCAGCTTGCCACCGCGGAGGAGCGGCGCAAAGCTGCCGCCGCCACCGTTCAACGGCTCGATGCTTCGGCTGCCGAGTCGCACGCCCGGCTGGCGGAGCTCGAACGCCAGCTTGCGGCTGCTCTCGCCGAGCATGCGGAACGCGTGCAGCAGAACGCACAGCTCGCGCAGCGCGCGGTTGAGCTTGCGGCGGAACGCTCCGGACTGGAAGCAGGGGCGCTTGCCCTGAAGGCGGAATCCGATGAACTGCGGCAGCGCCTGGCTGCGCTCGATGCCGGGTTGAAGGATGCGCGGGGTCAGCTCGATGCCGTTCGTGATCGCCGCGCGGAACTGGCCAGCGCTCGCGCCCGCCTCGAATCCGACCTCCAGCATCTGGGCGAAACATCGGTGCAGGAGTTGGGCGTGCCGGCCGGAGAACTGGTGGCCACGCTGGCTGTGCCCCCGCTCGCGGGCGAGGCGTTGCTCGGGGAAGAAAACGTCTGCAGGGAAATGCGATCCCGGCTCGATGCGATGGGGCCGGTGAACATGATGGCGCTGGAGGAATACAACGAAGTGTTTAAGCGGCATGAGTTTCTGGATGAGCAGCGCAAGGACCTGCTCGCTTCCATTCAGAACACGGAAAGCACCATCGCCGAAATCGAAACCGTTTCGCGCCAGAAATTCCAGGAGGCCTTTGCCCGCATCAACGAAAATTTCCAGCGCGCGTTCGCCAAGCTGTTCGGCGGCGGAAACGCCTTCATGCGGCTCAGCGATGATGGCAGCGGCGGCGCCGAGAGCGGCATCGATATTGTGGCGTCGCCTCCCGGCAAGAAGCTGCAGAACGTGCTGCTGCTCTCCGGCGGCGAGAAAGCGCTTACGGCGCTTTCATTGCTGGTTGGCATCTTCCAATACCAGCCCAGCCCGTTCTGCATTCTCGACGAGGTGGATGCCCCGCTCGATGAAGCCAATGTGGCGCGTTTTGTAGACCTGGTGCGCGAAATGAGCTTCCACACGCAGTTCGTGCTCATCACCCACAGCAAGCGCACCATGAGCGCCGCGCCGGTGATGTACGGAGTGACCATGCAGGAGCCCGGCGTCTCGAAGGTCGTATCGGTGCGCTTCGGGGCGGAAGCGCAGAGCGCGTGAAGTAAGGGAGTGCGGAACTGCGGAATTGCCGAATTGCGGAATTTGTGGAAGAGCAACCTCGGGGTTCTTCGGCGCCCGCGCATGGGCATTTTGGCGCTTGACATTTCTCTAATGCAGTTTTCCACAATGCTTCTGGCCTGATGTTTTGCGGCTACCGGCGCGTTGACAAATCCGCCGAGCAGGCTAGAATTACGCGACTGTTCTTCGTCGTCATTTCCCATTTATGAGCGCCGAGATTATTCAGCCAGTTCTGCTGCAAAGCGATTTTTCCGAGCTCGAGATGTGGGCCAGCGGGAAGGTACGGGACATTTATCGGGTGGATAACGATCGCCTGCTGTTCATCGCCACCGACCGCATTTCGGCGTTCGACTATGTGCTGCCCACCGGAATTCCTGAAAAAGGCCGGGTACTCACGCAGCTTTCGGTGTTCTGGTTCGATTTCCTGAAAGAGATTGTCGAGAACCACATGATTACGGCCAGCATGGATCGGTATCCCGAGTCTTTGCAGGTGCACCGTGCTGAACTGGCGGGCCGTTCCATGCTGGTGGCGCGCGCCGAGATGGTTCCGATTGAGTGCGTGGTCCGCGGCTACATTTCGGGCTCCGCATGGAAGGAATATCAGCAGAGCGGAAGCGTATGCGGCATCGCGCTGCCGGCCGGGCTGCGGGAATCCGACAGGCTGCCCGAGCCGATTTTTACGCCCGCCACAAAAGCTGCCAGCGGGCATGACGAAAACATTTCATTTTCGGAAATGGTGCAGCGGGCCGGGCGCGAGGAAAGCGAGCGCCTGCGCGATTTGAGCCTCCGCGTATATACGCGAGCCGCCGAGTATGCGCTGGAGCGCGGCATCATCATTGCCGATACCAAGTTTGAATTTGGCTGGACCGCAAAGGGCCTGGTGCTGGCGGATGAAGTGCTAACGCCTGATTCCTCGCGATTCTGGCCGGCGCAGAGTTACGCACCAGGGCGCGCGCAGGAGTCGTTCGACAAGCAGTACGTCCGCGACTATCTCGAGCAGGTTCATTGGAACAAGCAGCCACCAGCGCCGGCGCTGCCCGGGGAAGTGGCGCAAAAGACGAGCGAAAAGTACATCGAGGCGTATCGCAGGCTTACGGGAAAAGACCTGCCTGCGCACTCATAACTGGCACAGGTTTGAATGCCGTCGATTACATCATTATTGCGGTAATGGTTCTTTCGATCCTTGCCGCCATGGCGCAGGGATTCTTGCGGGAAGCGTTGAGCGTGGCAGGAGTAGTCGCTGGTTACGTGCTGGCGGCATGGATGTATGGCCGGGTTTCGGGGCGCATTGCGCCATATGTCAACCGGCCATGGCTGGCCGATCTTGCGGCTTTTCTGCTGATATTTTTTGGGGTCGCGTTTCTGGCGGGAGTCGCGGGAAAGATCGCGCACTGGGGCGCAAAGACGGCGGGATTGCGATGGGCTGACCGGTTGCTGGGCGGCGCATTCGGCCTGGTTCGCGGCGGCCTGGTAGTGGTGGTGGTGCTGCTTGGCCTTACGGCTTTCCAGCCAAACACACCGCTGCTTACGAATTCCCAGCTTGCGCCCTACTTTCTGGTTGTAGGGCGCGGCGCGATGTGGCTGGCGCCCAGCGCGGTGCGGCAGCAGTTTCGCGCCGGCATCGCAGCCCTGCACCGGTTTGAAGAACAGCATTAGATACATTGCGTGGCGCGGCCGGGATGAAAGGCAGTTGGAGACGACGAAAGGGAGGCGCGGGTGAAAGACCAATTGGAAGCACTCGTCATGCAGATGTATCGCAGCGGCATCCTTTACTCCGAGGCAGTGCGCGAATTCAAGAAACGCTTTGTCCAGACGGTGCTCCAGGAAAACAACGGCAACCAGTGCAAGGCCGCGCGCGAACTCGGCATGCACCGCAACACTCTCAGCCGGACCATTACCGAGCTGAAGCTCGATATCCGCGTAATCCGCAACGGGGCGCGGCGCCCGCCGCGAGCAGCCCGGCCGCAGGTATTTGAAAAAAAGGCGGCAAGATAAATCCATTGCCGAACTGCGGAATTGCCGAATTGCCGAATTGTCCGGAGCCGCGCTGCCGCGGCTAGGAGTAGAATTCCCACATGCGGCGCTTTCTCTTCCTGGCGGCGTTCGCTGCATTGGTAATTTCTGCGCCTCTGCCGGCGCAGCGCGCGGCGCATTCCTCAGGCGCTTCCGTGCACGGCGGCGGAACCCCCCACGCTGCTGTCGCGGCTCACTCCAGCAATCGCGGCGGGGTTGGGTTCGGGAGTTTCCGGCCGGTGGGTACGCGCCCGGTGTATCCGCACCATCCGCGGCCGTATCGGCCAACCTAC
>JAFAIN010000088.1 GCA_019236695.1 Acidobacteriota bacterium | reverse complement strand
TCAAGTTTCGGCAGCACCTTCACCAGATAGAAAGTGGAGCTCGATCCCGAAGCGATCCCGTAACCGTGACGCGGCTTGCCGGCTGCGAAATCGCGGATCGCGTACAGGCCCTTCGCCGCGGCGCGAAGGTCGGTATCGGCGAACTGGCTGCGATCAGCGACTGGGAAGTCGGGACGCGCCACTTCGATGGTGATGATGCCTACGTGCGGATCGCGAGCCGCAATTTCCGCCGCCGCGAAGTAGCCAGGCGCAACGTCGTTGTAATCCCAGAAGCTCAGATTTATGACCTGACCGCGCGGGAACAGCTTCCACACCTGCGGCGCGAAGATGCCGAAGTGGGTGCGGGCGTCGGCCGCGGTTTCCGGACCGGAGTGCGCGGCCAGAATATGCAGCACCCCGACACGGAATCTGCTGTCCTGATTCTGCTGGCTCCAGACCCGCGCGGGAGTGTACATCAGGGGCGTAAAAGCTCCGTAGGTACCGCTCAAGGCCCAGACGCCGGCAAATTTTCCGGGATCCACGGAAGCGCTCTGGCTGACCATGCCGATGGCAGTGGAAACATTTCCGGCTTCCTGAATGGGTGCCTTCAAGCGCGTGCCCAGGGGGTTGTCTTTGGGACTGTAGTGTCCCCACAGGCTGCCGTGCTCCACGTTGATGGATTCGGAAAGATCGGCGGCGACGGTGAAGAACCGGCCTTCGGTGACGTAGTTCATCCACTTGACGATTTCGGAAATCGCTCGCCGGGCCCCGGCCGGCTCTCCTGGTCTTTTGAACAGGGAAATGCCGACTTGCTTTTCCGCACCAGAAACCGGGTTGCGAATCGTGACTTTCTGCGGCTCTTCGGGCAGTGCAGCAACACGCAGGCGATCATCGAGGAAAGGGTCGCGCGTGGCGGAAATGCGCAACTTCACATCGTCGCGCACAGTGTCGCCGATTTCCACCAGGCGGTCGGCCAAGCGATCACCCAATCCGTCGCGATCGAGCAGCGACATTACCACATCGATGTTCGCCTTGAACTGGAGCAGCCGCTCGCGGGTATCAGTGACCGGGCCGTTGCGAATGCCTTCGAACTCCACGCCATAGTGCTTCTCGAAGGTCTGGGCCAGGGCCAGGAAGTACTCGGAGTTCATCTTCAGCGCGTAAGGGTGGCTGGCATAACTCACCAATTGCTCGCCGGCGTACCCGGGCAATTTTCCGTCAGCCGCTGCGGGCCAATAACCCTTGATGGTTTTGCCGATGGCGGCCACCGGCCGGCGGTCGTTCGGGTCCACTTCGTCCATGGCTTTCAGGACCGCAGCGACCTGGCCGTAATCGTTGCCGTTGGCCAGGGTAAACACGTTCCATCCGTAGGAGGTCCATTGACTGACGAGATCGTACCCTTCAAAGCACAGGGCGATCACACCACCAATCCTGCCGCCAATGAGGCAATCGTCAATCCCGGCATTATTGTCGGAGATCATTACGCGCAAGCGTTTACCGACCTGCAGGGCGAGGGCCTGGGTCTTGAATTCCTGCGCGTGGCCTTCGGTGAGCGCGAATTCGCCTTCGAGAGCGATGATTTTGGGCGAGGCCGGAGCTCCCGCCACATCCCAAAAAGCCGCCTTGCCGGCGGCGGTGGCAATCCCGATGCCTGAAGGCCCGCCATTCACGTCATTGGTGCAGTCCGTGCTCTCGGCATGGCCGGAGAGCGCGCGAATGCCGCGCCCCCTGGCCTGGGCAAACAAGGGGTGGTCTTCCAGGCCGGCATCGTGCAGCAGCGATTTCAGCGCGCCTGCCCCGCGGCGGAATCCCAGGGCATCAACCGGCAGCATGGCAACGTGGGGATCGACGCGATAACGGGGGTCGCCGGTCTGCTGGTGCCGGCGATACAGCGCCTGGCCCATGATCATCCAAAGCGCGTAGCAAGTGGGGATGGAGTGGCCCGCCGCCAGCATGAACTTGTCGCAGTAAGGATGCTTGGGCCGGCGGTAGTCATACCTGAGCCCGCCGTTCTCCGGACCGACCAGATGCGCGGCGACGTTGTAAGGCGTGTACGCGAGAGGCCCGCCAAGATGCCCGGTTTGCGCGTAGTTGCCGAGCAGCACCAGGGTCATGCAGGTCATGAACCCAACATCATCGAGCATGGGATCGTATGCCCGGGAGTGCCGCGGGGACGCAGAAGGAACCGCTTGAATGCAGGTTGTCATAGAGGTTCTTAAAGAGAGCTATGTTACTAGTATCGCCGAAAAATCGGGGAAATGGCGCGCCTGGCGCAGGAGCAGGCTCTCAGCTTTCAGCTTTCAGGCGCGCAGCAAATGCTGTGGCCAAAGGGCAATGTTTTCTGCGAGTCTCAGTTCTTAGGGAATTCGGCTGCTTTCCCGGGCTTGCCCCATGCCTCATACGCCTGGACCAGCCATTCGCGGGCACGTTCGAGGTGGTATAGATTCGGAACTCCCATCTGGTCCTTGCGCGACAACATTCCCTCATAGCCCTCAAGGAGCAGCGGCTCAGCTTGCGAGTATTTTTTCTCGCCCGCGAGGCTGGCGCCCAGGACGCTTTCTGCACGGAAGCGTTCCCAGGTGTCGGGCTGGTTTTTCTTATCGAACTCGAGGTTCTGGCGAGCGAGGCGCTCGCTTTGCGCATACCTTCCTTCCGAGACATAGATCAGGGCCAGGTCGGCGATGGCAGTCTGAATGTCAGCCGGGTCTTCGGATGAGCCGGGGCGCTGGCGCAGGGCTGCAACCTGCGCCGCATAAGTCTCAGCCAGCGCATATTGGCCCTGCCGCTGATACAGCGTCGCAAAATCCGACAGAAAGCCGAGCGTCAGGGTATGTTCCGGCCCAAGCACGCGCCGGCTGATCTCGAGGGTTTGCCGGAACAGCGGCTCAGCCTGTGCGTACTTGCCATGCTGCGCGTAAGTGTCGGCCAGATTGCCCATGGACAGAAGGGTGGCGGGGTGCTCGGGGCCCAGCACGCGCTGCTGGATCTGCATGGTTTCGCGGTAGAGCGCTTCCGCCTGGGCGTACTTGCCTTGCGACCAGTAAACGTTCGCCAGGTTGTTCATGGAAGAGAGCGTGTCGGGATGTTCGGGGCCGAGCACGCGGCGGCGAATTTCCAGGGTTCGGCGGTAGAGCGGCTCAGCCTCGGCGTGCCTGTTCTCGGCCCGATAAACGTTGGCCAGATTGTTCATGCAGTACAGCGTGTCGGGATGCTCAGGACCGAGAACGCGCCGCTCGACCTGAAGCGCGGGAGCGAAAAGAGCCTCCGCCTGCTGATATTTGCCCTGGTGCCAGAGCGTGCGCCCCAGGTGGTTGAGGGTGTTGAGGGTCTTTGGATTTTCCGGACCCCACACCCGGCGATCCAGCTCAAGCGCGCGTTGGAGCTGGCTTTGGGATTCGGCATACTGGGCAAGATCCTCGTAGGTCTTTCCCATAGCGTCACGAATCGCGGCCTCGACTTCAGGGTGGGCATTGAATTTTCCTTCAATGCGGGCTGCGGCGTGGTCGAGGGCGGTTCTGACTTTTATGTCACGATCGGGTTTGGCGCCGGAGACGGACTGGCTGTTGGCGCTGGCCTGAGCCAGCAGATCGTTGCGCAGGAAATCGACGACGGCATTGGCCGAGGCGGCTTCGCGCGCGGCGACTTGCTGGGCTCTGCGGGCGACCACCGCCTCACGGGAACTCACGATGATGCCTGCGACCAGAACCAGAAACACCGCGGCGGCGGAAGCCACGAATGCCTTGTGGCGCCGCGCGAACTTCTGGAGCTGATAGGAAGCGCTTGGCCGCCGGGCAACGATGGGTTCGTTATTGAGGTAGCGGTGAATGTCGGCAGCGAGCTCAGCCGCGGACGCATACCGGCGCGCCTTATCTTTTTCCAGGGCCTTGGCAACGATGGTCTCGACGTCGCCCCGGTAATGGCGATTGATGGAGCTGAGCGGCGTGGGGTCTTCCTCGCGAATGGCCTGAACCGCCTCATGCAGGGGTTTTCGTTCGGTTTCGTAAGGGGGCTTGCCGGCGAGGAGTTCATACAGGATGACGCCCAGGGCATACACATCGCTGCGAATGTCGAGCGCCGCAGGATCGGCCAGCACCTGTTCCGGGCTCATGTAGCCGAGGGTGCCCAGGAGCTGGCCCATGTCAGTCTGCCGGGTGACATGCGTTTCGGAGTCGGTGACGCGCGCCACACCAAAATCGAGGATCTTCGGCTGCCCTGATTCGTCGACCAGAATGTTCGAAGGCTTCAGGTCGCGGTGGATAATGCCGCGCTGATGGGCATGATTTACGGCATCGCAGATTCGCGCCATCAGTTGCAGGCGGGCCTGCATGGTCAACTGATTCCGGGTGGC
>JAFAIN010000017.1 GCA_019236695.1 Acidobacteriota bacterium | reverse complement strand
TGAAGCTCCGGCCGGGAGCATCGACATGGAATCGCGGCTTTTGGGCCGCGTGAACGTGCAGAACATTCTTGCGGCGTCAGCCGCGGCCCTGGAGCGAGGGTGCAGACTCGATGAGGTTTCCGAAGGCGTTCACCGCCTGCAGCGTGTTCCCGGCCGTTTTGAGCGCGTGGATTGCGGCCAGGATTTCACCGTGGTGGTGGACTACGCGCATACGGATGACGCGCTGCGCAATTTGCTGCAGCTCGCGCGCGAATTCGTGGGCCGCAATCATCGGGTCATCACGCTGTTCGGATGCGGCGGCGATCGCGATCGCGCCAAGCGTCCGCGCATGGGCCGCGCCGCCGGCGAGGGCAGCGACTTTGTTGTCCTGACCTCCGATAATCCCCGTTCGGAAGACCCCCTGGCCATCATCGAGCAGGCGCGAGCCGGCCTGGCCTCCACAGGAACGCGCTTCAGCATAGAGCCTGACCGGCGAAAGGCCATTGAACTGGCAATCTCCGCGGCGAGGGCGGGCGATATTGTTCTGCTGGCCGGCAAAGGGCACGAAAAAGTGCAGGTGCTTGCAGGCGGCGCCGTGCCCTTCGACGATGTTGAGGTGGCTCGAGAAGCGCTCCGAGCCGCCGCGCGGAGCCACGCATGAACCTGCCCTTATGGCGCGTCGCCGAGCTGGCATCCGCATGTGGAGTGTTCGACCGCGAAGCGGTTGCCCGGGGATACTCCATTGATTCCCGAACGGTTCAGCCGGGGCAATTGTTCTTTGCCATTCGCGGCGAGCGCCTGGATGGCCATGGCTATGTTGCGGCTGCGCTCGAAGCCGGCGCCATTGCCGCGGTGGTGGAGAAGGAGCGCGCTCAGGAATTTCCTGACCAGAGCGCGCTGTTGCAGGTGGCCGGCACCACTGCCGCGCTGCAGGCGCTGGGCGCCGGCGTTCGGCGCCTTTGGGGCCGCGCTTTGATTGCCGTAACCGGTTCGGCAGGCAAAACCACCACCAAGGAGGCCATTGCCCATCTGCTGGCCGCGCGCTGGCAGGTGCTGAAAACCGAAGGGAACCTGAATAATCATTTTGGCCTGCCGTTGCAGTTGCTCCGGCTTGGGGCGGAGCACGACGTCGCCGTCGTCGAACTCGGCATGTCGCATGCCGGCGAAATTGCCGCTCTCACCGAACTCGCACAGCCCAACCTTGGCGTGGTGACCATGGTGGCGCCGGTGCATCTGGAATTTTTCAACTCAGTGGCCGATATTGCCCGGGCCAAGTATGAGCTAATTGCCGGGCTGCGCTCCGGCAGTACCGCTGTGCTGAATGCCGATGACGCGTACGTCAGCCAGTTTGGGCGCGACTTCCAGGGCAAGGTCATCTCGTTCGGAATCCACAAGCCGGCCGATGTGCGGGCGCTGAACATCAGGCCGCGCGGAACCGAAGGCACATGCTTCGAACTGGCGGCAGGCGGCGAGCAGGCCGATACATTGTTGCCGCTGGTGGGCGAGCATAATGTGTATAACGCGCTGGCCGCCGCGGCCGTGGCGCTGGAGCGCGGCATGTTCCTGGAAGAGATTTCCGCCGCCATCCGCACTCTGCAGCCCTCGGACAAGCGCGGGCAGGTGCTCAAAATGCGCGGTGCCACGCTGCTGAACGACTGCTACAACTCGAACCCCAAAGCGCTCGACGCCATGGTGGATGCGCTGCTCGCCATCCGGGCAGAACGGCACATCGTGGTGGCCGGCGAAATGCTCGAACTCGGTCCCGCTGCCGCCGAACTGCACCGCGCCTGCGGCGGGCACATGGCCGAACGCGGCGTGGACGTAGTGATTGGAGTGCGGGGAATGGCGCAGGCCATTGTGGATGCAGCCGCTTCCGGCGGCGTGGCAGCAGTATTCGTCGAAACGCCTGAAGCCGCCGGCGAATGGCTGGCCAGGGAATTGAAGCCGGGCGACGCCGTACTGCTGAAAGCCTCGCGCGGGGTAAAACTCGAGCGAGCCCTCAAAGCTATTGAGCCATTGGGGCGTTGAGGCATTGAGCCATTTTTACAGCTATGACCCGGGTATGGCCGGGCAGGGCGAGCGACGCCAAAGCCGCCAATCAGGGCGAAAGCAATAGGGTGTATGAGCCGGATTTCTTCCGCCCTCTTCGAGGGCTTGGAATTGTTGTTGGTTTTGAAACCCAGGGCTTACGCCGCTGGGCTATGGTCTTCCGCCCGCTTCGCGGGCTTTCTTCGGGTGAAATCCCGGGCAGGGCTAGCCAAGCTCGCCAGCTCTTCCACAATAGCTCAATGACCCAATAACCCAATGGCCCGATCAGTAGAGGTTGCCTTCCCGCCGGGAGCCTGTGTAATCCACATACACGGCCTTGATCTCGGTGAAAAAATCCAGCGCGACGGTACCCATTTCACGCTGCCCAACGCCGGTTGATTTCATGCCGCCAAACGGCACGTGCGCCTCGCCGCCGGTGGTAGGCGAATTGATGTGCACGATTCCCGAATCGATCTCATCGACGAAGTCGAAAATCCGCGAAGCATCGCGCGTGTAGATGGCCGAACTCAGCCCGAACGGCACGCCGTTGGCCGCGCGCATGGCCTCCTCGAAATTCTCTACGCGAATTACCGACAACACCGGGCCGAAGATTTCTTCCGTGGCAATGCGCATTGCGGGCGTAACGTGATCAAAGATGGTGGGCTCGATAAAATGGCCACGATCGTAGTCGCCGCCGGTGAGCCGCCCGCCGCCACAAACCAGGGTTGCGCCTTCCCTGCGGCCAATTTCCAGGTACTGCAGCACGGTGGCGAGCTGCTTGTCATCCACCAGCGGGCCCATGGTCACGCCCGGCGCCGCGCCGTTGCCCACCTTAAGCTTTGCCGCGGCCTCGCGCACTCGACGCACGAATTCATCCGCTATGCTCTGCTCGACAATTGCCCGCGAAGTCGCGGTGCAGCGCTGCCCTGTGGAACCAAACGCGCCCTGCACGGTGGAAGCAACTGCGAGATCGAGATCAGCGTCAGCCAGCACCACAATTGGGTTCTTGCCGCCCATTTCGCATTGCACGCGGATTCCGCGCCGCGCGCCGCCGCTATACACTCCGCTGCCTACTTCATTCGAGCCAGTGAAGCTGATGGCGCGCACGGCCGGATTGTTCACCAGTTCGTCGCCCACTTCAGCCCCGGATCCGGCAACCATGTTGAGCACGCCCGCGGGCAGCCCAGCCTCCTCAAACATGCTGACCACCATCATGGCAGTGAATGCGGTGATGGTGGCGGGTTTGAAGACAACCGTATTGCCGCCCACCAGGGCCGGCGCAATCTTCCAAACAGGAATGGCGACGGGAAAATTCCACGGCGTGATGCAGGCGACCACACCGAGCGGCGCGCGCACTGTGTAAGCGAAGTTTTTGGGCAGCTCGGAGGGCAGCACCTCGCCGCCCAGGGTGCGGGCTTCGCCGGCGATGAATTCCAGCACATTGATGCTGCGCAGGATCTCGCCCCGTGATTCGGCCAGCGTTTTGCCTTCCTCGCGAGTGAGCTGTGCCGCCAGTTCGTCAATTCGCGAGCTCATGATGCGCGCCGCCAGCATCACCAGCTTGCCGCGCGTAATCGCCGAAGTTCTTCGCCAGGCGGGAAAGGCCGCGGCGGCAGCGGCGATGGCTGCCCGCGCTTCCTCGCGGGTGGCGAGCGCTACGGCGCCCACCGTATCGTTGTGGTCGGCAGGGTTTCGCCGTTCCAGCGTGCGTGAGCTGGAGGAAGGCTTCCAGCTCCCGCCAACATAGTTTCGGCTGACGTTCAGAGTCGGTCCCGCAATCGCAGTCACAGTGTTCCCCCGTCGTGCCTCAGTGTAGCGTGTACGGCGCAGAATTGTTTCGTTCCGTCACCGGGGGGCTGCCGGGGCTGGCTCAGGTTAGCGGCTGTGCCGTTTGTGGAATTGTCATCCCGAAGTGAGGGATGTGGATTGCTTCCGGCGAATCGAGCACCGGGGTGTAGGGGCGGAGCGCGGCGGTTGGATCTGCCTGCGATGTCGCCGTGTAAGCACTGTGGGGGTCCTTCGCCCGCCGTGGCGGGCTCAGGATGACAGTGATTCTTTTGCTGAGTGATTGGAACCAGCATGGGCCAGGCAGTTTCTGCTCGTACACCGGCGGCTTCTCTGCCGTGGGTGCTCAGGATGACAGAGCGGGTTATGGATACAGCAGCTTTAGTATTGCTCTAGTTCTTCACCCGCCGCTGGTGCGTGCTG
>JAFAIN010000334.1 GCA_019236695.1 Acidobacteriota bacterium | reverse complement strand
CAGTGAGAAATCACGGTTCGGGGGTTTCGTCGAATTTGTTACCAAGTGGTAAACAGCGGCGGTTGGCGCAGCTTCCCCCGTAAACAGGGTAACGCGGCGGGGCTGTGGAAAGCAATGGGTCTTCGATTATTATTCGCTAGTGGCAGGTGCGTGAATTTGAGTGGCTCCGGGCAATTTCTTTCGCCCTCTTCGAGGGCTTGGATTGCAACCGGGACCTTTCCCAGGGCTTACGCCCTGGGCTATGGTCTGTCGCCCGCATTCGCGGGCTTGCCCAGCGCTTCCGCGCTGGGCTAATTGGGGGCGCGCCTACGGCGCTCGGCATGGTGCGCGGGCGGGGCGGAGCGCCGCGGAGGAGGACCCACCCATTGCGGCTGGGAGGAGGTGCTCCCCCTGGAACTGGACGTCGAATCGAACACCGCGGTGTCGGGTCCGGGCGCGGCGGTTGGATCAGCGTGCGATGTCGCAGTATAAGCACTGTGGGGGTCCTTCGCCCGCCGTGGCGGGCTCAGGATGACAGTGATTTTTTTCCCGAGTGATTGGAACCAGCATGGGCCAGGCAGTTTCTGCTCGTACACCGGCGGCTTCTCTGCCGGGGAAGATTACTCAATGACCCAATGACCCAATGACTCAATTCCCCGATGAGTCAATCGTTATAATCCGCATATGCCAGAAGCGCGCGCCACACCTCCTCCGCCTCCGGATGCCGGGCATATTCCCATCACCGAGGAGATGGATAAGGCGCGGTGGACATTGCCGCCGGCGCCGGTGGTGGTGATTGGAATTGTGGTGGTGGGGATGGTGGTGGCTGCGTTCAGCTATTTTGGCCGGTCGCAGCCGGTGGCACAGGGAGCAATTACCGATGTGTACGCTCTGCCTTCCGGGGATGGAGTGCTGGTGGCGCTGCAGTTCAACCTGGCAAACAGCACGGGCAAGCCGGTATTCCTTCACCATTTGGAAGCGACGGTCACGGTGGCGGGCAAGCCGCCACTAACCGACGATCATCCGCTTTCGGCGGTGGATTACCCGCGATACGTAAAGGCTTTCCCCGAGCTTGCGCAGCACACCTCGAACCCGATTATGCCGGAGACGCGCATCAATCCGGGGCAGCGGATTTCGGGCGCGGCTATCTTCTCGTTCGACGCGAGCAAGGAAGCGTTCGATTCGCGCCAGTCGCTGGTATTGAAGATCGTGCCGTACGACCGGCCCGCATTCACGTTGAGCGAAGCGGCCTCGAGTGTCCGGCCGAGGGCGGCCGAACCGACGCCAGCACCCCGCTAATCTACGCCCGGGGTCTTGCCGGTTTCGATCGGCGCCGGGGCCGATTTCGGCGTGCTCAGGTATCCGCTGATCTTGTCCTTCTCCATGCTGAAAACCACAATCTCGAACAGATTGCGATCCTTGCCGGAATAGAACTGCAGCGGCTCGTAGAGGTTCTTGTCTTTCTTGGCGATGGTCTTGTCGTCGGAGATGACATCGAGAGTGAACTTGCCGTGCTTGGGATCGGCTTTGCGCAACTGCAGGCTGATGGTGCCGACGGGAGTGGGCTTCTTGTTGTTGCGGGCCAGGGTGAACTCATAATAGTTGCGGTCGCCTTTGTGCTTGAGCACGTCCAGGTCGTCGCGGGTGTGCGCGATCAGGCCGCTTTGCAGGTTGAGATCGCCGATGGTGCGCTCAAGTTTTGCCCGGGTGGTATCGAGGTCGGTGCGAGTGGTATCGGCTTCGGACCTTACGGTGCCGACTTCCGCCTTCACGCCGGCTACCTCGCCCGAAACTGCGCTGATCTGCTGTTTTTGTTCGGTAGTGATGCGCTCTTCCGCCGCCTGCTGTTCGCGGCGCAGGCCGGCCGCACGCTGCACCAGTTGTTTCTGGGTCATTCCCACCTGGGAAGCCAGGGCCGCAGTGCTGGCCTTCAGGTCAGCCGCAGTGCCGCCGATCTGGGTGCGCAATTCGGCGCTGGCCTGCTCCGTGGCAGCCTGCCGGGCCTCGACCGCCTTGAGTTCCTGCTTCAGGTTGTAAACCAGAACTCCGGTTGCAAGCAGGCCGGCGGCCAGCAGCGCCAGCAAAATCTTCAGCCAGAGAGTCGTGCCGCTGGATGCGGGCGGCAGTTGCTCCGGCTCAACGCCCATAATCGACGTACCCATAACGCGAAACCTCGTTTCCCGGAATGAATTGCTATCTCTTGGCAGTCTGATGGCCTCAACCCCTGCTGTCAAGCCAAGTTGCGACCGGGTACCGGGTATCGGGGGAGCGGGTATCGGGGCCGGGTACAGCGCGCCCCGACGCGGCAGCATCGCATTACTCGTGAGAACAACCAGGATGACGCGACTCAGGTTTGCAATGCTCTTTGTGCTGCTCGCATGTTCTGCCCGGCTCGGAGCGCAGGCCGCGAATCCCGGCGCCCTGCTGCAGATCATGCAGCCGCGGGCCGGCGCGAAGCTGGCTCAGACGTTTGTTTCGGTGGAATACCGCATCACCAATCCGGCCATTCCCGTGGCTGGGTCTCCTAATTTCCTGGTGCAGCTCGATACGCAATCGCCGGTAAGCACGGCCACCACATCGCAGACCTTCTACGGACTTACGCCCGGCGCGCATACGGT
>JAFAIN010000306.1 GCA_019236695.1 Acidobacteriota bacterium | reverse complement strand
CTGCTCGATGACCTCGCGTGCGGCTTGCCATACTTCCGCCTCGACACAGCCCCCGCCAATGGTTCCGGAGATGGAGCCATCATCGCGCACCAGCATCTTGGCGCTGGCAAACGACGGGATGGAGCCGCGGACATTGACAATGGTGGCCAGCGCGGCTTTCCGACCTTCCCGGCGCAGGCTCACAATCTCTTCGTAAAGGTCGGCCATCTGCTGCGATTATGGGCCGGGGCGGAAAGCCGCGTCAACGGCCGAGGGTGCGGAATTGCGAAAGTGCGGCCAAGCGGCGCATCGGCGTGGCTCTGGAGGGCAAAAGCTAGACACGAAGGGAAGAACGGGCGCGCTATAAGGGCACAAAAGAAGTCGGGAATTGCGGAATTGCGGGTGTATGGTATTTTTCCCCTTCTGCGGGTAACAGGGAGCGACGATGAAAGCGGTTCGATTCCACCAGTTTGGCGGCCCTGAGGTGCTGCGGTACGAAGATGTGCCCGATCCTGAATTGCGCAAAGACCAGGTGCTGGTGCGCATCCGGGCATGCGCGCTCAACCATCTGGACCTGTGGGTGCGCAAGGGGCTGCCGGGTATCCGGCTGCCGCATATCAACGGCAGCGACATTGCCGGAGACGTTGTGGCGGTGGGAGATTACGTGATCGGGGTGCGGCCTGGGCAGCGTGTGCTGATTGCGCCCATGCTGTTCTGCAATCACTGCGAACAGTGCGCCTCAGGCCGGCAGAACCTCTGCCGGGCCTTCACGGTGCTGGGCAACGGCGTGGATGGCGGGAACGCGCAACTGATCGCGGTGCCGGAAATCAATGTGATTCCCATCCCCAACTGGATGCGCTTCGAAGAGGCGGCAGCCGTGCCGCTGGTATTTCTTACGGCGTGGCACATGCTGGTGGCGCGCTGCCGCATTCGCCAGGGGCAGACGGTTCTGGTGCTGGCGGGCGGGTCGGGCGTGGGCTCGGCTGCCATCCAGATCGCAAAGTTGTTCGGCTGCGCCGTAATCGCCACCGCGGGCGACAATCACAAGCTGGAACGCTCGCGCGACCTCGGCGCCGACCATGTGATCAACCATTACGAGCAGAAGATCAGTGACGAAGTCCGGCGAATCACGCAAAAATCCATGTGCGACATCGTCTTCGAGCATGTGGGCGCGGCAACCTGGCAGGAGAGCATACGGTCGCTCAAGCCGGGAGGGGCGCTCGTGACCTGCGGCGCCACCTCAGGCCCCGATGCCACCTTCGACTTGCGATTTCTGTTTGCCCGCCAGCTCTCGTTCCTCGGCTCGTATATGGGAACCATGGGAGACCTGCACGAAGCATTGAAGCAGGTGTTTGCCGGGAGGCTGCAACCGGTGATCGATACTACTTTCCCTCTCGCGGAAACGGCGGCGGCCCACGAATACCTGGAGAACAAGGGCCAGTTTGGAAAAGTGGTGCTGGTGGTGAACTGACCCAATTGCCGAATTGCGGAAGTGCGGAATTGCCGAATTTATTGTCCTGCCTTTAAAACACCGGCCTGAAGGCCGGTGCTCCCACCCGGGGCCAGCGCTCCCGATGAACAAACCGCGTTGCGGAATTGCCGAACTGAGGGCAATTGGAAGCTCAGCGCGCTCCTGCGGCCTGGGGATTTTTGATCTTCGCCGTGATTTCGATAAAGGCCAGGGCGGCGCGGCTCAGGGCTTTATCCTTGCGGAAGACCAGAGCGAGATCGCGGCGGATTTCCAGATCGGACACGCTGCAGGCGCACAACGCGCCCGCCTTTACGTCTTCCACCACATTGGAGCGCGCAATAAAGCCGATGCCCACGCCGGCGGCTACGAAGCGTTTGAGCAGTTCGCTGGAATCAAGCTCCATGGTGATGGCAGGCTTGAGGCCTTTCTCGTGGTAAGCGGCCTCGAGGGCGTCGCGCGTGCGGCCGACTTTGGGCATGACGAGAGGGAAGGCAGCGAGGTCCGCCAGGGCCGGGCGCCGAATTTTGGCCGCAGGGTGAGAAGGCGCCGCGATGAGCACCAGATCGTCACGATGGATTAGGACAACCTGCATGCGCGGGTCGTTCACCGGCAGCGACACCACGCCAAAATCAATGGTGTTATCAATGATGTGTTCGAGGATCCGCGGGTGCTCCGAGCGCATCACGCTGACCGAGACGCTGGGATACTGCCGCTTGAACTCGGCGAAGACCTCGGGAAGGATGTGCAGCGACGTGCCTTCATTGGCGGCGACCACCAGCTCGCCGCGCGGGACGCGCTCCATTTCAGCAATGGCGGCAATAGCAGCGCGGCGCAAGCCGAGCGCTTCATCCGCATAGTGCTGGAACACCTTGCCGGCAGCGGTGAGCGAGACTTTCCCGCCGGAGCGGTCGAAGAGCTTTGCCCCCACTTCTTCTTCAAGCGCACGGATTTGGGAAGAAATTGCGGGCTGCGTGCGGAAACGCTTCTCCGCCGCGCGCGAAAAGCTGAGCGATCGCGCGACCTCGAGAAACGTTTCAAGCTGGTCGTAATCCATGGAAACGCGCCGGGCTACTGGATTCGCAACACGGTTTCGGGCGGCGCCGCCCTTATTTCGTTGAGCCGGGCCGCCACGTTCCGGGCAAAAGCGTACAGGGAGCGTGCGTGCGGCGACTCTTCCCCTTCCAGCACAATGGGTTTTCCGGTGTCGCCGCCGCGGCGAACATCAGGATCAAGCTCAATGCTGCCCAGGAAGGGCAATTCGAACTGCCGCGCGGTGCGCTCGGCGCCGCCTTTGGAAAAAACATCAATCTCGTTGCGGCAGTGGGGGCACACGAAGTAGCTCATGTTCTCGACCATGCCGAGGATTTCCACCTTCACCTGGCGGAACATCTCGATGGCCTTGCGCGCGTCCTGCAGCGAAACATCCGAGGGCGTGGAGACCACGATGGCGCCGGTGAGCGGAACCGTCTGAATGAGCGAGAGGGCCACATCACCGGTGCCGGGAGGCAGGTCGACGATCAAGGCGTCGAGTTGACCCCAATCCACCTGCTGCAGGAACTGGCGGATTACGGAGTGCAGCATGGGCCCGCGCCATACCAGCGGCTTATCGCCCGGATTGATCAGGCCTACGGAAATCATCTTCACGCCGTGGATTTCGAGCGGGATGATGCGGTTCTCAGGGCCCGTAACCTTCGGCGTCTCGCGGGCGTTGAGCATCAGCGGAACGTTCGGCCCATAGACGTCGCCATCGAGCAGGCCCACGCGTTTGCCCAGCCTGGCCAGGGCGAGCGCC
The DNA here is from genome assembly GCA_019236695.1 of Acidobacteriota bacterium. GTDB lineage: Bacteria > Acidobacteriota > Terriglobia > Terriglobales > Acidobacteriaceae > JAFAIN01. Next base: position 2,812 of record JAFAIN010000306.1, on the reverse strand, counting down.
AGGTTCACAGCGACCGTGGTCTTCCCTACCCCGCCCTTACCCGAACCGACCGCAACAATCGCTTCCACGCCGGGAAGCGGCTGCGGCGAAGGCGGCGCGGGCGGATGCATGTGTGCGCTCAAAGTGTCACCTCAAACATTCATTATAGGGACTACATCACGGGCGGGGCTGAAATCCCCAATACGCCCAGCGTTCGGATGAGCTCGCGATGCGCTACCGAAGCGGTGGCCAGCAGAAACCTGCGCCGCTCGTCATCCGCCTCGTTCAGGATGTGGTGCCGGTGATAGAAGTTACTGAACAACTGCGCCAGTTGGAATGCGTGCTTGGCCAGGTATGCCGGTTCCTGGGAGGAAATGCATTGCTCCACAACGTAAGTGGTCTTGCCGGCCGCGAGCCATAGCTCCCATATTTCCGCTCCGGTTTCCCCGGAAAACCAGCGCTGAAAATCCGCCGCAGGGTCCAAAGCCTCCACAGGCGAAATGCCGGCTTTGCGAAAAATGTTGCCGGCTCGCACGACTGCGTACTGCACGTAAGGCCCGGTTTCGCCTTCGAAGGCGAGAGCCTCTTTGAAATCAAAGGCGATAACCGAGTTGCGCGTGAATTTCAGCATGAAATAACGCAATGCTCCGATGGCAATCTGTTCGGCGATGCTGCGGCGCTCCTCAGCCGCGAGTTCCGCATGGCGGGCATCCACTTCCTTCTGAGCCGAGCCGATCATAAGGTCAATCAGATCGTCGGCCTTCACCCCGAAGCCCTTGCGGCCTGAGACTTCAATATAGGCGCGCGCCATGTCATCGCTGGTCAGCGGGTAGCCGAGCTCGGTTGCGCAGCGCGGCGTAAGCGCAACCATCTCATACGAAAAATGGTGGTAGCGGTCGGCAGCAGCGGCGTGCCCAAGGCCGCGCAGGGCCTCGACTACGGTGTGTTGCGCCTCCGCCTGGCGAGCGTCAATCACATTGTAAATTTCGTGCGCGCCGCCGAATCGCGGATGGCCGGCCTCGCTCTCTTCAGCCGACATCCAGCAGGTGCGCCCATCGGGGTAGTGGTAGAACCTGCGGTACCCAAAGTCACGCCCCAAAAGCCCGAATTTCCATAGGTGGTAGGCAATATCCTTGCCTTCGTAAACCACCGTTCCGTTGGAGCGAACGATGACCTTGGTGTCCTCTTCCTCCCCCACGCCCGCGGCGGCGGCGCCCAGTGGGCGCGGGCGGCGCGCCACCCAGCAGCCGGCTTTCGGCCCCGCCGTTTCTTTGTACACCACGCCTTTTTCCTTAAGTTGCTGGAATGCCAGCTCCCAGAAGTGCAGGTGGATGATTTCGCTTTCCCGCGGCAGAAAGTCGTATTCGATTCCCAGCCGTTGCATGGTGCGAAGGTGGAAGCGCACGACGGATGTTGAAACCGCAGCGGCGATTTCAGCAATATCGTTCCCGCCGGCCTCAATGGCATGCAGGACTTCAGCGCGCCGCGCGGCGTTTTCTGAGGATTGCTCGTACCATTGCGAAACCCGCGGATACACGTCCCAGCAGGTGTAATCGAATCGCGCATCGGCTTCGGCCATCCGGAGAATCTCCTCTTTGGACCTCCGCTCCATAAAGAGAAGTCCGGCCACCACGTCGGCCACCTGGACGCCGGTGTTATCGATGTAATTCTGCACATCGACGCTGTGGCCGCCGGCGCGAAGCAGGCGGACAAACGTGTCGCCGAGGATGGCGTTACGCAAATGGCCGATATGCGCCGCCTTGTTGGGATTGATGCTGGTGTGCTCGACCAGAATCTCGGCCGGATGGCAAGGGGGCGGATCGGGCAGTTCCGTTTCGTCAATCAGCGCCCGCGCGGCGCCGGAGCGGTCGAGCCGCGCATTGATATACCCGGCGCCGGCAATTTCGAAACCCTGGAACCCTTCAAGCCCGCCCAACGCGGCAACAATCTGTTCGGCAATTTTTCGCGGCGGCTGGCGCAGCTTTCGTGCCAGCTCAAAGCCGAGCGGCAGCGCATATTCCCCGAGCTCCACTCGCGGAGGCTGCTCGATCACAATGCAGAAGTTCTCAATGCCGTAAAGCTCGCGCAGCACGTGGCGGATGCGTTCGCTCAAGCGGGTTTGCAACTCGCGGTACATGCCCTGCATTTCAATCTAAAGGAAACAGTGCGGCAGTAGAAGAGGCGATTTGCCGTTCTCCTTTGTGTTCCTTTGTGCCCTTTGTGGTTGACCCTTTCTTCAGTTCCCGGAATTGGCAGTGCGTAACGCGGAGAAATTCGGGCTTATTTTGCCCGGGGGTGGCTTTCATCATAGACGCGCAGGATGTGCTTGATTGAGAGCTGCGTGTAGCGCTGGGTGGTGGAGAGGCGCTGATGGCCCAGCATCTCCTGTATGGCGCGCAGATCGGCTCCCTCTTCCAGCAAGTGGGTTCCGAAGGCATGGCGGAGGGTATGCGGATGAACGTCAGGAGAGAGGCCGCGCCGCACAGCCAGTTGCTTCACGATGCGGCCCACGCTGCGACTGGTAAGCCGCCGTCCCCGGGCGTTTACGATCAATGCGGAATGGCGCAGGCCCGAGTGGCCCACTCGCAGGCTGCGGTGCGGCACATAAGTTTTCAATGCCTGAGCCGCGGCATCGCTGAACGGCACATAGCGTTCCCGGCTGCCTTTGCCGCGCACCAGCAGCCGCTGGTGCGCCCAATCAATGGACTCGAGCTGTAGACCAATGAGTTCGGAGTTGCGCAACCCGGAGCCGTAGAGCAGTTCGAGGATAACGGCATCGCGCTCCGGGAATGCCGATTCACCGGCAGACGGGCGGCTCAGGACGGCAGCCATT
>JAFAIN010000156.1 GCA_019236695.1 Acidobacteriota bacterium | reverse complement strand
GCGACGGCCTGGCGCTGTTCACTTATCTTCACCTTGCGCCGCTGCCCGAGCTGACCAATGCCTTGTTATCCCGGAACGTTACCGGCATTGCTTATGAAACCATTCGTGATCGCTCCGGTTCGCTGCCCCTGCTCACCCCAATGTCCGAAGTGGCCGGGCGAATGTCGGTGCAGGTAGGGGCTACGTATTTGGAGAAGGAGCGCGGGGGGCGCGGAATTCTGCTCGGCGGCGTACCCGGGGTTCCTCCGGCGAACGTGTGCGTCATAGGCGGCGGCATCGTCGGAACCAATGCGGCCAAGATTGCCATGGGCATGGGAGCCATCACTTCCATTGTGGATCTCAGCCTGAACCGCCTCCGTGAACTCGATGACATCTTCAACGGCCGCATCTACACGCTGGCCTCAAATTCCTACACCATTGCGCGCGCGGTGAAGCGCGCCGACCTGGTGATTGGAGCGGTATTGATTCCGGGCGCCGCCGCGCCCAAGCTCGTAACTCGGGCCATGGTGGAGCAGATGAAGCCCGGGGCGGTGATCGTGGATGTGGCAATCGATCAGGGCGGCTGTATCGAAACAGCCCGGCCAACCACCCACAGCGATCCGGCCTATACGGTCGGCGGCGTGGTGCATTATTGTGTTACCAACATGCCCGCTGCGGTGCCGCATACATCAACCCTGGCGCTTACGAATGCCACGTTTCCCTATGTCATGAAGCTGGCTCATTTCGGCCCCGATAACGCCATTCGCGATGACGCTGGTATCCGCGAAGGCGTGAACACATACCGGGGCCACGTAACCTACGCCGCAGTCGCGGAGTCGCAGGGTAAGGCCGCGAAGGCGGTCGCCAGCCTTTTGTAAACTGAGCCGTTATAGCGATGATCGATATTCACTGCCACATTCTGCCCGGAGTTGATGACGGCTCGCCCGACTGGGAAACCTCACTCGCCATGTGCCGCATGGCCGCCTCCGACGGCATCCGCCACATTGTGGCCACTCCGCACGCCAATGATGAGTACGTGTATGACCGGGAACGGCTGCAGGGGCTTACGGATGAACTGCGCAGCCGGGTTGCCGCCGATCCGGTGGTCGGCGCCGAAGGGCTCACGCTCAGCCTGGGTTGCGATTTCCACCTTTCGTACGAGAACTTTCGCGATGCCATTCAGCGCCCCGAGCGCTACTGCATCGAAGGCACGAAATACCTTCTGGTGGAGTTCAGCGATTTCGTTATCCCTCAGAACACCGACGAACTGTTCCGGCAGATGGGCGATGAAGGCATTATTCCCATTATTACGCATCCCGAACGGAATGCCATCCTGATTCGCGATCTCAACACCGTGCTGCGCTGGGCCGAAGGAGGCGCAGTCGTACAGGTTACGGGCAATTCGCTGTTTGGCCGCTGGGGCGGCAAAGCCGAGAAGGCGGCAAAGTGGCTGCTGGAACGCGGCGCGGTTCATGTGCTGGCCAGCGATGCCCATGGCACGGGCGGCCGGCCGCCCGTGCTGTCTGAGGCAAGGAAGATTGTGGAGAAGTCCCACGGGCTGCAGATGGCGAGCGCGCTGGTGGTGGAAAACCCGGCAGCCATCGTCGCGGGAAACCCGCTCCCCATGATGTAGGTCTTGAGACGGCGTACCCCTTGCCGAAGGTTGGAGAAGCCTTCCTGCCCAACGCAAATGTCACCCAGAGCACCCACGGCAGAGAAGCCGCCGGTGTACGAGCAGAAACTGCTTGGCCCAGGCTGGTTCCAATCACTCAGCAAGAAAATCACTGTCATCCTGAGCCCGCCACGGCGGGCGAAGGACCCCCACAGTGCTTACACCGCGACATCGCACGCAGATCCAACCGCCGCGCCCGCCCCTCCACCCCTGAATGTTCGATTCGTCGTCCAGTTCCAAGCCCTCTAGCGAAAGTTCGAGTTCAGTTTCTGCAGAGGCCGCGCAGCGGCCGAAGGATCTGGGAGCACTCTGTCCTACCCGCATTAGCGAGTTGTCCGACGAGGGCGGGGTGAAGCGCCGCAGAGAACGACCAACGTCAGCGTAAGTAAACGGCGTCCCCAGATTCCTCACCCGCCAAGCGGGCTCGGAATGACACTCTCGTGGTGGTTGGGACGTTCGAGAATGCGCTTAGAGCTGAAAGCTTAGAGCTTAGAGCTTCTTCTAGAAGCCGCTGTTCTCGGCGAACGTAGCCACGAACGCGCTGCGCTTGTCGTGGCGCTCCCAATCCACACCCAATCCTGAGCCGTGGAATTCGTCGCTCAAGGCCACCGCCGGCATCGGGTCGCGACTTGCGCTGAGCGGCGGATAATAGGTCTCTTCGTTGCCGCAGAAGTGGTCTTTATCGCTGATGCCGCGTGTTTCCACCGTGGCGAACTGCCCGGCGTGAACGAAGGCACGCCCGTGATCGTGGCCGGCGGCATGATGAAGCACCTGCATGTCAATGGGTGCGCTGACCACTTTTTCGGTGTGGCCCAGCAGGGCGCCCGCCATGTGGCGCGCAAACTCAATCAACGCCTGCCGCTGAGCGGCGCTGGCGCGCGAATCCACAATCAGCACCGATTTGGCCGGCAACGGCTTGGCGTAGGGGTCACCCAGCGTGGCGCTTGCTTTTACCGCGGCCACTACGTTCAGCCCCTCCAGGCTCTCGCCCAGCCATGTCCCCCGGGTGACATGCCATGCCAGGATGGCCTCATCGCCCACCAGGTTTACTTCGCCGTTGGCAAAACACACGCCTGTGTAAACGTCGGCGCTGCGCGTTTCCACATAATCGCCGGTAATCTGGCTGCCGGTCTGGGAAGCCAGCGCAGCCGCACTGAGCATCAGTACGGCGCATACCCCGGAAAAAATTCTGCTTGCCATAGTCATACCCCGATTGGCCTCAACTGCCCTCTTCTATTGTAATGGAGGAACAGCGAGGTGCAGCTTTGCCGTTATAATCAGCATCAGCTTCAACGTGCCTCGCTATTCCATTGTCGTTCCCTTCCATGACGAAGAGGAGAATGTAACGGAACTCTACGATCGCTTGAAGGCGGTTATGGAGAACACGGGGGAACTGTTTGAGCTGGTGTTTGTGGATGACGGATCGCGCGACCGCACTTTCCCGCTGTTGCGCGAAATAGCCGCGGTTGACAGCCGCGTGGCCGTCGTACGACTGGGCCGCAACTTTGGCCAGACGTCTGCACTGGCGGCCGGCTTTGACCACGCGCAAGGCGAGTTCGTCATCGCCATGGATGGCGATCTGCAGCACGACCCTGCCGACATACCGCTGTTTATCGAGAAAATGCGGGAGGGCTTCGACATCGTGAGCGGCTGGCGCAAGCGGCGGATCGATAACCTCTGGATGCGCCGGCTTCCATCGCGCTGTGCCAACTGGCTCATGGCCCGGCTCAGCGGCGTCTCAATCCACGATTTCGGCACCACTTTCAAGGCCTACCGCCGCGACCTTATTCAATCGGTGCCGCTATATGGCGAAATGCACCGCTTCATTCCGGCGCTGGCCTCCTGGCACGGAGCCGCCATCTGCGAGGTCCCCATCACCAATGTCAACCGGGAGCACGGAGAATCGCACTACGGCATTGGACGAACGCTGCGCGTTTTCTTTGACCTGATCACCATCCGCTTCCTGCTGCGTTACATGTCGCGGCCGCTGCATTTCTTCGGCAAAGTGGGCCTGTTGAGCGGCTTTGCCGGTGGCGTCATCGGCCTCTGGCTCGCCGTCATAAAGCTGCTGCGCGGCACCGATATGATCGCGGAGCATGGCCCACTGATCATCTTTGCCGCCGTTTTGATCCTCGCCGGCGTTCAACTGGTCGCGCTCGGGCTCCTCGGCGAATTGCAGGTGCGCCATTACTACGAGCCCGCACGCCGGGCCTACAGCGTCGCCGAAGTCCTGCGCTCGGCCGAAGACCGGCCCCTGCGGTCGCCCTGACGGCCTGAATCGCCGGAAATCAGCAGCCCTCGCGCTATAATCAGCGTCTCTATGCCCACCAAGAGCGCTGCTCCACCCTCGCTTCACCCTCTTCCGGTAGCCAACCGCATGTCGCGCCTCGGAACCGAGACGGCTTTTGAAGTCCTGGTTCGCGCCCGGGCGCTCGAGGCCCAGGGTCGCCACATTGTGCATCTCGAAATTGGCGAGCCCGATTTCGATACGCCGGCCAATGTGGTGGAAGCAGGCGTCGAGGCAATCCGCCACGGCTGGACACATTATGGCCCGGCTGCGGGCCTTCCGGATCTGCGGAGCGCCATCGCCGAGTATGTGGGACGCACTCGCAATACTTCGGTTGCTCCCGAAGAAGTGGTCGTGGTGCCGGGCGGCAAGCCAATTATTTTTTATGTGATTCTCGCCCTGGTCGACGAGGGCGACGAAGTCATTTATCCGAATCCCGGGTTTCCCATTTACGAAAGCGTGGTGAAATTCCTCGGCGCCCGTGCCGTTCCCCTCAAGGTTCGCGAGGAGCGCGATTTTTCGCTCGACGTCAAGGAACTTGCTTCCCTCATCACCAGCCGTACCAAGCTGATCATCCTGAACTCGCCCCACAACCCAACCGGGGGAACCATGAGCGCTGCCGACGTGGAGCGCGTTGCGGAGGCGATTGGGGATCGCAATATCTTCGTCTTAAGCGACGAGATTTACAGCCGCCTGATCTACGAGGGAACTCACGCTTCCATGTTTTCGCTGGAAGAAATGCGGGACCGCACCATCCTGCTCGATGGTTTTTCAAAAACCTATGCCATGACGGGTTGGCGGCTGGGCTACGGGGTCATGCGGCGCGATTTGGCCGAGCATGTTGCGCGCCTCGCCATCAACTGCAATTCCTGTACCGCCAGCTTCACCCAGGTTGCCGGCGCCGAGGCCCTGCGCGGAGACCAGGACTCGGTAGAGCGGATGCGCGCTCAATTTGAGCGGCGCCGTGACTACGTTGTGGAGCGGCTGAACAGAATTCCCGGGTTCTCCTGCCGTATGCCGAAGGGCGCGTTCTACGTTTTCCCCAACATCACCGGAACAGGTTGGAAGTCAAAGGAAATTGCTTCGGCGCTGCTGGAGGAAGCCGGAGTGGCCTGCCTGTCCGGGACGGCTTTTGGCGAATTCGGCGAAGGCTACATTCGCTTGAGCGTAGCCAACTCCATCGAGAATATTACCGCCGCGCTCGATCGCATCGAGGAATGGGGCGGAAGGCACCGCCGGCGCTGAATGGCTGAATGGCTATATAGCTATGCAGCCATATAGCCATGTAGCCATCCAGTCCTTTACCTGTCGCTCTCCACCTGAGTCCAGAAGTAACGCAGGTTCTTCGCGCCGCCCAGGGTGGTCAGCAGATTGATGTCGCCCAGGACGGTGTTCGAGGGCGTGGAGCCGTTCGCTGACTGGCAGCCGCTGTCGGAACCAATGCAGAGCTGGCTGGCGCCATCGATTGAAAAATACCAGGTGCTCCCATTGTGCTCCTGGATCTTGAACGTGTGGGTCGTCGCGTTGAATGGAATCGAGGTCGGATAACACACGGTTGCCCGTCCGTATGTCGCGCGGCTCACGCAGGCCTGCCAGTAGAGGTCGCCCGCAACACTTGAGCCGCGGAAAATTGCGCAATCGCCCGCGCAACTGTCGGAGCTTCCCTCGCTGGCGTCGGAGACGCCGTAATACTGCATTCCAACCCACATCCGAATGTTCGATACGCCGCCGGCGCCGTCATCCACGCCCACACGGCTGGTCCAGGTGAGGTTGTAAGCCGAGCTGCCGAAGATGAAGTATCCCCGAGTCTGCCCCACGAACGCCTGGCTGCTCGCGCTCGAACCGCTCTGCACATTCACATAAAACGGCGAATTCACGCTGGCGTTCACGTACGTAAGTGTGCCCAGGGTTGATTGATCGGCCAGGCCCGCCGTGCGGATGGCTGCATTTCCCGCCGACGCCAGGCCCCAGCGCCGCGAGCTGTTCGCCGGCATCGACTTCGAGCAGTCAGTAACGTAATTCGAGTTGCCGTCGGAGAAAATGTCGCACATCTGCCCCGGCGCAATCAGAACCGGCGCCCGGTTGTAGTCCAGCGAGGGGCCGCTGTTCATATTCGGCAGCATGACGAAGATGCTGCTGAGGGTTCCGGCATTCTTCACTGAGATCTTCTGACCGTTCTGCGGCATGGTGGAAGGAAGCGTCACGTCGCACGAGCCTCCGCAGTTCACGGCGAACAGAGCCTGGTTGCCGAAGTCGCCGGTGGTTGCGGCATAGCCGGCCAGCAGGTTGGTTACAGGCTGTAATGCGCCGCTCCCCGCAGCTCCCTGTGGCCCGGCCGGTCCAGCCGGTCCTTGCGCGCCGCTCGGTCCGCTAGGCCCAGCCGGCCCTTGCGGTCCGCTGGGGCCGCCCGCCGGACCCTGGGCGCCCTGCGGGCCTTGCGGCCCGACCAGCGAGGTTCCGAGCGAAGGCCACTGGCCGTTTGCCTTCGGTCCATAAAGCGTGGGGACCTGGCCAGTCTGCAGCCAGAGGTCGCCATCGTTTCCAATTGTGTTGTCGGGCGCCGTGCTCTGAACCCAGGTAAACGGCGGTTTGGTCATCGAAACACAATTGTTGGGCGAAAGGCAGATCGAAGCAATGAACGGCGATTGCGCCGACGCGCTGCCTGCCAGTAGAAGCCCGAAAATTATCAACATCCATCGTTTGCTAAGCACAGTCGCTCTCCTGTATTCACCGCCGGCACGGCGGAGAATCATGCTGCCTGCCACGCGTCACGGAACTTCGTTTCCCTTGCGCCAACTCCAGCCTCGAAACCAGGAAATGGGCAGGCGAGGTTCGCCTGCCCGTTTTACCAGGTTGTTGCGGTTACGCGACCAAACGGGCGCGGCGACGGATCATCATCGCTAGGCCGGAAAGACCCGTACCGAACAGCGCGAGCGAAGCCGGTTCCGGAACCACGCTCTGCGTGATGTCGACCTGCAGGTCCTTACCCGACTGGCGCCAGGGGCTGGAGCCGGTGTAGGTGTAACCAGACAGGACGATGGGGTTGCCGTTGGCATCCGAGTAGTTCGTGTAGAACTGGCAGGAGCCGTTGCTGCAGATCATGTTCCCGTTCGCGTTCGTCAACTGCACGCATTCCACGGTCTGGGTGCTGCAGGTGCCGTCGTAGTTCACGGCGTACGTGGTCTCAGTGTCGATCGGGGCAATGATGTTGACGGGGTTCTGGACAGTGGTGAACTGCCAGATACCGCTGCTGTTCTTCGTCAGCACGCCGTTCAACTGGCCAACGATGGACGCCGTTCCGAAACCGGGCTGCGTCTGCACGATGGTCAGCGTAAAGCCGTAGCTGCTGAGGTTGTTCACGCCGCTGTTGCCGTTATTCGAAACGTCGAAAAATGTTCCGAGGTCCGAATAGTTTGGCTGGGTGGCGGGATCTACCGGCGAAGCCGTCAGATCCGAGCCCACGAACGTGATTTGGTCGATTGCACCGCTGGTGTTCAGCGTCAACTGGCTGACGTTGCTCCCCGGGCTGGAAGGTGAGGCGTTGAGAATCGAGCATCCCGCGCCACACGAACCAGTGGTGAACGTGCCGTAGGTGTAATACGTAACATCGCTGGCCAGAGCTGCGCCGCAAGTCAGCAGAGCCATGGCTGCGATGATGAGGACCTTCTTCATGGTGTTCTCCTGAACGCTATTTCTTTTTATTGCGACCGACTCAGAGGCGACCCGGCCGACTGCCCTCAGAAGTGCAGGTACGCTGCCATGAAGAAATTTGGGGCGTGTTCGTGGATTCAGCTATTTACCGGTATTTTGGCGTGTGCAATTCGCGTCACACCTGCAACCGCTTTCACATTGGGTGGGCAACTTTCCATTTCGCATTCGGATTATGCGCACCCCGCGCTGCCACACGTGCTGGGCGCGGCCGTGGCGTTCTGGCGTCGCCGGCGGATAAACATTGCAATCGTGGAGGGCGCGATGCCGAACAAGGCCAGTGAGGCCGGTTCCGTAACCAGGTCCGTAACGCTTCCCTGGTTACCTGCGAATGACTGCGTGTAGCTGCTGAAGACGATGGGATTGCCCGCGGAATCGCGGTAGAAATCGAAGCTGAATCGGCACTGCCGGCTATCGGTGTTGCAGCTCATTCCACCGCTTGCCGTGGGGAGATGAAGCGCCTTCTCGGTTACGGCGAACTGCCAATCGCCGCTCGCGCTGCCCGACACATCGTACACGGGTTCCGCCGCCGCAACCTGCACGCTGCCGGTCCCGTCGGCGGTCATTTCGCTCTGGTCAGCCGTGGTCGAACCCGCAATCAACTCGCTCACGTTTTGGCCGGCGCTCAACCCAGCGGAAGCGTAAGCAGAGTATTCCAGGTTGTCGGCCATGGCTGTGCCGCAGAACAGAGCGGCGATACCGGCGATCAGGGTCAGCGTCTTCATCAATCTTGCTCCCTCGCTCATTTGGTTTTTTGAATTCGAGTTCATTTGCTCTTGCACAAAGACATAGCAGGAGCGATGCCATGGATGGCCGATTAACAGCCTTTGTTTTCAGCTACTTGTATAGGTGTGTTCAACCGGCTGCACCGCCATGCTGCAACAAGTTGCACACTTCGGTTGCGCAATTCCCTTCACACCACCGGAAAGCGCGAAGTCCGGCCCCCCCGCCGATGGCCCCGAGTCACCTCGGGTAATCAAGCGCCCCGGCCGGGTGCATAACTGCGAAGAATGAAAGCATGAAGTTTGCGCCAGGCCTGATAACTTACTCGGTTCGCGTACCTTTATTAGCGGGTGCGAACCGGAGGGCGGCTGTGCGACGCATATTCCCAATGGTCCTGAGTCTCTGGCTGGCGGCAGGTGCGCGAGCGCAGCCCCGGCTGGTCGTCATTGACCAGGATGCCTATGGTCCTGGCGGCACCAACCAGATGAGCATAATGGCGCTCCTGCAATCTCCCCAGGTTCGGGTACTCGGTATTGCAGTGGTCACGGGAGATGGATGGCGGGATGAGGAAGTGCAGCACACACTGCGCATGCTCGAGTTGATTGGCCGCCCGGATGTGCCCGTAGTCCCGGGCGCAGTTTTTCCCCTGGTCCGGACCCAGCAGGAAACTGCGCTGGCGGAAAAGCTGGCCGGTGGAGTCGGCTGGCTGGGAGCCTGGGGCCGCATTCCCGAGGCCATCCAGAAGGGAGGCAGCACCGGAGCGCATGGCGCCTGGGAGGTGCCTCCGCTTGAGGAAGGGCCGCCGCATACGCAGCCGCTCGCGGAAGATGCGGCCCACTTCCTGATAAGGCAGGTGCGCGCACATCCTCACCAGGTTACGGTGTACGCCGCGGGACCGCTGACCGACCTTGCGCTCGCAATCCGGCTCGACCCGCAATTCGCGGAGCTTGCCCAGGGGCTGGTGATGATGGGGGGCAGCCTGAACCCGCAGAGCGATGATCCGGAGTTTGCGTACAGCCCCCGCCACGAATTCAATTTCTGGTTTGATCCTGAGGCGGCGCGCATCGTGTTGCGCGCACACTGGCCGCGTATCGATCTCACGACCGTTGATGTTTCCATCAAAGCCAGGCTTACCCGGCAGATGCTGGATGAGATTTCGCAATCGCACTACCCGGCGGCGCGCTACGTGGCCCGCTACTCGCGTGACGTCAGCTATATGTGGGATGAACTGGCGGCCTGTTCGTTGCTCGACCCGAGCATCATCACTGGCGCCCGGGAGGTGTATATGGACGTGGATGTCAGCCACGGCCCGAGTTACGGAGAAACACTTACCTGGTCGAAGGAATTGAAGCCGGGCACGGATCTGCAGTTGGTTCATGCGCAGGTGGATGTGGATGTGCCGCGATTTACCAGGATGTTTGTGGCGTTGATGTCGGGTCCAACTCCCGGCGCCGCTCCACAATAAAGTGGCAACGCTTTGAACCAGAGTAGAAGCACGCGTAGGCTTGGTGTGGTGTCTCTCAGGCCCGCGTGCTTTTTTGTGGCTGTGCTCCTGCTCCTGGTTTCAGGCTGGGTGCAGGCGCAAAACCCCTCACGGAACGCATCGCCCGCCCCGCCAAGGAACTTGCAGCCAACCGGCTCCCCGCGAGAGCTGGCGCGCAAATTCGCTTTTGATGTCATAAAGTCGGCAGTTGCCCTGCCGCAGCCCGAGCCAGGGGACCGCCTGCGGGTTCTCGCGACCGCCATTCAATTGTCAATTGCCCTCGATCGCAATTACGCCAGACTGCTGGCGAAAGAAGGCATGCAACTGGAAGGCGAACTGGTGCGGTCGGGCCAGCA
>JAFAIN010000134.1 GCA_019236695.1 Acidobacteriota bacterium | reverse complement strand
TCCTCATCCCACCACACCAGCTTTTTGCGCTCGCTCCATGGCCTGCCGTCAGGTCGGGCGGAAGCGCGGTTATAAAGGATGCGAATGTCTTTCGGCCAGGAATACCCCCAGCCGTGCCCCAGGGCATCCTGCGGCGCGCGTTGGTTGGCTTTGTTCTCGCCTGCCCGGGGCATAATGCCGCTGTAAATCCAGCAGCCGCAGGCGGTTGAGCCATCGGCTTTCAGCTCTTCAAAGTTCTTCACCGGCCTGCGCTCGGGCCACGTGTAGCCGTTGATCTCGGCCACCACCTCCTGCACGCGCGGTTCGGCATGCCTGCCGTGCGTCGAATAATCCCAGGTGAGATTGATGAGCGGCTGGTTGCGCTCCAGCGGCTCGCGCCGCGCGATTTCCTTCAAGCGCCTGCCCAGGTGATAAACGAACCAGCTCTCGCTGCGTGCATCCCCCGGCGGATCAACTGCTTTGTTATGGAACTGCACCAGGCGCTGCGTGTTCGTATAGGAGCCGTCTTTTTCGGCCGAGCCGGCTGCCGGCAGCAGGAACACCTCGGTCGGAATCCCCTGCGGCGCCAGTTCGCCGCGCTGCACTTCGGGTGAGGCGTACCAGAACGACGCGGTTTCGGTTTCCACCATGTCGCGCACCACCAGCCAGTGCAGCTTCGCCAGCGCTTTGCGCTCCAGCCGTCCGTTGGGCGCTCCCACTGCCGGGTTCTGGCCCATTACGAACAGGCCCTCGAGTTTGCCATCGAGCATATTGAGCCAGAATCCGAACTCACTGTGGTCAGCCGTCACTCGCGGCAGCCATTCGAATCGCCAGTCATTTTCCTGTTGCGCTGCCTCTCCGTACCATGCGCGCAGCAGGCTGACGATGAACTGATCGAACTTCGCCCACACCCCGGTGCGCGAGCTGTGCTTCTCGATGTACTTGTGCAGCTTGTCCGCGTCCGACTGAAAGAACGGCATCGGCAGGTAGCCGGGCAGGATGTCATACAGCGTGGGAATATCAGTGGAACCCTGAATGGAGGCGTGCCCGCGCAAAGCCAGAATGCCGCCACCCGGCCTGCCAATGTTGCCCAGCAGCAGTTGCAGCACGCTGGCCGCGCGAATGATCTGCGGCCCGTTGGAATGCTGCGTCCAGCCAACCGCATAGCAGATGGCGCCGGTCTTCTCCGGTCCCGAGGCGGAAGTGAAGGCGTCGCAGATCTTGAGGAACGCCTGCCGCGGAACGCCGCAGGCCCGCTCCACCATCTCGGGCGTGTAGCGGGCAAAGTGCTTTTTTAGGATTTGGAAGACGCAGCGCGGATTCTGCAGCGTTTCATCGGACCTGAACTTACCCATGTCTCCGGCTTCGCCGCCGCGATCCTTCCCGTGGCCGCCGCCCGGCCCTGCATGGCCGGCCTTCTCTCCTCCGGTCTCCTTGTCGCTCGAGCCTTCATACAGCCAGGTCTCCGGGCTGTATTTCTTCTTCTCCGCATCCCAGCCCGAGAAGTAGCCGCCCAGGTCATCGGTATCGCGGAAGCCTTCGCGAATGATTATCGGCGCATTGGTGTAGTGGGTTACGTATTCCTTGAACCAGCGATCCTGCTGCAGCACGTAGTTGATCATGCCGCCCAGGAAGATGATGTCCGTGCCGGCGCGCAGCGGCGCCCACAGGTTTGCCATGGCCGAGGTGCGGCTGAAACGCGGATCCACATGAATGACGGTCGCTCCGCGCTCCCGTGCCTCCATCACCCATTGGAAGCCCACCGGGTGGTTTTCCGCCATGGACGAGCCCATGATGAGGATGGCATCGGCGTTGGCCAGGTCCTGCTGTGCCGTGGTTGCGCCGCCGCGCCCGAACGATGTGCCCAGACCGGGCACCGTGGAGCTGTGTCATATTCGTGCCTGGTTGCTGACGCATACCATCCCCAGGCCGCCGGTGAACAGCTTTTTGATGAGGTAGTTTTCTTCGTTATCCAGGGTCGCGCCGCCCAGGTGCGCCATCGCCTGCGTGTGCATCACGGGCTCGCCCTCCTGCTGCTCCGTGAAGCTGTGTTTCCGAGTTTGCCACACGCGATGCGCAATCATGTCCATCGCGGTTTCAAGGTCGAGCGGCTCCCATTTCGTGGCAAAGGGCCGGCGGTACTTCACTTGGCTCAGGCGATGCGCATGCGTGTGCAGCTCTTTGGTGTCGGCGCCCTTGGGGCACAAATGCCCGCGCGAGATGGGAGAATCCGGGTCGCCTTCAATCTGCACGATGCGATTGTCTTTGTGGTAAATAACCTGGCCGCAGCCCACCCCGCAGTAGGGGCAGATGGAGCGTGTTTGCTCGCAATCGTGAATCTTGGGCCGCAGCTCATGGGTTTGCGGGCTCCAGGCAGTCTCGCCTGTAGCTCGTAGATCGCCACTCCTGATTTGCTTTACGACCGGCCAGCGCTCCAGCAGCTCTCGAAACATTATGGTTCCAGATTTTTGTGACGTGCCGCAATCCGTGATGGTTGCTCACGTTCGCGGGCGCTCTCAGAGAGAGTATAGGCATCGCGGAGGAAGGCTCTGAAAAAGTTCGTCCGGTGCGGCGCCGGCCTCATTCTGCCGCTTCGGAGGGAGTATCGAGATTGCGCGGGTCGCCAAGCATGGAACGGAGCAGGTTGATCAGCGCCTCCGGGTCGTGGCTGGAAAGATGATGGTCAGCGGCTGCGCAATTGTCCGCCAGGCGCGCCGATAGGGCAATCAGCGGGGTCGAGTTCGTCACCGTCCGAACAAAATTGAGTACGCGAACGCAGTCAATGCTCTTGCTGTCAACCACTACCACCGCGGAAGCATTGGGAAAGGCCTGAAAGAGCTCAATCGCCTCTTCCGTGCTGTGCGCCGTGAGCACATTGAATTTCGAGGTTTCCAGAACCAGCTTTCGCGTGGAAAGCGCCTGTTCCGGCTCCGGCTCCGCAACGATGATGGAAGGGCGTCGCATATCCGTTACCGGGTAAGATGCCGAACACTTGGAGCCCGGTGCCCCGGCACAATACGATTCGTGTCCTTCGTGCGTCCTTCGTGAACTTCGTGTGAACCCTCATTCTCATGCCCCCGCTGATTTGTGTCCTTCGTGCGTCCTTCGTGAACTTCGTGTGAACCCTCCTTCACGGCTCACCGAAGGATTCGTGTCCTTCGTGCGTCCTTCGTGAACTTCGTGTGAACCCCCATTCCCTGCTCACCCCCAAATGGAATTCTCTTGAAAAAACACGGAGGGAGACCTCGCGGCCTCCCCCGTGTTCGGTGTATGGGAAAACGAGGCGAATGGGCGCTATGACGCTTTCGCTTTCGCAGCCGCAGCTTTCGCCTTGAGCACCTGGACCTTGATGTTGGCCTGCCGCTCAACGAGGTCGCGTGCCTCCTTCGCCTTCTGCAACTGGGCCTGAATCCCGGCTTCCAGTTTGTTGATCTTCTCGTGCAGTTTGGCCTTGCGATCGGCACTGGCCTGGGCCTGCTCCGCCTTCATCTGCGCCAGGTCCGCCTGCATTGCGGCAACGGTTTCTTCGTGAATGGTCTTCTTCACCTCGGCCAGCGAGCGGCGGAACACTGTCCCTCCCAGGGCTTCCATGCGCGTGTCCACAGGCGTCACCCAGTTCTCGTCGATCTCGGCGATCAGAGCCGCCTTGGTCGGCGCCAGGGCCTTGCTGACGTCATCAATGAAGTCTTCGCCGATGCCCACCTTGTACATGTCGTACGTGCCCCCGGCGACCAGGCCTGCACCCGCACCGATCACCATTCCGACCGGCCCTCCCAGCAGCCCGATAATGCTGCCGAGCGTCGTGCCGAACAACGAACCCAGCGGCCCGTAGTCATCTTCCTGCTTCACCGACACGGAGCCGTCGGCGTTCTTTACTACCACGGCAGAGCCGTACAGGCTGATGCTGCCTTCCGCTTCCAGTTGAATGAGTTGGGTCTTGCCCTCATACGCCTTCTTTTGGTTGTCAAAAACTACTACCAGCATTCTGTCCATTGGGGATTCTCCTTGCGCTAATGAGCGTCGTTATTCCTGAATGCAAATCACGCGCCATTTCGAAACATGCAAAAAATGTGCGCCGTGGCTTTTGGAGTTCAGGCTCCGGCCGCGGTGCGCGCGGATTGCATCCTGCGCTGGGAGACGCTGGATTTGCGCGCATTTTTCTCACCGGCTGACCTGCCTAACTTGCACAAGACACTTGCGTTGTTGCGCCGTGGAGTATCTGCATGCCACGTACTCCCCTACCTTCCTGTCGGCGCGCCTCGCTGGCGCAAAGCGGCGCGGCCTGGCCGTCCTCTGCACAGTTCGGTCACTGGCGGAGGCTGCCGGTGTGGTGACGACCGTGGTGACATTTCATCACCCAGCCTCACCACCCGCTGCGCCTTCGCCACGCACATCGCCGGCTGTTCACGAAACTGCAGTGCTACTGGGCTCTACCGGGCGTGTTTCGGAACATAAATTGCGCTGTAAGAGCTGTTCGCCATACCTGCTGTCAGTCGACGCAGGGTTGGCCGCTGAAGTGCGGGCTACTTGCCAGGGCGGCATTTCATTGGGCGCGCCACCTTGGGAATTTGGGGGACCAGATGTTGCGCATCACCACAGCAACGGAGAATGGCAGCATTGAGTTGCGCGCAGAGGGGAGCCTGCGCGGCCCCTGGGTGGGCGAACTGGAACGGGCATGGCTGAGGATTTTCGATCGCAACCGGCAGGTCCGCCTCAACCTGGCAGATGTTTCATATGTCGACGATGCCGGGAAAGACCTGCTGGCCCGCATGTTTCGACATGGCACAGAACTGACGGCCGGCGGCCCCTTTATGCAGGCGATCGTCGAACAGATCAAGCATGGAAGGGTATTCTCCGGGCGCCCGGAATAGCCTCACGTCTCGCCGCGAGAAATTCCCAGCTTCCGCATCCTGGAATTCAGGGTGCTGCGGTTGATTGCCAGGCGGGCAGCCGCGCCCTTAGGCCCCCCAATTACCCACTGGCACGCCTGCAGCGCCTGCAGGATCTGCTCGCGCTCGCCCTCTTCGAGAGTGGGTACGTTTGCTGCTGCCGCCTCGGCCGACAATTCCTCTACGGGCGCCTGCAACACATCGGTTGCGCTCAGAATCACGGCGCGTTCAATGAAGTGCTCGAGCTCGCGGATGTTGCCCGGCCACGGATACTTGCGAAACACCTTCATCGTACCCGCCGGTATGCTCTCAATCCGTTTGTGCATGCGGCCGGCGTATTTTGCGACAAAATGGCGAACCAGCAACTCGATATCCGCGCCTCTTTCCCGCAGAGGAGGCACGAGAATCGGAAACACGTTCAGGCGGTAATAAAGGTCCTGGCGGAATGCCCGGTCCTTCACCATTTGCGTGAGGTCGCAATGGGTTGCCGCAATCACGCGAACGTCAACCTTGATGGTGTGCGGATTGCCCAGCCGCTCGAACTCCTGCTCCTGCAATGCCCGCAGCAGTTTCGTCTGCAGCTCAAGCGGAATATCCCCCACCTCGTCCAGGAACAGGCTGCCCCGGTTCGCCAGCTCAAAGCGGCCAACCTGCTTGGTCAACGCGCCGGTGAACGCGCCTTTTTCGTGGCCAAACAGTTCACTTTCCAGCAGCCCCATCGGCACGGCCGCGCAGCTCAGCTTCACCAGCGTCCGGTCGCGCCGCCTGCTTCGGCTGTGGATGGCTCGCGCAATCAGTTCCTTTCCGGTACCGGTTTCTCCCAGCAGGAGAACTCCGGCATCCGTCGGCGCTACCGTCGTGATCTGATGCACAACGCGGCGCCAGGCTGGGCTGTCGCCAATCATCTCTTCGAAATTGTGTTCTGCGCGGATCTCCGATTCCAGGTAGAGCCGCTGTACTTCTGAATCTTCGTGCGACGCGCGCAGCCGCCCGTACGCCAGCGCATTATCAAGCACCAGGGAGATCTGGGTCCCGATCTGCGATAGCAGGTCGAGGTCGGCTTCGCGGAAGGCATGAGCCTTGCGGCTGGTCATGACCAGCAGGCCTAAGGCGCCACTGGCCCCCGCCAGTGGGATCAGAACGGCCGACACAATGGACTCGGCACGGCAGGCCTCGCGTAGAGCCGGAGGCAACTCCGCCAGCTCCGCCGAACAAATTCGCGGCATGCGGCGGCGAAACCAGTCGCTCTCCAGTACCGCGGGCACCGCCACGTTGGCTTTCGCCAGAAAACCCTTGCCCGTGGGAAAATCCAGAAACTTGCGCTCCGCCAGTCCGGTTTGTTTATTCACCAGCCAAAGCGAGGTGAGGTCGTTGGCGAAGTGCTTGCGCATTGACGCAGCCACTGCGGGGAACAAGTCGTCGGCTTCCAGCCGGCTGACGATGTGGTTATTGATCTCCAGCAATAAGGCCAGCCGGTCGCGCTCCTCGGCAAGCTGCTGCTGGTACCCGGCAGCAGCGTCCACCGAGAGCGCCCCTTCCAGCGCCACAGCCAGGTGCGAAGCAAGTGAACTCAGCAGCTCTGCGTCCTCGGCGCCGAACTGCTTCCCCTCGGCACTCGTAAAGGTTAGGACGCCATATTGTTTGCGTGAAGTCGTAACCGGGAACAGGTAGGCGCTCCGCTGGCCGACCCTGCCCGCAAACGGGGCTAGTTGCGGCGACCTCAGCATCTCCTTCGCACAGTCCGGAGCGCAGACGGCCTCCTGGTTCATTACCACCTGGCTGAACGCGCCGGTGCAGGCGATTTCCATTCCTTTGGGGAGGTCGGGTCCGTCCGAAGCGTGGTCCATCGCATAGAGCCGCAGTGCCTTACGGTCGTCGCTAAGCAGGTACAGCGCCGCCGAGTGCACGCCATTGATATTGGCCAGGACGCCGCGCAGGCTGTGCAGCACCGCTTCCACCGTCGGCTGCTCCGCTACCGCGCTCGACAACCGCAGCAGTTGAGCGGCATGGTCGCGAGCCTGGAGCAAGTCGTTGCGGTAGCGGTCCGCGTGTTCGCGAATCAGCTCGTTCTCCACCGCCATCGCTGCGGGAATGCAAACCTGTTGCAAGAGCTCAACGTCATCCTCGCCGAATGCGTGGCACTTGCGGCTGCCCACGCCCAGGGCGCCGATGCGCCGGTCGCCGGCCGTAAGCGGGAGCGAACAGTAAGTCCGCAAACCCGCCTTGCGCAGCTCGGCAACCAGCTTTGGCCAGCGCCGCTCAATCAAACCGTCATCCATGTCGATGAGAACTGTTTCCTGGGTCGCCCAGGCTGCGGCCGAAGGACTTTCCTCCAGCGAAAGTTCGCTCGGCAGCTCAGCATCAACCACGCCGCTGGAGCACGAGTAGCGCAGTTGCATTGCGCTACCCGTGTTCTTGGGCAGGGCCAGAGCCAGGATGTCGACCTCGAGGGCGCGGCGCAGATGCCGCAAAAGCCCGTCAAAAGTTTCCGGCAGGTCGTACCGATGCGATACCAGGCGCGAAACCTCGGCCAGTAGCATGTGTGCTGCTGTCTTGGGCGTGCTTCCGCTGTTGAAATGGGCTGGGGACGACATGAGCCTTTTCGCGCCCCAAAAGAGAGCTCCAAATTATCCCACGACATTCGTGTCCTTTGTGCGCCCTTCGTGAACTTCGTGTGAACCCTGATTCTCGGCTCACGGAAGGATTCGTGTCCTTTGTGCGTCCTTCGTGAACTTCGTGTGAACCCCCCTTCACGGCTCACGGAAGGATTCGTGTCCTTCGTGCGTCCTTCGTGAACTTCGTGTGAACCCTGATTCTCGGGCCCCTCTGATTCGTGTCCTTCGTGCGCCCCTCGTGAACTTCGTGTGAACCCCCTCTCCTGGATCATGAATTCTCTTGAAAAAACACAAAATATAAAGAGAATTGCATGCCTACCCGGAACAGGAGCGTGATATGGGCGGAATGATTCCCCTGCGCGACGCTTCGCGAGAGCCGAACCGCTATCCGCTTGCAACCACATCCATCATCGTCGTCAATGCCCTGGTTTTCGCCCTGGAAATCATGGGCGGCGACGCCTTCGTCAGCCGGTGGGCTTTGCTGCCTTCCGCAATCTCCAGCGGCCATCACCTCGTCACCATCTTTACCGCCATGTTCATGCACGCCGGCTGGATGCACATCATCGGTAACATGATCTTTCTGCATGCGTTTGGCCCCGAGGTGGAAGATGCCATGGGGTCGGGGCGTTACCTGGCCTTCTACCTGCTGTGCGGCATCGTTGCCGCCCTGGGGCAGGTGGCGGTTGCGCCGCACTCCACCGTGCTGAATCTCGGCGCCAGCGGCGCCATCGCCGGCGTGATGGGCGCATTCCTGGTTACCTACCCCGCAGACCGCATCAAGGCCGTTTTCTTCTTCTTCATCTTCTTTAAGACCACGTTCATCCCGGCGGCCTTGTTGATCGGCGTCTGGTTCGTGATGCAGATTTTCGATCAGGTGGGTGCCGTGGCCGCCACGCAAGGGGGCGGCGTGGCCTATGCTGCGCACGTTTCGGGAATGATCTGCGGTGCGGTGATTGCGCGACCCTTCGAGAGTTTCCGGCGTCAGTGGGAGGCGTGAGCCCGTGAGCTCGAGCCGCCAGGCGCGGAGATGAAGAGGTGTGGAGATGAAGATGGCGGCTCTCTGGCCGGCGCTGGTCCTGGCCATCCTTCGGCCGCTGTGCTGTCCGGCGCAGCCGCAACTCCCGGCGCAGCCGCAAGTGAATGTGCAGGCATTCTTTCGCGATGATGTTGGCTTGACCGTCGAGCAGATCACCCAGCTCCGCAACGGCACTGCCATCGTGAAAACCATGCCGTCGCGCACGCCGGCTGAGCTCTTTCTGTTCGGCGCGGTCTTTATTCATGCCGATCCCGAGCGCTACATCGCCTTTGCGCATGATTTCGAGCGCATGCGCAGCATGCCGAATTACCTGGCCCTCGGCGTATTCAGCGAACCGCCGCGGCTTGCCGACCTCAAAGGATTCGCTTTCGATGAGCAGGACATCAAGTCGCTCCGCACCTGCAAGCCCGGTGATTGCCAGCTCCAGTTGCCCGAAAGCTCAATTGCAGAGTTGCAGAAATCGGCGGATTGGTCGGCCGCAGATGTCGATGACCGGATGAATCAGCATCTGCAGGTGGCCGCCCTGCAGTTTGTGGCGCATTACCAGCAGGAAGGAAATTCGGTGTTGGGGATGTACCACGACAAGCGCGAGGCCACCGATGTAGCCCGCCAGTTCGCCTGGATGCTCAGCTACTCCAAAGCCTTCCCTGCCCGCCTGCCGGCCTTTTATGACTATCTCCTGGAATATCCCCGGGCCAGGCCGGCCAATGTTCATGACGTTTTCTATTGGAGCAAAGTGAAATTCGGCCTCAAGCCCACTCTCCGTCTCGTGCAGCTCAGCACAATGCGAGGCGGCCCGGAAAGCGAGTTGGCCTTTGCCATCGCCGAAAAGCAGCTCTACTCCAGCCATTATTTCGAAACCGCGCTCGATCTTTCATTCGGCATTCGCGGCGCCGCCCACGAATCGGGTTTCTACCTCATCATGGCAATGGGATCCGAGCAGGCAGGCTTAACCGGCGTAAAAGGTTCCATCGTTCGCAAAGCCGCAGTCGATCGGTCGCTCTCCAGCCTTCGCAACGCGCTTACCACCATCCGTCAGAACCTTGAAGCCGAAAAATGAAAGCCCGCGAACTTCCTGTCCCGAGCGCCGTAGGCGCGGCCCACAGTTAAGCAATACGAAAGCTGCTGTATCCATAACCCGCTCTGTCATCCTGAGTCCGCCGCGGCGGACGAAGGACCCCCGCAAGGCTTGCACCGGTAGCGCGGCTCGGAGATCCTCC
>JAFAIN010000161.1 GCA_019236695.1 Acidobacteriota bacterium | reverse complement strand
CGAGGCCCGGGTCACGCATCGCGGGAAGAGCGTCGGATACATTGAATGCGAGATCGTGGATGAAGCAGGAAAACGGATTGCAACCGTGAACTCCACGTGCCTGGTGCTGCGCGGCGACATGGCAAAGGGCCGCTAGAGGCTCCGGGGATTGGGTTATTGAGCGATTGGGCTATTGGGCCATTATGCATTTTCAAAGACGTTCGACTCAATCGTGAGCGAAGAGGGCTAAAAAGTTCCATCCGCGTGCGATGTCGCTTCGCGCGGACAAAATGAACCGAATTGCCGAATTGCGAAAGATTTGCCGGAGCCGCCGGCGCAGCCCGCGCAGCGGGCGATAGAGACTAGCCCCGGGCGTAAGCCCGGGGAACGGGTTGCGAATCAAAGGCGAGCCCTCGAAGAGGGCGAAAGAAACCACGCTCGACCGAACCTTTTTCTCCCGCGGGCTTGAACGGTTTCCCGGCTCAGGTCCCAGGGCTTACGCCTGGGCTAGTCTATTCCGCCCGCCGCGGCGGGCTGCGCCCCTGGAACGGCCCAAATACCTGGTGGCGCACAGCAGCCGCGGCTGCTGAGAACCACCGATATTCATTCCAGCAGGCGGGCGATATCGCTTGAGCTTGCCGCATCGCGTGCAAAGCTGAATGTGCCCCGCTCCCGCATTTCCCGCGCTGCCCGCAGGAATGCGCCGATCGCCGCCCGGCATAACGCGCTTCCCACACTGATCCGCTTTACGCCCATAGACGAGAGTTCAGCCAGGCTGAAGTGGGCCTCCTGCAATCCCATCAGCACGTTCACCGGGCGGTCTACCGCCGCAACCACTGCGGCAATGTCTTCCCGCGACGTCAGTCCGGGCGCGTACAACACATCCGCCCCGGCCTCCTGGTATGCCTGCAGGCGCCGGATGGTGTCTTTCAAGTCAGCGCGTCCATACAAATAGTTCTCGGCGCGCGCGGTCAAAGTGAACGTGAATGGAAGGTTGTGCGCCGCCTCTGCCGCAGCGGCTATTCTTGCCTTCGCGAATTCGAGCGGATAAATCGGGTCCTCGGCCCGCCCGGTTGAATCTTCAATGGAGCCTCCAACCGCTCCGCACTCTGCGGCACGCCGGATGGTTTCTGCTGCCGCCTCCGGAGGGTCGCCGAATCCGTTTTCCAGATCGGCGCTTACCGGCAGGTCTGTGGAGGCCGCCAGTTCACCCACGTGCGCAATCATGCGGTCGCGGCCCACGGCGCCATCGCGCAGCCCGGCAGAAAATGCAAAGCCCGCGCTGGTGGTAGCCAGCGCCTCGAATCCCAGGTGGGCCAGCAGCCGCGCGGTTCCGAGATCCCACGGGTTCGGAATGAGGAACGCGCTCCTCCGCTGGTGGAGCGCTCGAAACGTTTCCGCTTTTTCAGCTTGCGATTTCACTTCATACTCCCTTGGCAGGAATTTCGAATGTGCCATCCACAATCTCCAGGAAGGTTCGCTCCTCCCGCAGGATAAAGCGCTTGGACTGCGCTTCTGCGAAGTTCCGCTGCGCCTCCGGATCCGTCCTCAGCCTCGCCCGGTAAGCCTCGTACGCTGCCAAACTGTCGAATGCTATCAGGCCCCACGCTATATCGTTGGTGCCTTCGTGCGGAAGAAAATACCCTGCCAGGTGGCCTCCGCATCGCGGAATGATGCGGCCCCAGCTCTCGGCATATTGCCGGAACGCGTCTTTCTGAAACGGATCAATCTGGTATCGGATGAAGCAGGTGATCTTCACAACTTCCCTCCTCGATGTAGCCGCCTGGACGAAGCCGCCGAACGCATTGCAGGAGGCAAACGCTCCCATGAGGCGCAGGAAGTCACGGCGATCGGTGGTCAGCGGCCAGGCTCTCACGGTCTCACAAGTTACATTCGATTCGGATGCCACGCTTCGATTATCATCAAAATATGAATGCAAACCGGTCAAAGGGTGGCCTTTCACGAATCGCCGCCGCCATTGGAGAGCCGGCAAGGTCGCGAATGCTGCTGTCGCTTCTGGATGGCCACGCGCGCACCAGCACCGAGCTGTCGATCATCGCGGGTGTTACGCCCTCCACCGGGAGCGTGCACTTGCGCCGGCTCGAGCAAGACCGCCTGGTCAAGACACACAGGCAGGGCAGGCATCACTACTATGGGCTGAGCGGGCCGGAAGCGGCCAGGGCGCTTGAGGCGTTGCAGGTGGTCGCCGGCGCGCCACGGGCAGGATTTACGCCCTCCACTCCCGGGCCGCTGCTGCTTGCGCGCACCTGCTATGACCACATGGCAGGACGGCTGGGCGTGTTGTTGCATGATCGCTTTACGCAAATGCAGTGGATGGCGATTGATTCCAGCGGCGGGGGAATTTACCAGGTCACGTCCGGAGGCTGGAAAATGCTGGCTGCGCTGGGCATCGAGCCAGAATCGCTTGCCGCCGCACGCCGCAAGCTTGCGTACCCATGCCTCGATTGGAGCGAGCGCCGGCCCCATATTGGGGGAGCGTTGGGAGCCGCATTGCTGCAGGCCTTCCTGCAGAAGCGGTGGATCGCGCGCGATCCGGATAGCCGCGCCGTATCGATCACGTCGGCGGGAAAACGGGATTTGGCGAAGAAGTTCTCGGTAGTCTTTTAGGAGTATTCAGCCGGAAGGAGCTTCAGGTGGTGTTCAGCCGCGTTGCCGCGCTCTATGACATTCATGGCAATCTCCCGGCTCTCGAGGCGGTGCTTGCCGAGTTGCGCAACCAGCACGTCGAGCGGGTGGTCATTGGGGGCGATGTGTTCCCGGGCCCCATGTCTCGTGAGGCGTTTGCGCGAGTATGCGAGCCCGGTTTTCCGGCCGAGTACATCTATGGGAACTGCGAAGTTGCGCTGCTGGCCGCACGTGAGGGTCGCGACCCGGGGCGCATGCCTGAGCAAGCGAAGGAATCTATCCGGTGGTGTGCACAGCAGATCAGCGCGGCCGATGAGCAGGCGCTGCGCGGCTGGCCCAGGACCATGATCATGCAAATTCAGGGTCTGGGCCAGGTGCTGTTCTGCCATGGCACGCCGCGTAATGAAAACGAAATTTTCACGCGGCTCACGCCCCAGGAAGCGGTGGCGAAAGCCCTCGCCGGCGTGCAGGCGCAGGTCATTGTCTGCGGCCACACCCACATGCAGTTCGATCGCGTGATCGGCAATACACGGGTGGTGAACGCCGGCAGCGTGGGCATGCCATTCGGCGCCGCCGGCGCCGATTGGCTCCTGCTCGGACCGGATGTCGAATTGCGCCATACCACGTATGACCTGCAGCGCGCCGCCCGGGATGTGCGGCTCACGCACTATCCGCAAGCCGAAGAGTTTGCTTCCAGGTATGTGCTCAATCCGCCCGCCGAAGCCGAGATGCTGGCTCTGTTTACCGAGCACGGTTTGAAGTAGCAAAGCTTTTCGCGGTCAGCGGAAGCCCGCATGGGCGGAATGGCGGAATGGCGGAATGGCTGAATGGCTGACCGGGGGCCGCGGAATTTCGTGCATTTTATGGAGGTCATCTGAGCGCAGCGAGCGATCTGCTTTCCGGGGAGTGTGAAACATGCAGCCCGCGAACGCGGGCGAAAGAGACTAGCCCGGGGCGTAAGCCCCGGTAGAACCACCGAAACAGGATTCCAGCCCGCGAAGCGGGCGGCAGAAATGCATGCTGCCTGGGGAGGTTTCTTCCGCCCTCTTCGAGGGCTGGTGGAAATCCCCGGCCTTTTCCCCCGGGCTTGCGCCCGTGGCTACGCTCTTCCGCCCTCTTCGAGGGCTGGGATTTTCTGCCTGAGAATGGATTCGAAACTCCGCTCCAGGTCATTCGCGCCAGGCGAGTAACATAATGCAGGTAGTAAGGGGGAAACGCTTGAGCGTAACCGACGATCTCACCACGCCCATCCTGCCGGGCACCGCCGCTTCCGATTACGAGCGCTACCTGCGCACCGAGGAACTGCTGGCGCTGCAGAAGACACCGGAAGAACGCCGGCACGACGATGAGTTGACGTTCCAGGTGGTGCACCAGGCGTCGGAACTGCTGATGAAGGGCGTAGTGCACGAGATTGAACGTGCGCGCGAACGCCTGGGCCAGGGCAATTTTGCCGATTGCGCCCGCCTGCTGCGCCGCGCCAACCTCATGCTCGACTACCCTATCCAGCTTCTGCACGTGCTCGAAACCATTACGCCCTATGACTACCAGATCATCCGCGCCGGGCTGGGGCACGGCAGCGGCCTCGATTCCCCCGGCTTTTCGGGGTTGTTGCACATCGCGCCGCGGCTCGGGGACGTGTTCTTTGGACAGCTCAAGGAGGCTGGCCTGACGGTGAACGACCTCTATCGGCGGCACGCCGAGCTTTTCGGCCTGCACGATGTTGCCGAGTGCATGCTCGATTTCGATGAGCGCGTTCAGGCGTTTCGCTTTCATCACCTCAAGCTGGCGCAGCGCATTATTGGCGGGTTCGTTTCCGGAACCATGGGGACGCCGGTCGAGGTCTTGCGCCAGCGCCAGGAACACGTCTTCTACAAGCCGTTATGGGATGTCCGCAACGAGATTACCCAGGCTGCGAGCGGCGACGAAGGCTCCCAACTCGGCCACGGCCGCCAATACTGAAACGGCATGTTGAACGTGAAATGTGAAATTTTCGGAACTTGCTGCCTTACTTTTCAGATTCCACATTGCACCTTTTAGATTTTTCCAGGGATGTTCTGGTTGCGGCAGAAGAAGTTGTTCGGATCCCACGCCTGCTTGATCTGCAGCAGGCGATCCCACCGCGTCCGGTAGGCTTCCCGCACGCGATCCTGTTCGTCGCCGCTCATGAAGTTCACATAAACCCCGGGCGCCATGCCGGGCCGCAATGCACCGAAAACCGATCGCACCCAGCTCACGTTTTCCGCGTCATTCGCCGGCTCGCACCACTGCCCCAGGATGTTGAGCAGAATGGGCGCGCTGCGGTCGCCAAATGCCGTCTCTCCCGGCCCTACCCGGCTGCTCGCGCCTCCCAGAAACGCCAGTTCGATCTGGCTTTTGCGCGAAGGCATCGATTCCGTTTTCTGCAGCATGGTTTCCACGCTCTTACCGCTTAGCGAATGAAAGTAGCCCGATTTTGTGTAGTAGCGCTGTCCGTGAGGGAAATCGGCGTCGGCCATGGTTTGCAGTGCCAGGTAGGGCATTTCGCGAATGTTCACGTTCGCAGGCGAACCCGCGGCGAGAGCCGCTCTCAGGAACTTTTCTCCTTGTGCTCCGTCGCCCGCCCAAATGATTGTCTGGTTCAGAGCCGGGCGGCCGTTGGCGGCCTTTGCCAGCGAAATATTCCATTTCAGCTCATCGGGTGCGCCGGCCATGAAGTCGCCCCACGAACGCAATACGCCGGCCATCTGCCGCTCTTCGCACGTCGCGGTTGCCAGCACAACCGATCGCAAAGGATGCATTTGCAGTTGGAATGCGGTCACCACGCCGAAGTTCCCGCCGCCGCCGCGCAACGCCCAGAACAGGTCCCCATTCTCGGCGGCGCTGGCGCGCACCATGGCGCCCTCGGCGGTGATCACCTCAAATTCCAGAACGTTGTCGCACGAAAGGCCGTACCGGCGGGTAAGCCAGCCGGTTCCGCCGCCCAGAATCAATCCTGCCGCCCCGGTGTGCGAGACCACACCCGCCGGAAATGCCAGCCCGGCGCGCTGCCCGGCCGAATCAATGTCGCCGAGCAGGCATCCGCCCTGCACACGCGCGGTTCGTCTCGAGGGGTCAACCTGGGTCGAGCGTATCATCGCAAGATCAATCACCACGCCGCCCTCGCAGGTGCTGAACCCGGCAAGGCTGTGCCCGCCGCATCGGATCGCAACCGGTAAACCCGCTGCGGCGGCGGCGCGCACCGCCCGCTGAACGTCATCCGTTCCTGCGCATTTCAGGATCAGCCCCGGAGTGCGTTGTGCCATCGCATTCCATATGGCCGAGGCCTCCGCGAATCCGGGTGAATCGCGAAACAGCATCTGCCCGCGGAAATCTCTCTGCAGCATGCGGGCAACGTCAGTGATCATCATCGTCGTTGAACAGGTTCGCACGCCCGCCCCGCCGCTTGCGCGCACCCCCAGGATGTCATCCCGAGCAACGCGAGGGATCTGTGGACCAAGC
Source organism: Acidobacteriota bacterium (assembly GCA_019236695.1). Taxonomy (GTDB): domain Bacteria; phylum Acidobacteriota; class Terriglobia; order Terriglobales; family Acidobacteriaceae; genus JAFAIN01. The sequence goes on along the minus strand of JAFAIN010000161.1, from coordinate 7,842 downwards.
CGGCACTTCGCCCGCGTCCGCGCACCCTCCTGCCGCGCGAAACCTGCGGCGTATAGGCGACCACGCGGACCGTGGGATACGTGATCGAAGCCGGCGAATGATCGAGGTCGTAGAGATCGCTGATGGACTCGCTCACATTGGGGCTGCCGCTGATCGTTCGCTGCTCGCTGGTGCAGTTCCGCACCTGGTAGGTGGCTATGCAGCCATTCAGCTATCGAGCCATTCTGCGGAACACTACCTTTAGCGGCTCGGTGGCCAGAATGCGTTGAATCTGGTTGGCGGCATGCGTGCTCCACGGGCTTGAGCGGTCCAGCTTGATGTAGGCGCGCCAGTGGCGGAGCGCCTTGCGCGGCTGCCGCAGCTTTTCGAATGCCAGCGCAAGGTTGTAATGAGCGTCGGCATAGGTCGGCGCCAGGGAAATTGCCGTCTGGTAGGCCTGGGTCGCCTCCTGCACTCGCCCGGTTTCATCGAGCACATTGCCAAGATCGAAATAGCCGAGGGCATAATGGCTGTCGGCCTCAATTGCCTGCCGGTAGTGGAGCTCGGCAGCGGCGAACTCCTGGCGGTTGTAGTAAAGCGTCCCCAGGTTGATGTGCGCCGCCGCGTGCCGCGGATCGAGCTGGAGAATGCGCTCGTAACAGTGGATGGCGTCCGCCTGGGTGGTGGAATCATCTTCCAGCCCGATGGCCTGGACAAACATGTCGCCCACATTCTCAATGGCCGGCATGGCCCTCACCTTGGCCGATACCACGCGCTGCTCCGGGCTGAAGTCCATCACGAACTGGCCGGCCAGCGGTTCCAGCGCCGCCCCGCGATGGCGAAACACCACCCGCGAGCCGGCCGAGAATGTGCCTGCCTCCACCAGCGGGTTGGCCATGCCTGCTACCTGCCTCCGCATGGCCTCGAGCGATGCGCGAATGATTGCCGGGCGAACGTGTCTGCCGCGAAGGTCGCGAATTTTCTTGAGTTGCAGCAGTTCGAAGAAGGAGTAGGTTTCCGCAGCCGCAACGAGGCCGGCTTTTTGCCACCCCGCCAACTGCTGCGCCGTGATCTTCAGGATCCTGAGAACGTCGGCCCGGCAGTATCGGTGCACGGCATTTCCGGTCGCAAGCAAAGAATCCATGCCTGCGGCCATTATGGAAACGCGCGCCCCAGGCGCGCAAGTGCGAAACCGTGATCTTTAAGAACTTACTGTTGAGTTTCTGTGGATAAGAAGCCAGAAAAGCAACACCCCGGTTGCGCACCGCCGCACGGCTGCGCCACCAGCGCCGTAAGGCGGGGACGGCTTCCACCCACCCGAGCGCCGTAGGCGCGACCCAAAGTTACTCATACCGCAGCGCCACCAGCGGGTCAACTCTGGTGGCCCGCTGCGCCGGAACGCAACTGGCCAGCAGCGCGACGCCGATCAGCAACAGCGCCGCCGCCGCGAAGCTCAGCGGATCGCTTGCGCTCAAACCGAACATCATGGAGCTGAGCGTGCGGGTGGCCGCCAGTGATGCCGCAACTCCAACCGCCACGCCAATCGCGGCCGTAACCAGGCCCTGGCCCAGCACCAGGCGCAGGATGGTTGCGCGATTCGCGCCCAGCGCCATTCTCACGCCGAACTCATTGGTGCGGCGCGTCACCGAATAGGCCATCACGCCATACATTCCGGCGATGGCCAGCAGCAGCGCCGTTCCGGCAAACACATCAACCAGAATCGCGTTGAAGCGCCGCCCCTGCAGCGACCCCGAAACCACCTGCTCCAGGGTTGCGAATTTGGGTGGCGTCTCCGGAGCGAGTTCGCGGGCAATCTGCCGGGCTGATGAAATCACCGTCGCCGCATCCGTGCTCGCGCGCATTACGACTTTGAGGTCCGAGGCCCTCTGCGGCCGCTGCCGGCAATCCACGTAAATCACCGGGTAAGGCGGCCGCTCCAGCGTTTCCTCGCGAACATCGCCGGCCACGCCGACTACGGTGAGCGGGCGCAGGTCGCCATCCATGTTGCCGAACTCGATGCGCTGCCCCAGCGGATCCTGCCCCGGCCACCTGTCCCTGGCCATGGACTCGCTGATGATCGCTACCGGGAGCGACTGGATGCTATCGCCATCATTGAACAGGCGGCCGCGCAGCAGCGGGATTCCCAGCACCTGGAAGTATCCGGCGCTCACCGAAGCGTAATCGGCCGATCCCACGCGCGACTTGTCGTGCCACATCTGTTCCAGCACATGCATGTCAGCCGGCAGCGACTCGCCCGCGTTCAGCGTGACGTACAGGCCATCGGGATGAAAGCCGATGAGCGGCAGGTTGCCGGTGCCGCCCACCTGCTGCACGCCCGGAACGCCGCGCAACCGCTCAAGGAGATTGTCTAGAAATTGCACGCGGCTCACTCGCGAGCTCTCGTTGCCGGCCTCCGGCAGAGTCAGGTTCATCATGACCACGTGGTCAGTGCGGAAGCCGGGGCTAACTGAGAGCACGTGGAGAAGGCTGCGGCCGAGCAGCGTGGCCCCTGCCAGCAGCGTGAGCGTGATTGCCAGTTGACCGGCGACAATCGCGCGGCTGATGCGCTGGGAAACGAAGGCGCCTGACTGCGATCGTCCGCCCGCGGCCAGCGCATGCTGCAGGCCGGAACTCGAGCGCAGGCCGCTGAACATGCCCAGGCTCACTGCCATCACGGCGCATAGCCCGGCAGCGAACACGAACACCGGAGCGCTGATCGTGATCTCGCCGGCCCGCGGCAACGTTTCGGGCGAAAGCGCCAGCAGCACGCGCAGAGCCCAGAAGGCTGCCACCAGTCCCAGGCACCCACCCCCGAGCACCAGCAGCAGCGCCTCCGCAACCAGTTGGCGCACCACGCGCACGCGCGTCGCGCCCAGCGCGAAGCGGACGGAAATCTCATGCTGGCGCGCCGCCGATTGCACCAGCAGCAGGTTGGCCACGTTGGCGCACGCAATCAGGAGCAGGAGCCCCACTGCCCCCAGCAGCACCCATAGCGCCGGGCGCACGTTGCCCGTCATGGAATCGCGCAGCGGCGTGATCGAAACCCCCGCCATCTTGGTGTCGGCGCCATACTGCTGCTTCAGCCGTGTGGCAATGGCCTGCAACTCGGCTCGCGATTGCTCCAGCGATGCTCCATCGCGCAGCCGCGCCACCACGTTCCAGTTATGCGCCGTCCGCGACGGCAGCCATTCGTACAGTTCCCGCGGCACCCAGATCTCTGCGCCGGCAGGAAAGCTGAACTGCGCCGGCAGCACGCCGGCCACCGAGAAAATGCGGTCATCAATCTTCAGCTTGATCGACGAAACATCCGTCGCCCCGCCCAGGAATTGCTTCCAGTATCCATAGCCCACCAGGGCAACAGGGTCCGCGCCAAAACGGTGATCCTCCGGACGAAAGCCTCGCCCCCACAGTGGCGAGACCCTCAGTACCGGAAAGAAATCCGCGGAAACGGCTGCCACCGTGGTTCGAACCGGCTCACCGCCCCCGGAAACCGATTCCAGCGAGCCGGCGTACTCGGCAGCGCTTTGCAGCGTTTGCGCCTGGGAGCGGACGTCGGCAAAATTGGGGTCCGCGAAGTGCATTTCGTGCCCGCGTTCGTTCACCTCATGCAGATCGACAATGCGGTCAGGCTGCTCATAGTGCAGCGGCCGCAGGAGCACGCCATACACTACGCTGAAAATCGCTGCCGCCATCCCCATGCCCAGCGTAAGAGTCGCCACTGCCAGCACAGTGAATCCCGGCGACTTCAGCAGCGTCCGAAATCCATAGCGAAGGTCCTGCAGGAAAGTGCTCATGCTCAGCTCCATGCGGGCGTACCGCGTCAGAGGTTTTAGACGTGCCGGGGGAGGAGTTGTTACCCGGCGAATGCCTCGGGTCCGGCCGAGAGCAGGGATGCTTCTCAGGGGCAGGCATCCACAGCCGCCAATGAGTGCTCTTTCTTTAGGCGAGGTGTGCTGAATGTTCAACCCACGGCTGCGACTGCTTTGGCCTTCAATCCTGCTCATCGCGCTGCCCCTCCTGGCGCAGCCCCGTGATGGCGGAGTCACGATTCGTTATGCCCTGGCCGGACCGTTTCTTGCCTTGATCGCCGGAATCCTGATTCTGATTGTGCCGCGCGTCCTGAATTACGTGGTGGCGATTTACCTGATCCTCATCGGGCTGATTGGGATTTTTGGCCGCTAAGCTGGCCCCCGCGAAGCACGAAGGCAACCGCACTGGTGATGTTTCTGCCGCCCGCTTCGCGGGCTCGGATGGGGTGCGGGCGCGTTATCCCGGGGCTTGCGCCCCCGGGCTATGATCTGCCGCCCGCATTCGCGGGCTTCGCCAAAACGTCAACCTTTGGGGCCCAAGCGGGAGGCGGCATAGCGAGTGCGGTCCTTTCGCCTTCTTCGAGGGCTTGCGGCTCAGGCTGGCGGCTGCCGGAAATAACAGAATGGAGCCGACGATCGGTCTGCCCTCTAGGGCAATACCAGCTGCTGTATCCATAACCCGCTCTGTCATCCTGAGTCCGCCGCGGCGGACGAAGGACCCCCGCAAGGTTTTCGTGCCCTTCGTGCGTCCTTCGTGAACTTCGTGTGAACCCCGCTGTGCCGGAAACCTGGATGGAATGCTGCACGCAACTCCTTGCACCGGTAGCGCGGCTCGGAGATCCTCCCCCTAGGCTTTTCTGCTGAGCCAGGTCGTATGCAGGACAGAGAGATATAGCAACCTTACTTCCCCTTTAGCGCCCCGTAATGCTTTCGATTTGGGAAGCCCACTGATACTCGCCGCGTTGAGGCGGCAGATCTGCGAGCGGTGGAACAAGTTCGCGAGCTCGCTTTAACAGGCTCAACCGGCCGAACGTCGCGTGTAACCGCTTTCGAGTACTATGGATGGGCTTCCAATGGCCGCACCCGGCAGTTCGCTTGGCCCTTATACCCTCCTCAATTCCATCGGCTCCGGCGGAATGGGTGAGGTGTTCCGCGCGCGCGACAATCGACTGGGTCGCGACGTTGCCGTCAAGGTCCTGCCGGCCCAGTTCGCTTCCGATCCTGACCGCCTGCGCCGCTTTGAGCAGGAGGCGCGCGCTGCCGCCGCGCTGAACGACCCCAATCTGCTTGCCATCTACGACATTGGCGCGGAGTCGAACGGCTCGCCTTATATCGTCAGCGAGTTGCTGGAAGGTGCAACCCTGCGCGCGCGGGTAAGTGCCGGGCGCCTCCCGTTCCGCAAAGCCATCGAAATTGGCGTGCAAATCGCCCGCGGGTTGGCCGCCGCTCACGACAAGCACATCGTCCATCGCGATCTCAAGCCGGAAAACATCTTTATTACAAAGGACGGCCGCGCCAAGATCCTCGATTTCGGCCTGGCAAAGCTCACGGAACCTGCAGGCGGCGAGCAGACCTTCGCTCCCACCCAGGCGACCACGCCTGGCGTGGTGTTGGGCACCGTGGGCTACATGTCGCCGGAACAGGTGCGCGGGCATGAGGCGGATGCACGCTCCGACATCTTCAGCTTCGGCGCCATTTTGTACGAGATGCTCTCCGGCAGGCGCGCCTTCCACGGCGCCACCAGCGCCGATATCATGAGCGCGATCCTGAAGGACGATCCCCCGGACCTGGTCGAAACCAATGGCGCGGTTTCACCCGTGGTGGAGCAGATTGTGCGCCACTGCCTGGAAAAGGATCCGGAGCAGCGTTTTCAATCGGCGCGCGACATTGCCTTCAATCTCGATGCCATCTCGGGGGCATCGTCGGGGGCCACCGCCGCGGTTGCGGTGCCTGCGGAAGCCGCCCATCGCAAGCTCGGGTTTGCCATCGCCGGGTCGGTTGCGCTCATCGTCGTTGCCATTGCGGCGTTCTGGGCTGGGGGCGCGCTGCGTGTGCCGGCGGCGCCGGTCTTCGAGCGTCTGACGTTTCGGAATGGCAGAATCTCCAGTGGGCGCTTCAGCGCCGATGGCAGGAATGCGTTCTTCACTGCGGCCTGGGCCTCGAATCCGCAAGAACTATTTTCGCTGGCGCCGCCGCCTCCCTCTTCCGCCTCTGCGTTGGAACCCTTTCCCAAGGTTGTCGCCATGCAGAGCATGGGGCTTCGCGATGCCCGCGTTCTTTCTGTCTCCCCTTCCGGCGACATGCTGGTTCTCACCGACGTGAAGTACATCGTGGGCGGCCTGACCTTTGCCGGCACCCTGGCTGAAGTGCAGCCGTCGGGCGGAGCGCCCAAGGCGCTGATGGATAACGTTGCCGCCGCCGACTACGCGCCCGACGGCAAATCGCTGGCGATTGTCCGATTCCTGCCCGATCAGGGTCTGTTCCAATTGGAGTACCCGGCGGGGAATGTGCTGCATCGCACCAGCGGCTACCTTGATAGTGTTCGCTTCTCGCGCGACGGAGAGCTGATTGCATTTCTCGATCATCCGGTGGATGGCGATGACCGTGGCGTGGTCTCGACCGTCGACCTGCACGGAAAGTACACGCGGCTAACGGGCGATTTTGCCACGCTGAAAGGCTTGGCCTGGGCGCCGGACGGCGATTTGTGGTTCTGCGTCAGAAAGGCGTTGCTGCGGGTGCCGGGCAGGGGCGGCCAGGTGAGCTCGCTCTATCGCTCGCCTGTGGCGCTCCATTTGTTCGACGTGAGCGGCGATGGTCGCGCTCTTGTGGTGGCACAATCGGAAACCCAGGGGCTGGCGGCGCTGCCGCCCGGGGCGACCGAGGAACGCGACATATCGTGGCTTGATTACCCTGTGCCGCGCGATATTTCCAATGACGGCAGGCGCGTCCTGTTCAGCGAGCAGGGGGCCGGGAGCTATTCTGCGTATTTGGGCTTTACCGATGGCTCGCCTGCGGTGCGCCTGGGCAGCGGCGACGCCAACACGCTCTCGCCTGATGGCCAGTGGGCCGCTGCTCTCAGCCTTTCTGCCGTTCCCCAGGTGTTGCTATTGCCTACCGGCGCCGGCGAGCCGCGCCAGTTGACGCACGATAAGCTCAATTACCAATTCTGCGGCTGGTTTGCCGATAGCAAGCGCCTGGCTTGCGTCGCGGCAGAACCGGGACATGGCATTCGTACTTACACAGTTGACGCTTCCAATGGCAACGCAACGCCGGCCACGCCGGAAGGCGTTCCCGGTGCTGCGGTTTCTCCGGACAGCCGCTACCTGGCAGTTGGCCGTCAACTATGGGATTTGCAGAACCATGCCTGGGTACCAATCACAGGAATCGCCCGGAATGAAAGGTTCATCCGGTTCACCAATGGTGATCATGTGATGCTCGGCAACCTGAGCCCCGCCCGGCTCGAAGTGACCGAGGTGGACCCATTCACCGGCGCCCGCAGGAAGCTGCGCGACATTTCCTTCCCTGCAATCAGCGGATTTCGCTTTGGCGGAGCCGCGCTGACTCCTGACGCCCGCGCTTACCTTTATCGCTATTCGCTCACCTTCGACGATCTCACCACTATTTCGGGCCTGCATTGATTGGCGGTGCGTCCCCGCTGTGGGTGCGTGCCCCGCCTTTCGCGTCTTTCAAAAGGGTGGGTGCCTCCGCAACTCGCCGAAATCGAACCCGAAGTCGTACGTGCGCTCGCCCCTATAACTCCGGCCGCTCCCCGGCGTGGTGCTCATGGTAACCGGCGAAAAGCACGCCTGAAAGGCACGCCGTGTTGAATTCCCCCGCCTCTCCGCTGTCAAGCCCGTGTGTCGTCAGCCGCTCATTTCCTCTCCGCGCCTGCGGCCTTGTAATTCTTGAACGAAATCGAGTTGTTCAGGCAAATCGCCGCGTCCTTGCGGCAAAGCTTGATTTCCGCGTTTGCGGGCATTACGAAATCCACATTGCCAACGCGCTCGGCGGCGTAATCCGCAGCCACGTCAATATTCTTAACCTGCACCTGCTT
>JAFAIN010000121.1 GCA_019236695.1 Acidobacteriota bacterium | reverse complement strand
TTGGATTTGTACGCTCCTCCCGCGCCCGGCAGAAGATCAAGCACTGGCTGAACGTGCATGAGCGCGAGCGCGCCATCGAGATTGGGCGCAAGCTGATTGAAAAGGAAGCGCGGCGCTACCGCGTTTCCCTGAAAAACATCGATGACTCCGCATTCCAGCGCGTGGCCTCGGATTACGGGTTTGGCCGCATGGATGACCTGTTCGCGGGCCTGGGATACGGCAAGTATTCGGCGCGCCAGGTGCTGGGCAAGCTCGCCCCCGAGACCACCGAACAGACCCAGCCCGCGACGGAAGCAGGGGACGAAGGCGCAATTTCCAGCGTCATGCGCCGGGTTTTTGGGTCGGGAGGCGACGGCGCCATCAAGGTCAAGGGATACGGGGACCTCATGGTGTATCGCGCCCGTTGCTGCAATCCAATTCGCGGGGAAGAGATTGTGGGCTACGTTACGCGCGGCAAAGGCGTGGCCGTCCATTCCCGATCCTGCCCGAACGTAGTCAACCTCATGTACGAGGCCGAACGGAAAATCGCGGTCGAGTGGGGGCGGGATGCGGCCCGCGGTTATCCCGTGAAGCTGACGGTGTTCTGCGATGACCGGCGGGGAATGCTGAAGCAGATTACGGCCATCATCAGCGACGACAATACCAACATTCGCAACATTGAAGCCCGGACCGCCAACAGCCAGGCGACGATTGACGTGGTGCTGGACATTGAAGATCTGAAGCACATGGAGCGCGTGATTTCCGGGCTGCGCCGCATCCGCGGGGTCAGGGACGTCCAGCGAGTTAAGAAACTGTGAACCCGGAGATATTGAATCTGGAAATGTAAAATCTGCAAACTTCCGATCTGCCCTGCCGTCTTTCCACATTTCATATCTCCGGATTTCACATGCTCCGCGACATCCTGCTGCAGCCCGCCCCCAAAGAACCGCCGTGGCGCACGCGGCGGCGAATCGGCATCCACACCTCCACGGCGGGCGGCGTTGAACTTGCGGCCGAGCGCGCATATCGCCTGGGCTGCAACACGTTTCAGGTGTTCTCTTCGAGCCCCCGACAGTGGAAAGCTTACGAGCTCGCGCCCCGCCAGTGCGAAACCATGAGCCGGCTGCGGGAGAAATATGATCTGCGGCCGCTTGTGATACATGCCAACTACCTCATCAACATCGCCGCGGTGAATGAGGGCTTCTACAGCATGGCAATTCGGGCTCTGCGAGGAGAAATGGAGCGCGGGCTGCGGCTCTGCGCCGATTATCTGGTGCTGCATCCCGGGTCGTTTCGCGGAATGACGCGAACGCAAGGCCTTAAGCGGGCCGGCATCGGGATAGCCCGCGCCGTCGAAGGCCTCGATTTGGCGAGCGGCGGCCTGACGCTGCTGATCGAGAACACGGCCGGGCACGAATTTTCCCTTGGCGGTTCCTTCGAGCAGGTGGCAGAGCTGATTGCCCTGCTGAAACCGATATTGCCGGTAGCCGCCTGCCTCGATACCTGCCACGTCCACGTTGCAGGGTATGACATCGTTTCGGCCTCGGGTTACGAAGAGACGATGAAGCAGATTCAAGCGAGCATAGGATTCACCACAGTGCGGGTATGGCACTGCAATGATGCCAAGGCCGGCCGCGGTTCCCGGCTTGATCGCCACCAGCACATCGGGCGTGGAACGATTGGCCTGAAGCCTTTCCGCCGCCTGCTCAATGACCGCCACACCGCATCTGCTGCCTTCATTGCCGAAACCCCCATCGATGAACCGGGTGACGACGCGCGCAACGTGGAGAAGTTGAAAAGCGTTGTCGGCGGTAGAAGAGCGAAAACCGGCCAATGAGGGCGGGCGCCGGGTGCCAGGCGTCATTGGCCAGACCTACTCAACGAGGCTTCAGAACCAGCTTCTCGCCGGCGTTCCTCTCCACAGCCTGGCGCGAGTAGCTGAGCGGGAAATACTGCCCCTGATCCCACAAGGGCTCCAGATCGCGGTAATGCGGGCTGGCCGGATCACCGCTTTGGCCCGGAGTGTTGACCGCCACAGCCTTGTCCCAATCGGCAAGATCGAAGATCTCGCGATAGCTGGCTCCCGCGGTCTGGCCGGGAAATCCTCCCGTAGCGTTTACGGTTGTGCCGTCTCCGGGACGGGGAAAAGGCCCGATATCGAACCGTTGAGCAGCGTCAGCAGTCACGGAATCCAGGGAATGGCGGAAGTGGATGGTATGCAGCTTCCCCCAGGCCCAACCCTGAGGATCGTCTCCCTGGCGCTGCTTCAGGCTGATTTCCGCAGAGGCAAGCGCAGCCAGCACCAACTCGTTGCGCTTCGCCACGGCATCCTTGCCAAAAACATCAGACTGCGGCTCGCGGAGATTCGCAATCAGAACGGGAAGCGGGAGGCGCGGCTCAACCAGCGAGATCAGGCGAGCGTTCTCACTCGATTGCTGCGGGCTGGCCCCGCCTAAGAGCAGCGGCGCCAGAGCGCGACGCATGCTATTCACCCAGTATTCGTAAAGAACCGCGGCAGCGGAACCGCGCGTGAGATTGCCATCCCAATTCAGCAGCACGGCCGCCAGCGGCGTTTGCGATGGCTCGTGTGCCGAAACATTGCGCAGAATCTCGATCAGTTGTTTCGCCGCAAGCGAGGTTGTGTCGGTCTGGATGCGCTCCATATCCTTAACGGTAAGCTTTTCCGGCTTTGCCCCTCCGGCAGAGTTCGGGCTGAGTAACTGGCGGATGCGATCCACACGGTAGGGAGCACCCCATTCAAAGCCGATTTTGTAGGGATAGCCGGGCGGGGTCACATTGTTGTTGGCTGTTGCCACGAATCCCTGGGCGGGGTTGTGCCAGTGCGGCAACTCGCCGAGTGGAACGAACCCTGCCCATTCGTATTTCCCGCTCGCGCCATCCACCGGCAGGAGGCCGGTCCAGTTCTTACGAATCGGGGCCAGGCCCGCCGAGTGCTCGCCGATATTGCCGGCGCGATCGGCGTAAACGATGTTCTCGGCCGGGAGCCTCCATTTTTCCATTGCGGCTTCAAATTCCTGCCAGTTGTGCGCGCGATCCACGGCGAGCGATCCCAGATAGCCTGCCGTGCCCGGCTCCGCTCCCGTCCAGCGGAGGGCCAGGGCACGATGACCATCGGCCCACACGATAGGGCCATGGCGCGTGAATTTCAGCTCCCGCTGTACTGGCGGCTGATTTTTTACCTGAAAAGTTTCGGCCACGGCCTGAACCCGTTTCCAGCCCGATTCGGTTTGGTATTCATCCGGATGCTCGGGGTTCATCTGCTCGAGGTAGAGGTCCTGCTGATCTTCCGGGAAGATGGTAAAGCCCCAGGCGATGTCCTGGTTATGGCCGACGGCAACGCCGGGCAGCCCCGGTTCACCGGCGCCGATTACGTCCCAGCCGCGGCTTCCGTTTTCCGGCGGCGCAACCAGATGAATCATGTAGCGTAGCGAAGGCACGGCAATTGTGCGATGGGGATCGTTCGCCAGGATGGGCTTTCCGGATGCGGTGAGCCGGCCCGAAACGGTCCAGTTATTGGAAGCGGAGAGCCAGTCGTCCCCGGCATCCTGCAGGCCAGGGGAAGCGGGCGTGGAAGTTGAAACTGCCGGCGTTTGCCCGGGGAATTCGATTCGCGTATCGCTGCCCACAAAATTCCTCAGGACGTCACGGCCGATGTCACTGTAGTCGGCTCCTGACACGGGATCGAGCTTGACGCCGGGCGGGAGGTCAAGCAGCCTGCCGGCGCGTTCCACCCCCAGCGACGATACCAACTGGGCGTGATAAAGCTCGGACAAGGCATTGCCTGTCATGGGATATCCGGCCATGCGCATCAGACAATCTTCCGGATTCCAGAGTTCGGGATCGAAGCCGGCGAGCTGGAATTCGAGCGGGAGGCCCTCGGAAGAATTCCGGCGTTCCTGAATGTAGGCGTTGATGCCGGAGGTGAATGCAGCCAGGATGTCGCGTGTGTCCGCTCCATAGGCCAGATATTCGCCCTGGAGATCGCCGCGGTAACGCAACAACCTTGCGGCAACATCGCGCTCGAGAAACGAGGACCCAAGTATCTCCGCCAGCCGGCCCTGGCCCACACGCTTCCACAACTCCATTTGAAACAGCCGATCCTGAGCGGCGACGTAACCCTGCGCAAAGAACAGGTCATGCTGGTTTTCGGCGTATATATGCGCCACGCCCCAATGATCGCGAATGACTGTAACGGGCCGGCGAAGCCCGGAGACGGTGACGGTGCCGCCGGTTTGTGGATGAGCGGCTTCGGCCTGCTTTCTCAGTTGCGCCGATGCGAAGAGGGCATACGTGGTCAAAACAGCCACCAGTGCTTTGTGCATGCGGCCGAGATTCTATAGCGAATGGGGGGATTATCAAAAACGAAGTGGGCCGGCCTGCCCTGAGCGAGGTCGAAGGACCGCCGCCGGCCGGACAGGCGGCCGGAGGCTATTTCGAACAAATTCCCCGCTTCCGCAGTTTCGCAGTTTCGCAAATTCCCCTGGTTCTACAATGACTCATTCATGAACTCCACAAGTCCCGCCCTGCTTCGCAATCTACCCTCGGTGGACGAGCTTTTGCGCTCGCCGGAGGCGCTTGAGCTCACCAGGCGAGAGGGGCACGAGGCGGTGACGGTCGCTGCGCGAGTGGTACTGGCCAGGCTGCGAAAAGATGTGCAGGAAGGCCGGCTGGATGCCCGGGGACTCGAAGTTGTTCTCGCCTCGGCCGGCGGCGCGATTGCAGCCGAGGTGGACCGGAGCCTGCAGTATTCGCTTTGTTCTGTGATCAATGCCACGGGGGTCATTCTGCATACCAACCTGGGGCGCGCGCCTTTGACACCGGCGGCGGTCGAGCATATCGCCGGAACGGCAACCCGGTATTCCAACCTGGAATTTGAAATTTCGGCGGGCGAGCGCGGCCGCCGGGATTCGCACCTGCAGAAGCTCTTTCACAGGATCTTCAGCGACCGCGATTCGTCCACCATCGTGGTGAACAACAACGCTGCCGCGGTACTGCTCGCGCTGAACTCGCTCGCCGAAGGAGGCGAGGTCATCGTATCGCGCGGCGAGCTGGTCGAGATCGGCGAGTCGTTCCGGATCCCGGAAGTGATGGCCAAGTCGGGGGCGGCGCTGCGCGAGGTAGGAGCGACGAACCGCACACGCATTGAGGACTATGAGCGCGCGGTGAACCAGCGCACGCGCCTGCTGCTGCGGGTGCACCGGTCGAACTTCCAGATGGTCGGGTTCACGTCGCAGCCTTCGCTGCGCGAGCTGGTTGAACTGGGGCACAGACTCAGCCTGCCGGTTATGGAGGATCTGGGCAGCGGCGCGCTGTTCGATCTGCGGCAGTTGAAGCTTCAGGGCGAACCTGGGGTGGCGGATTCACTCGGGGCCGGCGCCGACATTGTGACGTATAGCGGCGACAAGCTGCTGGGCGGCCCACAGGCGGGGCTCATCACCGGGCGGCCGGAGCTGGTGGCTGCGATACGCCGGAACCCGCTGTTCCGCGCCCTGCGCGTGGACAAGCTCACCTGCGCCGCTCTGGAAGCCACCTTGATGGCGTATGTTCGCAAAGACTATGCCGCCATACCCGCGTTGCGAATGATGCTGGCGCCGGCGGCCGAACTTCGCGAGCGCGCGCTGGCCATTGCACGGAGCGTGCAGGGCGGAAAAGGTTCGCGCGCGCAAATCGAAGTGATCGCTGTGGAGGCGATCATCGGCGGCGGGGCCGCGCCGCAGGCCACCGTGCCGAGTTTTGCGCTCGCCTGTTCCGCGGCCGGCTTGAGCGCAGACGAACTGGCCTCGCGCCTGCGCCGCTCCGAGTTTCGCGTAATCGCCCGCGTCGAAGACGGCAGGGTCATTCTCGACCTGCGCACTGTCTTTTCGGAACAGGATGAACAACTCGCCGCCGCCATTGTTGCGGCCGTACAAGGCTGAATGGCGGAATAACACTTCATGTCCATCTCATTGAAGCGCGCTTACGACGAACCATCGCCACGCGACGGCATTCGCATTCTGGTTGACCGTTTGTGGCCTCGCGGGCTGACCAAAGAGGCAGCCAAAATTGACCTCTGGTTGCGCGATGCAGCTCCCTCGAACGAGCTGCGGAAATGGTTCCATGCCCGTCCCGCCGAGTGGCAGGCATTTCGACGGAAGTACCTGGCTGAGCTGGCTGCGCCGCAGGCGGTATCCAGCCTCGCCCAGGCTCACGGACTACTCCGCAAGCGCAGGCGCATTACGCTGCTGTTCGCTTCGAAAAACACCGAGCGCAACAATGCGCTGGTGTTGAAGGAAGAGCTCGAACGAAACAGTCCTCCGATTTCAGCTTGAAACGCCGCTCCGCTGTAGCCCCGCTCCACAACTGCAGATTTCCCGCATGGGCGGGAATCAACAAACCCAGTTTGGCCCCGCGCCTACGGCTGGAGCTGAAATCGCTAAGACTCCGGGTGCCTGAGGATTTCGACCAGGGCGGCGACGCGCCTCGCGTCACCCGGGTCTTTGGGGCTGGCGCGCTCCAGGCTGGCTGCGGTTGCTTGAAGCTTCGCCAGTTGCCGGGTGTTCATTCGCGATTTCTCCGTGCGATCAATCTGCTTGCGCGCGTCCTGCCACTGCTTCTGCGGGATGGATTGACCGCGGGCAAGCTGGTCGAGGTAGGCGCGGGCAACCACCAGGTTTTTGGGCCAGGTGATGCGCGGCTGATTCTGCACGTTGAGCTCGTTAAACCGAACCTGGTTGGCCGCGGCAATTTCATTGGCAGTGAGAAGGCGCGAGGGCAGCAGCTTGAAAACGTCAATGCCGCGCGCGATTTCGGAGCCATAGATGTAGCCGTTGTACCAGTAGGCTGACCAGTCGCCGCCCAGGATGAGGTTTTTGGCATCGAGCGGGCCGCGGTCAAAGTAGGCAATCTCCTGCGGGTGGGCAGCGTCCGTAAAATCGACCACGGAGATGCCGCCCTGGTACCAGGCCTGCACTTCGATATCGCGGCCGGGGACTGGGATGAGGGAACCGTTATGGGCGACGCAGTTCTCGGTGTCACCCTGTGCCGCGGGCATTTTGTAGTAGCCAGCGAACTGGAGCTTGCGGTCGCGGATATAGAAGATGGCATCGGCACCCCATTGCTTCGGATCCTGCGGCCGGCAGCGCGGCTGCAGGCCGCCGCCCCATTCGTCGGTAAACAGGACTTTGCCGCCGTCGTTGGAGAACGTAGCCGAATGCCAGTAACTGTAATTACGGTCGTTGACGGCATCGAGGCGCACGGGGTTCACGGGGTCGCTGATATCGAGCAAAAGGCCGTTGCCGGAGCAGGCGCCGGCCGCCAAGCCGAGAGCCGAGTACACGGTAATGTCGTGGCATTGGTCGCTGTCGGCCGGCTTCTCCTCATCCTTATCATGGCTGCCGCCGTTGCTGAGGCTGTTGATGACGCCGCTGCGCGCATCCATAAAAACGCGCGGGTGGGAAACGATTTTTGCCGTTTGCGGGTTCGCCAGCGGCACCCGGATGACATCAATACGAAACAGCGCCGTGTTGGGATCCTTATCAGGCTTTTCGCCCGAGCATCCCTCAAGTTCCGCAGACTGCCGGACAAATGACGTGCCGGAGACATAAATGTAAACGTTGTCCTGGTCCTTCGGGTCCACTACCAGGGTGTGGGTATGGGAGCCACGGCAGGTCTGAACCGCCGCTACCTGGCGGGGGCTCGAAATATCGCTGATATCGAAGATACGCACGCCGCGGAAACGCTCAGGGCTGGCGGCGGGGAGGCGGCGCTCGCGCTCGTGGCCTGGCTCGGGCGGCGGCGCGGGCGGAAATCCCTGGGTTCCGCAGTCGAGCCGCCCATTGGGCATCTCGACGGACATGAACAGCAGATGGCGGTAAACCGAAACATCGCCCTGGCCGCCCGGGCATACCACCGAGGTGACGAGCGCAATCTTTGCCGGATCGGAAATGTCATAAAAATTCAGGCCATAGAAATTGCCCTGAAAGAGATGGTTGCCCTGGAAGGCCATATCGGAGTTGGAATAGCCGAGCTGCGACATGATGCGCTCCATGGGTTTGGCGTCGGGCTTGGGAGGCGGCGCCTGGAACGCAGGGGGCTTCTTCACAAACGCGATGTGCTCGAGGCCCATGCTGATTTCACCGGCGTCCCAGAACCCGGGCTTGAGCGCAAAGCGAGGGTCAGCCGCATCGGAACCGTTTTCCACGGCAGGGGCGGGAGCGGGGCCGGATTGAGCATGGGCGCGGCTGGGAAAAAGACTCAGAAGCGCACATGCCAGGGCAGCGGCCGGGAGTGAGCGGGACATGGGAATGCGGATCATTATTCTTCTCCTTCAGCGGTAGTCCTTCAGCATTTTCTCCATCAGGTTGATTTCGGCGCGCTGGGTGTTGTCCACATCAGTGGCGAAGTCGAATAGCTCCGGGTCCTGGCCCGAGCCGCCGGAGTCAAACAGTTGTTTGACCATGGCGAGCGCGCCGCGATGATGCTGGATCATGCCGGAGAGGAACAGCCGGTCAAACTGGGCGCCGCCGGCCTTTCGCAGCTCATCCATCTGCGCCCGCGTAAGCATGCCGGGCATGAGCGGCATGGAATCATCTTCGCCGTGGGCATGCATCGGCATGGGCTTGGGCATGGCCGCAGGCTCGCCGCGAGCCGCCAGCCAGTTGTGCATGAACCGGATTTCATCGCTCTGCGAAAGGTTGATGCGCCGGCCGAGATCGAGCATGGCCTTGTTGCGAGTGCGGTCTGAAATCAGGCCTGACATTTCAACCGCCTGCTGGTGGTGCATGATCATGCCTTGCATGAATTCGATATCGGCAGCGTCGACGGGCGCTTCGCTGGCGCGGGTAGCGGGAGGCAGTGCCTTGCTCGGCGCTCCCGGCGGGCCGGGCTGGACCACCGATCCGGGTAATGCTTGGCGCGATTGCGCGCATGAATGGGCAGTGCAGGCGAGCAGGATGAGCAGAGAGGTTCGCAAAATCGCTCCGAATGGATGGAATGTTGCGGCTGTAGTGGGATTGTAGCTTGGATTGCCGAATTGCCGAACTGCGGAATTGCCGAATTGCAGCCGAACGCGAAACGAAATTTTTCCTGCACCAGTTCTGGTGCAGGCATCGGCCGTGGGCTGCCGCACATCGTTATGAGTAGAGGCAATTTTATCGAAAGGGGGAATTTATGGCGATAGGACTTGGTGTCACTGCCATGCCCTCCACGCAACGCATGAACTGGAGCGCGGTTTGGGCTGGTGTTTTCTGTATCTACGCCATCTGGGCGGTATTTGGCTCGCTTGGCCTGGCGGTATTTGCCAGCGCGGGGACCACTAATGTGGTGGGCCTGAGCCTCTGGAGCGTGGTTTTGACTTCGGTTGCCTGCTACGCAGGCGGACACATTGCAGGCCGGCTCTCGAACAGCGACCGGCGACCTGGCGGCGCCATTCATGGGCTGGCGACGTTTGGGGTGGCAATAACAGGCTTCATTATGCTGGTTTCGCTGGCGGGAGCCGTGTTGAGCGGAGGCCAGGGAGCACCGGCGGCGAATCCGGCTCGCGCCTGGACCGATACAGCAAATATTGGCTGGGGCGGGTTTGTGTCGCTGCTGCTGGGCTGGATCTTTGCCATGATGGGTGGAGCAGCCGGAGCCGGCGGAAGAACCGCGATGGCCGAGCGCACCAGCGAAGAGCGCAATGTGCTGCGGCCCGCGGCGTAGGAGGATTGACCTGCTGCCGAATTGTCGGACTACCGGCTTTCCCCGGTGTTCGGCGGTTCGGCATTTTTTCTCTGGGCTGACTGGCTGGCTGGGTGTCCTTAGGAAGCCAGAAACTGCAAGGAGGCCAACCGCTGCTCTGGCCTGCAGCTTCTAACCTGGTGTTGGCCCGCTGGGACAGCGGGCCAGATACCGGGCTCCAATGTCATTGCCTCCTCATACATTGCCAAACTGCCGGACTACCGAATTGGCAAGTTGCGCCGGTTCCGGATCAAGAACTGGGCGCGGGCTGCGGGTGGTGTGCTTTGGCGGGGGGACGGGGCTTTCAAACCTGTTGCGCGGGCTGAAGGCTCACCTGAGCGGGAAGATTGAGCAGCTCACGGCAGTGGTAGCGGTGACGGACGATGGCGGATCGAGCGGCCGGCTGCGCGGCGATTTCCACGGAGTTGCTCCCGGCGACATTCGCAACTGCCTGGTGGCACTGGCGGAAGATGAGGCGCTGCTCTCGCGCATGTTCCAGTACCGCTTCACGCAGGGCGCGGGGCTGGAGGGGCACAGCTTTGGGAACCTGTTCCTCACCGTGCTGGCGGCGTTGACCGAAGATTTTGTGGAGGCGGTTCGGCTCTCTTCCGAACTGCTGGGGACCCGGGGACGGATCCTTCCGGCTTCAGCGGTGCCGGCCCAGCTTGGAGCGGAGCTGCACGACGGCACTTTTGTGGTGGGCGAATCGGCCATTACGCGCGGACGTGGCGGCATCCGGCGCGTGTTCCTTTTGCCGCGCGATACGCCGGCGGTGCCGGAAACACTGGCCGCCATTGCGGAAGCGGACATGATCACGATTGGGCCGGGGTCGCTGTTCACCAGCCTCGCGCCCAACCTGCTGGTGCCGGGAATCGCCGCGGCGCTGGCCAGCTCTCCGGCTCGAAAAGTCTTCATCTGCAACCTGATGACGCAGGCGAATGAAACACTGGGAATGACGGCCAGCGATCACCTGCAGGCGCTGGAGGACCACGCCGGCTGCGCGATCTTCGATGCCGCTCTGGTCAACTGCTCGCCTTTTCCGGCTGCACTGCTGCAACGCTATGCACAGCAAGAAGCGGAACCGGTAAGCAACGATATGAAGCGCCATGCCCGGGGCGGGATTCACATTGTTCAGGGCGAATACCTGAGTCCGGGCTCCGTGGCCCGTCACGACGCGGAGGCGGTGGCGCGCGATCTTATGAGGTTTGTGGCAGAGTTTATGACGGCGGCCCTGGCGGCGTAAACCAGCCTTAAGCTCTAAGCTCATAACGTACAGGCAAGGGCCCGAAGCTAAGTGCCTGCTCAGTTCTGATGCTATAAGGCTGACTAGCTGGCTGGCTAGCTTCTGAAGACTGTCTTAAAGCTCGTTGGCTTACTATCCGAACAACTGTTTTCGCAGGGCTGCGGCCGTGGCCAATTCGAAGCGGCATTGGCCTGCAATTGCGGATGGGGCAAAGCGGGGCAGGCGCATTCGCTCGAAGCGTTCGGGGTTTACGACGCCGCCATCAAAAGCAAAGGCACTGCGATAGCCAGCCTGGCGCGCGCATTCCTCGGTCTGGGCGGTAAAGGCGGTGGGCTTGCCGACGGGATATGCCAGCGCGGTAACCGCGGCGCCGAGCCTGGCTTCGGTCTCACGCCGGGAAGCCTCAAGCTCAAAGAGTTGTTTTTCTGCAGGGAGTTGCGCCAGAAGCGGGTGCGTATACGTATGTGAGCCGATGCTCATGCCATGAGCCCGCATCTCGCGTGCCTCATCCCATGAGAGGAAGCGCTGGGGAACGGCCGCGGGGCGGTTGACGCCGGTTGCTTCTTCGAGTTCCTGCAGGAACCGGTTCTGGTCCTGATTGCCGGGCAATTTGTAATGCCGCAGCACGGCATGGATCACGGCTTCGCGGTTGCCGTTCAGGCTGGCCGAGTATTCAGCCGGATAGCGCAGCCGCAATTTTGGTTTGCTGCTATGGCGGATGCTGTATGCCACTTCGTCCCACCACGGCACGGTGGAACTGCCGACATAGGTGGTTACTAGGAAAAATGTGGCGGGAACGCCCAGCGAACGCAGGATGGGAAACGCAGTGGTGTAGTTATCGATGTATCCATCATCGAAGGTAATCAGCGCTGCGGGATGGCGGAGGGTTGCGGGGCTATCGAGAATTTCTTCCAATTCTTCCAGCGCCAGTACCTTGAAATGGCGCTTCACATACTTCAGCTGCGCTTCGAATTCTTCCGCGGAGGCGGAAAAAACGGCGCGGTCGAATGGCTCGCCGGATGCGTCCCCGATGCGATGATGAGTCAGGACAAGAACCGACGGCCGGCCCAACTTCTCCAGCACGTAAGTAACGCCGGAGAGGGCGGAAAGCCGTACCAGCAACTCTCGCTTCGACATTAGAATCGACTGTAACATTTTTCTTTCGCAGGGGAGAGAGCACTTTTGTCACCAGCCGTGACAGAGCCCGAGGTGGTTGTGTCTGAACCATCCGCACGAAAGCAGGCTCGAGTGCTGGTGCTGGACTCGGACTGCGCCGCCGGCGTGGAGTGCGTACAGAGCCTGGGCCGGTTTGGGGCGCGGGTCGATGCAGCTTCCGCAAACTCCGGCTCCCTGGCATTTGTCTCGCGCTACGCGCATCGCAAGCTGATCCAGCCCGGAGGCTCGGCCCTTCTACCCTGGCTCGATCAAATCGGCTGGCGCGATTATGACCTGATCATACCGGCGACGGAAGTTTCTCTGCTGTGCTTTGCCGGTCCGGACGCTCCGGCCGAGTTGCGCGAGCGGGCCATGCTGGCCCCCCGCGAGGGCCTGAGAACGGCTCTGAGCAAAGAGGCGACCTGGCAGGCGGCGCGCGAGCTTTCGATTCCCACCCCGGCCAGCGTAGTGGTGCGCATGGGCGCCCGCCCGCCCGCGGAGTTCCCCGTGGTCCTGAAGCCGGTGCACTCGAAAACGCTGCAGGGAGAGCACACGCTGGAGCATCGCGTTGTCATCGCGCGCAACGCCGAGCAGTGGGCGGCCGCGCTCGAGGCCAAGCCGGAACTGGATTTTCAGCAGCAGGAGTATGTTGCCGGCCGCGGGGTGGGTATCGAATGCCTGCTGGAGCACGGCCAATTGCGCTGGGCGTTTGCCCATGAGCGCGTGCACGAGTATCCGCTGACCGGCGGCGGCAGCAGCTATCGAAAATCGATCCCGCTGCCGCAAGACCTGCTCGATATGTCGCGCCGGCTGCTCGGGCGCCTGCGCTGGCACGGCGTTGCGATGGTGGAGTTCAAGGTCACGGAGAGCGGCGCAGCGTATCTGGTCGAGATCAATCCGCGGTTCTGGGGTTCGCTGGCGCTGGCCATTGACGCCGGAGTGGATTTCCCCGCCGGGCTGCTGATGCTGGCAACCGGGCAGCCGCTGCCTCCGCAACCGGCATACCGCGCCGGGCACTTCACCCGCAACCTGGAGCGCGACGTCAAGTGGCAGGTGGCAAACCTGAAGGCCTACCACGACGATCCGCTGCTGCTCACGCGGCCGCGTCTGCGCTCGGTGGCCGAACTGGCGCGTCCCTTGTGGGGACGCGAAAGCTGGGATCATTTCTCATGGCGTGATCTTCGCGTGACCGTCCGCGTGCTGTGGCGGATCCTGGCGGAGTGGCTGGGGCGAGGCGCCGGATTTCTGCGCCAGATTGACCGGATGGCGCGCAAAGCCTGGATCCGGCTGGGGCTGCCGCTGCGCGGCCCCTATGTTCGCCTGGTGCACCACCCACGCGTGCTCTCGCGCTGCCGCGAAGCGCAAACCGTGCTGTTCGTGTGTTGGGGAAACATTTGCCGCAGCCCGCTGGCCGCGGAGCTGGCGCGCGGACTGATGCCGGAATGCCGTATGGATTCGGCCGGCGGCTACCGGGTGGAAGGCCGCGGCAGTGTGCCCGAGATGCTGGCCGTGGCCGCGGAATGCGGGGTTGACCTTTCGCGGCACCGGTCACAGCGCGTTACCCGGGAAATGCTAGACCGCAATGACCTGATCATTGTGATGGACACCGGCAACTACCGTTTTCTGTGGAGCCACTTCCCCGAGGCGCTGAACAAGACCACCTTCCTCGGCCTGTTCGGCGAGCGCCCGGTGATGGAAATTCGCGACCCGTTCGGCGAATCACTCGAGCACTTCCGCGAGGCTGCGAGCCATATCCGCAAACGCGTCGAGGCATTGGCGCGGTGGCGGAACAGCGCAGCGCGATGAAGGGCCACAACGCTCAGGGAACGCGGAACCGCCCCTGAGCCAGGCCATCGGCAATCTGCCGGGCAAGTAGGGCCGGGGCGGCGTGGTCATCGCACAGCGATTGGATACTGCCTTCTTCAAAGCGGGCGTAAAAATCCTTCAACATCGCGTAATCAGTGATGGCGCCCTGGGCACGCGAAGCGGCTCGCTGCACACAAACCTCAAGGCTCGGCCGCAACAGGACAAAATCGAGCGGCACCTCCTTCAGGATCTTGCGGGCGGTGGGAAGGTACGCGGGCGGCACTGAAAAATCGATGATGACTTGAAAGCCCGAGCGCGCGAACGGGACTGCCGCCGCAGTCATCGACCGTACCAGCACCGGAAAGTTCTCCTGCAGCCGGCGGCCTCCTCCATCCCTGATGAATGTCCAGAATGTATCGCCCTCGATGCAGGAAACAGGGCCGGAAAGCAGCGGCAGCAGGGCCTGGGCTACGGCCGTCTTGCCCGCTCCCACGGGACCGGAGAGAAAGATGACGCCCACGGCGCCAGTATCCCATAGGCGTGGGGATTCACCCGGTGGAAACCGCCCGCGAGCCCGTTGACTGTGGCTTTTACTCTCCGTTGGCGGCGGGCTGAGTTGCAGGCACTGCTTTCTTGTTCTTGAGCCGGGCGCGGATAGCCTTGGCGATGCCGGCCTTCGAAACGATCCTGTGGCCGAACCGGTAAACCCGATCAGCGGCGGCCTGGCCTCTGAGAATGGACTTCCACTTGGGGTTGAGGGCGAAGTAAGCCTGGCAGGCGGGGCGCTCAGCATTGCCGAACTCGCGCTTGTACTCGCTGTCGCCAAATCCCCAATCGAGCACGTGAACGCGCCCCGTGCTGAACAGATCTCTTACGACGGAATCGAGCAGCACCGAGCCGGCGCCGAAGCGCGCCCAATCGCGATCGTAGCCGGTTTCTTCTCCCTGGTAGACTCCCATGAACTCGAAGCCGTGCTGAAAGGCTACTGGCGCACCTTTACACATGAGCACATAAGAGCGCAGCCAGCCCTGCTCGGCGATGGCGGCGAGGGAATCGATTTCTCCCTGCGTATTGCGCTTGCGCCGGCCGTAGGTGTGGGCCTGCCATGTGCGATTGAAGATGGTGTCGAGATGCTCCGCGAACTCCACCAGATCCGCAGGTGAAGTATAAGTACGGATCTGGACATCGCCTTCGCAGTGCTCCTCCAGCTTCTTGCGATGGCGGCGATAGTTCTGGCGAATCTTCTTCGGCCACCTGGCGGTGTACTGCTCGTAATCGCCCTCGAGGATAACCTGGCGGCAGAGCTGGCGCTGAGCGGGGGGCACGAACAGGTTGATACGGTTGTTCTGCTCGAGCTCAAACAGCAGCGGATCGTCGAGGAAAAGCCATTCCAGGTAGGCAAAATCGAAATCCGTTTGCTGCCGGAAGAGCAGTTGGAGCAGGATCGCCGCCATTTGCCCGGCGGGCGCGCCGGGCGCGAATAAGGGGCCGGCAGCCACCATGCGGAGCCTGCGGCCGCTGGGGCGGGCCAGAGTGCGCACGCTGAAGCGCACGCGAAACCGCGTAGCCTCGAACAGGAACGGCGCCAGGCCCAGCAACTCGCCCCCGTGCCACATCAACACCACGTAGGGCTGGGCTTCGGGGCGGTTGCGCAACACGTAACGCAGAAATGCGGGCGTGTGATACACCTGTGGGCGGGCGGCTGCGGCACGGCGGAGCAGATCGCCCCATTCCGCGGCGACCGTATCCAGCCCGGCTTCATCGCGAACGATGGTGCAGGTAATTTCGGCCGGCTGGGCTTGAGGCTCCAGCAGCTCAGGGGCGGCAATCAAGCGTGGGCCTCCCGCAAGGCAGACGCATAAAGCCGGTTGTACCCGTCGAGCATGGCTTCAGGCCGGAAGTAGGCGAGATAAGCAGCGCGCGACGAAGCGGCCAGTTGCTCGGTTTTCCGCGGGTTGGCTGCGGCTTCAACCATGGCGGCGGCCAGAGCCTCCTGGGATCCGGGAGGGACGATGATGCCGGCACGCGCCAGCTTCACTACTTCGCCCATGCCGCCCGCATCGGTCACGATCAAAGGCAGCCCGGCCGACATGGCCTCGATGAGGGAAACCGGCAGGCCCTCGGATACGGATGACATGACAAAGGCATCGGCATTCAGCAGAAAGGGGGCGACATCTCGCTGCTCGCCGCAGAACTCAAAATTGCCATTGAGTCCCAACTCGCGGGCCAATGAGAGCAGCTCCTGCTGCAGCACACCTCCGCCGACAATCTGCAACCGCAGCTCAGGGCGAATTTTCTGCGCCATGGCAAAAGCTTTCAGCAGGGTTCGCTGATCTTTTTCAGGCACGAGCCTGCCCACATGAACGAAGGTGAACCCGCCCGCAGCGGAATAACTTCCCGCGCGCTGTTCTTCCAGGCGGCGCGGACCTTCTGCGCCGTTGTAAATCGTGACGGTTGAACGCTCGGGAGCGAGCCCGCTGTTGAGCAGGTTGCGGCGCGTCGCTTCACAGACGGCCACATTCCAATGGCAGAAGCGAGAAGCGAGGGCGAACTTAAGCTCCCGGCGCCAGTTATGGGGCGGCGCAACCAACTGGTGGCGAGTGGCCACAACGCAGGGCACGCCAGCAATCCGCGCAGCCGGAGCGCCGGCAATGGTCGGGGTGGCATTGTGGCAGTGCACCACGTCAGGCCGGTAACGGCGAAACTCGCGGTAGAGGCTGATGAAGTAATGCGGCAGCCCGGCAGGCCCATGCAAAACGACGGGAAAACCCTCGGCCGCCAGTTCTTCGCCGAAGGCGCCCACAGCATGCAGGCAATGAATGGCGGGGGCATCGCCCCGCTCGCGCTGCATGCGGCACATCAGAGCGACCAGGCGCTCGGCTCCTCCGCGTTCCATCGTATATATGACGTGCGCAATCTTCATAGAACCGCAGGCCCCGGGCTCAGAACATTTTCAGCCAGACCCAAATAACGACGAGAGTAGCTATCGTGGTCAGCACCACATTGCGGGCCCACGGCTTGCGTTCCGGCAAGTGGCCGCCCGATTCGCGGTCGGCGAGCGCGCCGACCACCACAACAAGCGCAAGCAGGATGTACAGAAGCACGACGTAGGTGCGCGACAGGAACCAGCCGGTAACCAGGAATGCGATCAGCGACATCTGGAGCGCGCCGGCGTAGCGCTGGCAGGTGGCGATAATGCCGGACTGCTGCTCTGAAACGGCCGCAGCTTCGCTGTTGCCGTCAATAGTGCCTTCGCGATCGGTTTGGCCCTGGTTTGGGCTGTGGACGCTGCCGTCATCGTTCCAATCTTCGGTGGCGGCGGCAATTTCATCGTGTTCCATACGCTCCCCGGGAAAGCGATCAGGGGCATCGAGTTCGTCATCCGTAGCGATGCCGCCTCCGGCCAGGGCCATGGCCGGTTGCCGCGTTAGAAACGGAGAGGCGTAGGCGGGCGAGGCGAGTTTTTTGCGCGCCGAGGTGGCGATGGATGGCGCCCACTTCAGGAACCGGTTCACGTCGGCCAGCGACACATACCACAACGCAATCCACACCAGCAGGCCGGCCAGGCCCAGTTCAGCCGCACACAGCAGGAAGGAGTTGTGCGCGGTGAGCGGCGCGTACTCGTTGTAGCGGTTGAAGCCCACACCCAGGATGGGATGGCTGCGGAAAGTCATGAAAGCATCGCGCCAGGCGGCGACACGGTCGGCGCCGGCAGCCGCGGACATGGAGCGGCCACCTGCAAAATTGAGGGCAACGAGCCCGATGACGGCGAAGGCAGAGAGCAGCGTGGCGTTCACCGTGTTCAGGCGCTTGCGGAAGGCAAACAACAGCAGGAAGCCAAGCCCGATGAGGCCTCCGCGCGATCGCGTGAGGTACATGCCGTACAGGAAGTACGCGGTGGGGATGAAAACCACGAACAGGTTGCGGAAAGCGTGACGTTTACGGTAGGCAATCCACACCAGAGGCAGGAGAACGAGCATGAACTGGGCAAAATCATTGGGATCTTCCAGCACGCCCACGCTTCGGATTCGCCAGATGAACCCTCCCCGGTGCTCTCCGGACTCGTCGGTGGTGAAGGAGTACTGCTGCATCGCGTACTTGCAATGTGCGTTGTCAGGGTCCTCAGCCCAGCGGGTGACGCTGTCGCAACCGTAGCCGGTGTAGTAGCCGGCGATTCCCTGCCCGACCAGCACGGCGGAGCACACCAGAAGAGTGATCATGGTGGCGCGGATGCGGAACAAGGTATCCACATTGGCCAGAATCAGGAACACGCAGATCACGCTGGGCGCAACGTGGGTGTACACCTCGTTGAGGCCGCCCCACCATCCGCTGAATATTTCGGAAAGCGCAACCACGGCCAGAAACACCAGCATCAGGATGCCTTGCGGCGACTTCTTCGCGGTGTCAGAAGCCAGCAGCGTGGGAACGCTCACCAGCAGGCACAGAACGCCCAGAACCAGCATGGGGTGATACTGAACAACGTCAGGGAGCAATTCTTCCGGGCGGAAGAAATTCAGCGCGACGTAGAGCAGAGTGAGAAAGAATGCCATTCAGGAGCTCGCTTCCACCGTGCTTGGGACGGGTGCAATGAAGTTGACCAGCAGGATGGCGGTCCTGCCGACGAACTTCGGGATTTTCATGGTCACGTAAACCAGGCGCTGGCGGTCTTCGCGCGAGAAGACGCGCTGAATGCGAATGGCGGAGAGGTAGACAACCGCGCCTGCCGCAATTCCCAGGACCAGCTTCAGGGGACCGGGCCAGCCGCTGCGGGCAATGGGAACCACGACCGCCACCATCAACAGCGTGGCGGCAAGCACTTTCAGCGCCGCCTTAACGTCAATCCTGACGGGATGACGCCAGAAGGCACGCGACCATATGCCGACTGCCGCCACCGCCTGTGCCAGGCCATTGCCCAGCGCCGCGCCGCGAGCGCCCATGTGCGGGATGAGCAGCACATCGAGCGCGATGTTGACGACACCCGACAGGCAGCCCCACTTCAGCAGAAATCCGAGTTCCTCTGTGGAGTACAGAAGGCTCTGCGCGGGCGCCAGCACCGCTTTCGGAATGGCGAGGATCGCGACCAGCGTAAAAACCGAGATAGCGGGGAGATACTGGCTGCCGTAGATCGTGCTGACCAATGGGGCGCTCAGGCACGCCGCCCCGACCAGCATGGGCATAGCCGCCATAAGTACGTAAATGCCGGCCACGCCGGTAATGCGAAACAACTTCTGGCGGTCGCGGCCATACTCGGCCATTTGAGTAGCGCCCACCGCGCTGCCGAAGGCCTGCGGAATCTGAAGCAGCCGGTCCGCGAGGGTGAAGGAAATTGAGAAGAAGGCCACCTGGCGAATGTCTGTCGCCAGCCATTTGAGAAAGATGATGTCGGAGCGGTCCCACACGATGACCTGCAGCAGCAGCAGGCCGGTACCCAGGCCGGTAAAGTTCCACATGCGCCGCCGCAGGTGCTCCGGCAACGGAATGTTGGGAAAGCCTTTTTGCCTGCGGCTCACGGCAGCCGCTTTGCCGATGAACTCGCCAGTGCGGCAGAGCAGGATGGTGGCGGCTATGCCCACCAGGTTCCAGTGCAGAAGCAGGCTGGCTACAATTCCGGCCATGTTGAGGAATTCGGCGCCGAGCGAGGCAAGCGTATTGGCGCGAAAATCCTCGGCGGCGCGGTTGGCCTGCGAGGGGATAAAGCCCAGCATCTGCGGAACCACGCTGACCACCATGAGCAGAGAAACGAGGCGATACTGCGGGTCGCCCCACAGCAGCACCGCCACCAGGCCACACGAGGCGATTACGATTGCGATCATGGCCTGCAGGCGCAAGGTATGCCGGTACACTGCCCTGGCGGCGCCGTTCTCGCCGCTGCCCAACAACTCGCCCATATATTTGAACGTAGTACCCGGGATACCCATGCAACCCAGCAGGCTGCCCGCAGTGGTAAGCCAGTAAACATAGTTGAAATAGGCAAGGCGCCGCGGCCCGATGGTTCGCGCCACGGCAATGCCGACCGCCAGGGTACCCAGCGTGAGCAGGATCATTTCCAGAGCCGTCCAGGCAAAATTCTGGGCGACTTTGGACCGGCTGGCCGGACTCTCACTCGTGGCTGCAGCGCTCAAGAGAAAATAATCCTGCGGCGAGAATAGCAGGTAAAGGATGCGGTTTCCCCGGGGCGACAAGAAGCGGCGTAAACCAAAGTTACGTCGAGACAACGGCAAAAAGGAAGACCGATGGCCGGCCGGCTAACTAGCTGGATGCCTGCCGCGGCGCGTGGTCCAGTTACCAAAGTTACTTTCGCAATGGTTTTGCTCATTTCGCCGCAAACCTAAGTAACCTTTCAGGAAAGTAACCTTTCGCGTAGGTTGTAGATTGGCGCGCTGAACTCCCCGGAAGTGTGTTCGTGCAGGCCACGGGCTGCACGCGCGACCATCAGGCGAATGCGATGCGGGTCAAGAACAATTTGCCGAGCGGCTTGCCCGTAATGCCCCGCATCAAGGGCGTTGGCCGCATCGTGGTGGTAACGCACAGCTTTCCCACGCCCGCCCAACCGTACCGCGGCAAATCAAACCTCGAGATGCTGCGGGCGCTGAACCGAATGGTTGACGTGCAGGTGGTTTGCCCATTCTCGCGGTATCCGCGCTGGATGCAGCCGAAGTGGCACCGTTCTCCCGACCCGGACTTCTCCCCGGGAGGGGTGCAGGCATACTACCTTGAGTATCCGGCTTTCCCGGTGATTACACGGGCATTCAACGGCCTGACCTGCGCGAACTACGCAGAGCCGCTGGTACGAGCTCTGCAGCCCGACGTCATCTTGAACTACTGGATTTATCCGGTAGGATTCGCGGCGGTCACGCTGGCCCGCCGGCTGCGGGTCCCCGCGGTGGTGGGCTCCATCGGCAGCGACCTCCACAATATTCCCGATGCAATCAGCCGCTACTTGAGCGGCTGGACGGTGCGCAACGCGGATTACGTAATCACGAAGAGCGAATCGCTGCGCCAGCATGCCATTGGGCTGGGCGCAGATGCAGGGCGCACGCGGGCCATCCACAACGGGTGCGACGCGGCAATTTTTACGGTGCGCAGCCGTACCGAGGCGCGCCGCGAACTGGGGATTAACCCCAGCGCACACTTGATTCTTTATGTAGGCCGCTTCGACATCAAGAAAGGCGTACGGGAGCTGGCGCAGGCAGCGCGCGAGTTGGCAAAGTCCGACCGGAACATCAAGCTGATCTTTGCGGGGAACGGGCCCGATGAAGGAGTGCTCCGCCGCATGGTTGCGCAGCCGGGAGGCGAACAAATCGAGATCATCGGCCGCCTGGAGCCGGCGAGCATTGCGCAGTGGCTGGCAGCCTGCGACGTGTTCTCGCTTCCGAGCTACGACGAAGGCTGCCCGAACGCGATTCTCGAAGCCTTGTGCTGCGGCCGGCCGGTGGTGGCCACCAACGTGGGCGGCATTCCGGAGGTTATGAACGAGAGCTGCGGCTACATGGTTGCGGCGCGCGATGTGGCGGCGCTGGCCGCGGCGCTGCGGCAGGCGCTCGACCGCCGGTGGGATGAACAATTGCTGGCGCGGCAGTTCCGCAGGGACTTCGAGACGATGGCGCGGGAAGTCCTGGAGGTTTGCGAAACGGCGTTGAAACGGCCGCTGCCAAAATGGCAGGCGGCGCCGGAACCGGTGCTGGCGGGAGCGCACGCATGAGGCTGCCCCGCTACGCCCAGATCTGGGGTCCCGGCTATTTTGCCGACCGGATGCGGCGCTGCATGGCCGGGCCGGTGAAGCGGGTGTGGCTGGCTGTGGCTGACCACTTCGAGCCGTTGTGGCGCAAGCCGGATTCAGCGACAGCCAACCGGCGCGTGGCGCAATGGGCGGCGGAATGGCCGCAGATCGCGGAATGCGAGCGCGATTCGGCCGGCCAGCCTCCGCAATACACGTTTTTCTTTCCCGAGGAAGAGTACCGGCACGAGTTCCTCAAGCCACTTGCGAGCATGGCGCGGGCAGGCATCGCGGATGTGGAAATTCACCTGCACCATGACGGCGAGGGCAGGCGCGACTTCATCGACCGGATCACGGGATTCTGCCGCACCCTGCACCAGGAATATGGAATGCTGCGCAAGCGTGATGGCCGCCTGGCCTTCGGCTTCATTCATGGCAACTGGGCGCTGGACAATTCGCGACCGGATGGCCGGCGCTGCGGATTGAATGACGAGATCACGATTCTGCGCGAGCTCGGTTGCTACGCCGATTTCACCATGCCTTCCGGCGCCGCGCCCACACAAGCACGCAAAGTAAACAGCATTTACTGGGCAACCGACGATCCGGACGCCCCCAAGTCCTACGATGGAGGGCCGGATGTGGCGCCGGGCGGCGGGGTGGAAGGCGACCTTTTGATGATTCCCGGACCATTCGGCCTGCGCTGGGCCGAACGCCTGTTGCCCCGCATTGAATTCGGCGACCTCTCGCATTCCGATCCGCCGACGGAATATCGCGCGCGGCGATGGTTCGAGCTTGGGCCCAGAATCGGCGGTGACCTGTTCCTGAAGCTGCACACGCACGGCTGCCAGGAGAAGAACGCTGAAGTGCTGCTGGCACAGGGCGGGCTGAGAAATCTTTTTCATTGGGTGGCCGAAGAGGCGCGCCGGCAAAATGCAGAAATTTATTTCGTAACCGCATGGCAGATGTTTCTGGCGGTGGAAGCGCTGCGGTTGCGGCAAAATCCGCGAGCCGTTGTGGCTGCCGCGCAGGCCGCACCCGAGCTCGCGCCGGCATGATATGCGGAGAAATGAGGAAGCCAGGCACGATCGGGCTCTGATAAATGTCGAGTAAGGAACCAATTCGCACGTTGCGAGCCGGCATTGTAGGTTGCGGCAAGATTGCCGACGGCCACGCGGAGGAGATCGGAACGATTCCGGGCGCGCGGCTGGCCGCCGCCTGTGATATCGAGCCGCTGATGGCGGGGCAGTTTGCCGAGCGCCATGGGATTCCGAACGCCTACAGCGATTTTGACCGCATGCTCGCCGCCGAGCAGCTCGATGTAGTGCACATTACGACCCCGCCACAATCACACCTGCAGCTTACAAGAAAAGCGGTCGCTGCCGGGGCGCACGTAGTCGTAGAAAAGCCGCTGGCCATGGATGCCGCGGAATCGCGGCAGATCGTGGCGGCGGTGCAGGCTGCCGGGCGCAAGATGACGATCAATTACTGGCCCAACTTCGATTCGCAAGCAGTGCGCTTCCGCCAGATGATAAAGGAAGGCCTGCTGGGCGAGGTTGTGCACATCGAGAGCTACTACGGCTACAACCTGGGCAGCGCATTCGGACAAGCGCTGCTGGCCGATTCCAATCACTGGGTCCACCGGCTGCCCGGCCAGCTCTTTCACAACATTATTGATCACGCGCTCAACAAGATTGTCCCCCTGCTTCCCGAAGGGCCAACCGCGGTGCACGCCTCCGCGTTCCGGCGGTTCAACCACCCCACGGCGCCGCTGGACGAATTGCGGGTGATGATGCAGGCCGGCGGAGTCTCTGCCTATGCCACTTTCTGCTCAAATGCCATGCCGTTAGGGCATTTTGCTCGAGTATATGGAACCAAGGCTACGGCGCGGGTTGACTATGCGCTGCGAACCGTAGTGCTCGACCGGGCCCAGAAGTTTCCCAGCGCGCTGGGACGCCTGTTCCCTCCCCTGCAGTACGGCTGGGACTACTTCCGCGAGGGCTTGCGTAATTGCAGGGATTTTGCCGGCTCGCGGTTCCAGTTCTTTGCGGGCATGCGCCTGCTCTTTTCCATGTTTTACCAAAGCATTCTGCAAGAGGCTCCGTTGCCGATTCCTTATTCCGAAATGCTGCGCGTGGCCGCGCTGATGGACGAAGTGTTTGCCCAGGTGTACCCGAAAAAGCTGACGGTGGGAGGCAACCGATGAAGATTCTGGTCACCGGGGCGGGGGGCTTTCTGGGCACGTACGTGATCGACCGCCTGCTGGCGAACGGCCACACGGACCTGCGATGCATGCTGCGCGACCGCAACAAGCGAGGCCGCATTGAAACCGTGGCCGCACGATATCGCCATGCGCACATTGAATACACAGCCGGGAATCTGAAGTCGCCCGACGACATTGGCGCGGCGGTAAACGGCGCGGATGCGGTGATTCACCTGGCCTCGGGAATGCGGGGCGCGATTGCCGACCTGTTCCTGGATTCGGTGGTCGGTTCGCGGAACCTGCTGGAGGCGGTGGGGCGACGGCGGATGCGGGTTGTGCTGATCGGCTCATTTGCCGTCTACGGAGTGGCCCGACTGGGGCGCGGTGCAAAGATCGACGAGAATACGCCGCTCGAAACCGAGCCGGTACGGCGCGACCCATACGCCTATACGAAGCTGCGGCAGGAAGAGCTCTTCTGGGAATACCAGCAAAAAAACGGATTCGAGCTGGTGGTGTTCCGGCCCGGGGTGATCTACGGCCCAGGCGGCGGGCACTTTTCAACACGCGTAGGACTGCCGCTGGGAGAACGTTTTGTATACCTCGGCGGGCGCAACCGCCTGCCGCTCAGCTACGCTCCGAATTGCGCCGAGGCCATCGTGACGGCCGGCCTCGCGCCCGAAAGCGCCGGACAGGTGTTCAACGTGGTGGACGACGATATTCCGACCTGCCGCCAGTACTTCCGTCAGTATTGCCGCGAGGTTCGCCCGCTGCGTGCCTGGCACGTGCCATATCCTCTCTTCCTCGGCCTGGCATTCGGCATGGAGAAGTACCACCGCTATTCCAGGGGCCAGTTGCCTGCGGTATTCACTCCTTACAAGGTCCGCAGCATGTGGGCCGGGAACGGGTTCGACAACTCAAAGCTGAAGAATGCCGGGTGGCAGCAACCGATCTCGACGGAAGAAGGCATCCGCCGGACTTTTGCGGCCTTCCGGGCGGAACTCGCAACCGCTCAGCATGCGGTAACCGACCATAGTTCCAGCGGCGTTGACCTGGAGAATCCGGATCACCTTGCGGCCGGCTCCGGCGGTTCCCCGAGAAACACAGACGGGCGTTCTGTCTCCGCACCCCCACAACATGACACGCCAACCGTGGGATCGGAGTTTCGCAAGCTGTATCCGGGCAGCCTGATCATTGGGTGCTGCGCGAACCGGAACACGGAAACATTGCAGGAAGTAATGACAGCATTTCAGCGCCTATGGCGCTCGCGGAACCGGCTTCGCCTCGTGGTCATCGGCGCCGGCCCGGCGGTGGATGACGCGCGACGATTCGCCGAGCGCGCCGGGTTCATCGACGATGCGTTTTTTGCCGGCGAGCAGCCCGACTACACACCATGGCTGCCGGCCTTTGACGCATACGTGCAGGCGGCGGGCAGTTCCGCCGTTCCGGTGGCCATGCTGGAAGCAATGGCGGCAGGCGTAACCGTGGTGGCGATGAATTCCGGGCTGGTTGCCGAAGTGCTGGTGCAGGGCCGGTGCGGGCTGGTGGCGGCCGGGGCGGATACGGACGCCCTGGTGGCGGCCCTGGAATCGGTTCTGGATGACGCGGAATTGCGCGGCGCACTCGGAGCGGCGGCGCAGCAGTTCGCCCAGGACCAGTACGGTGGCAGCCTGTTCGCCGGGCGCGCCAGCTACGGCTATCGCGCAGAGTTCCCGGCTTCTGGGGCGCGGCGTCTGCTGAAGCGGCTGTTTGAAGCGGTGTACCCCAGGCGGGCACTGGTGTGGAACGGCCGCCGGGATGTGCCGCAATTCGCGCTGACCTTCGATGACGGGCCCGACGCGGTGTTCACTCCGCGAATTCTCGAAATCCTGAGAGAGCATTCGCTGAAAGCCACTTTCTTTCTGATCGGAAATCGCATTGAGGAAGAGCCGGAACTGACCCGTTACATTCTCAGCGAGGGGCACGAACTGGGAAATCATTCCTACTCGCACCCGCGGTTGAGCACGATGCCGTGGCGGGTAGCAATGCGCGAAGTGGCCATGACAGCGCGGCTGATCGAGCAGGTTCAGGGCCGGCCATGCACTCTGTTCCGCCCTCCGTTCGGCAGGCTGGCGCTACGCTCGCTTTACGCCAGCGTTCGAGAGGGGGAGCGTTTCGTGATGTGGAGCGTCGATCCCAAAGATTTCAAGGCAGCCACTCCTGAGGAGATCACCAGCCGGCTGGAGGCCAAGCCGATCGTGAACGGTGACATCATCCTCTATCACGGGACGAATGAAGCCGCGCTGCAGGCGCTTCCACGGTTAATTGAGGCGGCGCGCGAGGGCGGGCGCAAGGGCGTGACGATTTCGGAAATGCGGATGTAGCGCGCGAGGCGATGCGAAACGTTCTAGTCATCTCTTACCTGTTTCCGCCAAGCGGCGGCGTTGGTGTGCCGAGAGCAATCGCCTACTCACGCTATTTCCCGCGGGAAGGCTGCCGCACGTTCGTGCTCACGGTGCGCAAACCTTCGACCGCTTATCACGACCCGGAACTGCAGAAACTCGTGCCGCCGGAGGTCAAGGTGTACCGGGCATGGAACCCCGAGCCGCCATACCGGCTGAAGGACCTGCTTTGGCGCCGCCTGGCCGGAAGGAAGCGCGATGGCGCCGGAGCGAGCCCGGCAGGAGCAGTCGCCGCCCTTACACGGGCCCTGAAGCGGGCAGCCGTAAGAGGGCTGTTCCCTGATGTGCAGTCGCTGTGGTACCCATTCGCGTTGCGCAAGGCAAGCCGCATTGTTCGCCGGCATGCAATCGATACCGTGATCGTGATTGCCCCACCGTATTCGCTGCTGCGCATCGGCAGCGCCCTGAAGCGCAAGTTCCCGCATTTGACGCTGGTCACCGATCTTCGCGACGACTGGCTGGGCTACTACGTTTCACAGTCCGACGGTCCCAGCGACTACTCGCTGGGCTGGAGCGAAAGCGAATGGGCGAAGGCACGAGAAATCGAGCGAAGCGCATTCGAGCTTTCCAGCATTGTTTCCATTGCAACACCGCCCTGGGTGCAGGAGCTTCGGCAGCGCTACCCTGATTTGCCGCCCGCGAAATTCGTTTGCACTACGAACGGGTACGAACCGCAGGCGGAGCAACTGGAACAGGCAGGCGCAACCCCGGCCGCAGGCTCAGGAACAGTACACGGCAAGCGGCTCACAATCGTGACGTATTTCGGAACGCTGAATGCCTCGCCTGTGTATTCGCCCGCGGCTTACCTGGCGGCGCTGGATTCCCTTCCCGAGCCTGTGCGCAGCGGGTTCGAGACGCGCTTTATCGGCAGGGTGACTCCTGATTGCAGGCCGCTGCTCTCCGGCCGCGCCGGCGTTCGCGAGTACGGGTTCTTGACGAAGCAGCGCGGGCTCGACCTGCTGAAGGAAGCTAACCTGCTGCTGCTCATTGCAACCAATGCGAAATCACACGCGGGCAAGCTGTTCGACTATCTGGCCAGCGGCAAGCCCATCATTGCGCTCTCACCCCCGGGCGGCGCTATTGACCAGGTGCTGCGGGAGACGCGCGCGGGCTGGTGCGTGGATCCGTTCAACGTCACCGCCATTCGTGACCTGCTCCACATGTGCCATAACCGCCTGCAGGCAGGCGAAGCCCTG
Organism: Acidobacteriota bacterium; assembly: GCA_019236695.1. Taxonomy (GTDB): domain Bacteria; phylum Acidobacteriota; class Terriglobia; order Terriglobales; family Acidobacteriaceae; genus JAFAIN01. The sequence continues at coordinate 11,422 of JAFAIN010000121.1, read as the reverse complement.
GTGAGCCCCGAGCCGGGCGCGGTACGCAGGTATTCATGGCCGCAGATTGTCCGCTGCCTGGCTGAGAACATTCGAACCGCAGAGGAGCGCTCCTGCGGCGAGCACCCCATGCAGGAAACCGCAGAGCCGGCCCTGCTGGCACAGGGAAACAATGGGAGATAAATGCAGAAGCTAAGAGTTGCCATCATCGGCGCAGGTTATGTGAGCGCTCATCATCTGCGCGCGCTCAAGTCTGTTGCCTCGGCGGAGGTCGTCGGCATCGCCGATCTCGATCGCGCGCGCGCGGAGTCCGTGGCAGGGACTTTCGGAATTCCCGCCGCGTTCGCCAGCTTTGCCGAAATGGCCGCGGCCACACGCCCGGACGTGGTGCATGTGCTGACGCCTCCGGAGTGGCATTGCGCCGTAACTCTGGAAGCATTGCATGCGGGCTGCCATGTTTTTGTGGAAAAGCCCATGGCGGAGTCGGAAGCCGATTGCGAACGCATGATTGCGGCCGCGGAACGCGCGGGGCGCGTGCTTGCGGTGAACCATTCGGCGCGCATGGACCCGGTGGTGCTGCAGGCAGCGGAGATCGCCGCGAGCGGCGCCTGCGGCCAGATTCTCTCAGTGCAGTTTGTGCGCAGCTCGGACTATCCCCCATACATGGGCGGTCCTATGCCGTCGCCGTACCGCAAGGGCAGCTATCCATTCCAGGACCTGGGCGTGCACGGGCTCGCCATCTGCGAATCATTTCTGGGCAAGGTGCGCGGCGCTTCGCTTGATTTCCGCTCCACCGGGCTCGACGCCAACCTGCTGTTCGACGAGTGGCGCGCCACGGTTGATTGCGACCGCGGCGTGGGCCAGATGTACATCTCGTGGAATGCGCGCCCCATCCGCAGCGAGATCACCGTAACGGGCACGCGTGGCGTAATCCATGTGGATTGCTTCCTGCAGACGTGCCGCGTGGTTCGTACGCTGCCCGGGCCGAAATTCCTCACCAACGTGTTCGGCGCGCTGAAGAAAGCCGGCGCCGACCTGGTGCAGGTTCCGGTAAACGTGCTGCGCTTTTTGACCGGGCGCCTGCAAGGAGCTCCCGGAATCCATGTTTGCATTCATCGCTTCTATGACGCGCTGCTGAAAGGCACCCCGGTGGAAACTCCGGGCGAGGAAGGGCGCCGCGTGATAGCCGCGATGGAGCGCGATTGCGCGTGTGCCGACCAGTTGAAAAACGAGCACCGCCGCCAGCAATTAAGGCCGCCTGCGCCTGCTCCTGTGCTGGTTACGGGCGCAGCCGGATTTCTGGGGCGCCGGCTGGTCAGCCGTCTGCTGCAGCAGCCGGGCACGGTGCGGGTCCTGGTACGCCGCATTCCGGCGGAGTGGAAAACGAATCCCCGAATACAGGCGGTTTGCGGCGACCTTGGCGACCCCGAAATCGTCAACCGCGCGGTAGAAGGCGTAAGTACCGTGTACCACGTGGGAGCGGCGATGAAGGGCGCCGCCGCTGATTTCGAGCGCGGCACTGTCCGCGGCACCCGGAATGTCATCGAAGCCTGCCTGGCCGCCGGCGTCAAGCGCATGGTCTATGTCAGCTCCTTGAGCGTGCTCGACCATGCAGGGCGCGATCCGCGGGTCGCGGTGGTCGAGAATTCCGCTTACGAGCCGTTCCCCGCCAGGCGCGGCCTGTACACGCAAACCAAGCTGCAGGCCGAAGCCATGGTGATTTCGGCGATGGAAGAGCGCGGCCTGCCGGCAGTGATTTTGCGGCCCGGGCAGATCTTCGGCCCAGGTGCGGAGCTCGTGACACCCTCGGGGGTAATCGGGCTGGCCGGCCGGTGGAACGTAGTGGGCAATGGCGATCGCCTGCTGCCCCTGGTTTATGTGGATGACGTTGTGGATGCGCTGCAGCGAGCCGCGGTGTCACCGGATTGCGTGGGGCACATCTTCAACATCGTGGATAGCGAAACGGTGACGCAGCGCGAGTATATTGCCGCTCTGCAGCCTTACCTGCAGGGCAAAGTCAAGGTCCATTACGTCTCTCCCCTGGTGCTGGGCGCACTTGCGCTGGTGTGCGAGGCCGCCGAGCGGGCACTGAAGCGCCCGCTGCCGCTCTCGCGCTATCGCATTCGCTCCATCCGGCCGCTTTCTCCATTCGACGTCACTGCGGCTCGCAATCAACTGCAATGGACGCCGCGCGTGGGCGCACGGCAGGCACTGGCGATGGCCGCCCATTGGAATTCCCGGGTTGCCGACTCTGAAATTGCCGAATCTAGCTCTCACCCTTCGAGTTTCAGTTCTCAACCGGAAGCATTGCCGAACTGCCGAATTTGAAGTTGCCGAATTGAAGAAGCGCGCCGGCGCGCGACTTTAACCCAAGCTGGAATCATCAGGAGTTTTCATTTTGCGTCGTTTGTTTTTCATTTTGTTTTTCGCCTTGCTCGCGGTGGCCGGGTGGTCGGCCGTGCATCGGTTCTCGCGAGTGCTGGCGCATGTGGTTGAGCGCGAAAGCGAGCCGGTTGCGGAAGCGGCGGAGGAACAGGCGGTTCCCGAAGACGCCACTTACGGCCTGAACATTCCGCGCACGCACCCCCGCCTGTGGTGGACTCCCGAGCGGCTGGCCCGCGCTGAATCCGCGCCGTTCAAGGCGCGCGATGACGACAAGATCAGCATGGCTGCGCGCTGCATGATCAAGCACGATCGCCAGGCGTGCGACGCGGCCGTGCAGTGGGCCATGGGCCTGCAGGTGAACACCGAATCCGTGGCTTCCGACCAGGCTCGCTACTTTGGCGAAAGCTTCATTCTGATTTTCGATTGGTGCCACGATTCGTTCAGCGACGAACAGCGCCAAATCCTGATCCAACGCTGGAATGACGCACTCACCACTTTGATGCGTAAGGAGTGGGGCGGCCCCGAGATGCCGCAGAACAATTATTTCTGGGGCTACCTGCGCAACGAACTGGAATGGGGAATCGCTACGTACCATGAAAATCCCCAGGCTTCCCGGTTCCTGCACGATGCGCTGGAAGTCCGCTGGCATAAAGCGTTCGTGGCGCACGCGCGGGAGCAGGGGCTGGGCGGCGTGCCGCAGGAAGGCGCGCAATATGGCCGATACCAGATCACCTACCCAATCGTGGGCTTTGCCAGCGCCGCGTTGCTGGGGAGGGACGTATATCGCGAATCGAACTATTTTCCGGGCTCGGCTTACTACGTCATCTACACTACGACCCCGGCGCCGACTACGCACATCCGCCAGGACGCGAAAACCGGCTACGATGTTTTTCCGTTTGATGATGACGAAATGTGGTTCAATGGCGCGGCCGCCGAGGCAAATTACTACGGCGATTTCATGACCGAAGTCGCCAACGAATGGGCAGGCACGCCGCTGGGCTCGCACGCGCGGGCATGGCTCAAGCTCGTGCATCCCCAGGTCAGCAACTTCATTGCCGCCGCCGACGGCGGCGGGGCGGCGGGCGATCTTTCATCGCTGCCTCTCGACTACTACTCGCCGGGAGTGGAGTACTTCTATGGCCGGTCTGACTGGACCGGCCGCGCCACCGCGTTCAACCTGCAGCTCAGCCGGCCGAATTCCGCCATCGTAGGCCATGCGCACATGGACGCAGGCAACTGGCAGATCTGGCGCGGCGGGCGGTGGCTCTCGCGTGAAACTGTTGGCTATGGCGACCAACTCGCCGGCTATGCAGGCGAGGGCAAGGTGGAATCGAGCGGAACGCTGCCGCACAACACCCTGCTGGTGAACGGAACCGGCATGGCGCTGGGATGGCCGGTAGCCCCCTCGAATGTGCGCCGGCTCGAAACCCGGCCCGAATACTCCTACGTGGATGTGGACCTCAGCGGGCAGTACCGCTATGCGAGGCGCGACAGCCATGTAGCCGAGCGCGACAATCCCGCGGCGGCGCATGTGGAACGCGAATTCGTGTTCGTGCGCCCGCTCGAAACCCTGGTGATCTTTGATCGTGTGCAATCGGCCGCGTTCGCAGGCAAGACCGCCGCCCAGGTAACAAAGACTTTTGTCGCCCATTTTGAGGAATCGCCGCAGGTGAGCGATGAGAGCCACGTGCTGGCAATGGACGGGAACCAGGCCCTGCGGCTGAGCACGCTGCTTCCGGCGCAGCACTCGTATCGCGTGGTGCCCGAGGGCGGAAAATTCGGCCAATACCGCCTGGAAGTGGACGGCAGCGGCAGCGCAAACACCTACTTCCTCAATGTGCTGCAGGCCCGCGATCGCTCAGCCGCCGATCTGCAGGCTACCCTGGCCGAAACCGCGGATGAGTACGTGCTCACGTTGTTGCACCCCGAAAAGGGCAAGGTTACGCTGACGTTCCGCAAAGGCGTATCTACTCCGGCCGGAGGCAGCATCACGGTCGGCGGCACAACCCGGAAGTTCCTCGACCGGGAACAGAAGATTACGGTTTCGGAGCAGGGCCCGGCATGGGAACCATTGCCTTAAGTGCGAAACCTGAGTGCAGGCAATCAATTCACAGCGAAGTCTCTGAGAGGCGGAGAACCCCGAAATCAGACCCGTAAGGAAAACGGCGGCGCGCATGTCTCCATCTAAACGGGGATATGGCGGAATCGCGATTGACGGCCGAGCAGAAGGTGGAATCGCTTTGGAGCCTGGGCGGGCTATCGATTCGGGAACTTGGAAGGCGCGTTTGGAATGAAGTGCAGCATGATTACGTAGTCGATATCGCTTCGGCGCTGGCTTACAACTTCCTGTTCTCACTGTTTCCGCTTTTGCTTTTTCTCGTCGCCCTGCTGGGGTTTGTAGCCAACCAGGGCAGCCAGCTCACTACACTGCTTTATTCCAGCATGGGCCGGGTACTGCCGCCCGGCGCAGGCGACCTGATTTCAAAAACCATGAACGCCGTGGTGCAGGGCGCCGGCGGCGGAAAGATGACGGTGGGCATCATCCTGGGGCTGTATTCGGCCTCGAGCGGCACGGCGGAGATGATGACGGGGTTGAACATGGTCTACGACATACGCGACCGCCGCTCGTGGCTCCGAGTTCGCCTGCTCGCGCTTGTGCTGACCATCGCGATGGCGATCTTAAGCATCGTCGCGCTCGCAATCGTGCTGTTTGGCGGCGACCTCGCCAACCATCTGGCGAATGCCGGCACCATCGGTCCGGTGGCGAATGTGGTCTGGCGAGTGGTGCAGTGGCCGGCCGCACTGTTCTTCGTGAGCCTCTCGTTTGCCCTGGTGTATTACTTCGGACCCGATGTGGAGCAGCACTGGTACTGGGTTACGCCCGGCTCGTTCATTGGTGTGCTGCTGTGGCTTGCAATTTCCTTTATTCTGCGCGGGTATCTGCACTTCTTCAACAGCTATAACCGGATGTACGGATCGCTCGGAGCGCTGATCCTGCTGCTGCTTTGGCTGTATCTCACCGGCCTGGCATTCCTGGTAGGCGGCGAAATCAACTCGGAAATTGAGCACGCCGCCGCCGAGCGCGGCCACCCGGAGGCGAAAGACGAAGGCGAGCGCAAGGCGGCATAGGGCTACATGGCTGAATAGCTAACCGCTGATTTTGCGGATGATCAGCCGTCAATTCAGCCATGTAGCCATTTAGCTATTCAGCCATTCAGCTTCCTCAGCCGCGCCAGGGCGGCATCGAGGGTGGCATCACGCTTGCAGAATGCGAAGCGCACCAGGGCCGCACCCTCTTTTGGATTGCTGAAGAAGCTTGATCCGGGCACAGTGGCCACTCCGATTTCGCGGACCAGGGTTGCGGCGAAGCTGACATCGTCAGCGGCTGACAAGGCGGAAAATCCGGCCATAATGTAGTACGCGCCGCGCGGGCGGAAGGCCGTAAACCCGGCCTTGCGCAATCCCTGAAGCAGGCGGTCGCGCCGATGCAGATAGCCCGCAGCCAGCTCCTCGTAATATCCGCGCGGCAACTGGAGAGCAAGAGCGCCGGCCTCCTGCAAGGGCGCGGCGGCCCCCACGGTCAAAAAATCGTGCACCTTGCGGATTCCGCCGGTTACGGCAGGCGGCGCAATTGCCCATCCTACGCGCCACCCGGTTACGCTGTAGGTTTTCGACATTCCGCTGATCGTAATCGTGCGCTCGCTCATATCCGGCAGCGTGGCGAGCGGAATATGCGCCGCACCGTCATAAAGGATGTGCTCGTAAATCTCATCCGTAATGGCCAGCGCGCCAAACTCAAGGCACAGCTCGCGAATCAGCTCCAGTTCACCGCGATTAAAGACTTTGCCGGTGGGATTGTTCGGCGTGTTGACGATGATGGCTTTCGTCTTCGAGTTGAACGCTGCGCGGAGTTCGCCGGGATCGAGCGCCCAATCGCCATCGGGATTGGCCGGGGCATGCAGCTTCACGAAACGGGGAATGGCGCCGCACAGGATGGCATCAGGGCCATAGTTCTCATAAAACGGTTCAAATAGAACGATTTCATCGCCGGGGTTCGTAACCGCCATCAGGGCCGAGATCATGGCTTCTGTGGATCCGCAGCAGACCGTGATCTCGGTTTCGCCATCGATATTGAGGCCATGCCACTCGCGGGCTTTGGCGGCAATGGCATGGCGCAGCCCGCGCGCTCCCCAGGTAATGGCGTACTGGTTGATATCGGCCGCAATGGCGGCAGCGGCGGCCTGCTTGATGGAGTCGGGCGCCGGAAAATCGGGAAATCCCTGAGCGAGATTCACCGCGCCGAATTGCATCGCCTGGCGCGTCATCTCGCGGATTACGGATTCGGTAAAATGCGCCACGCGGTGGCTGAGAAGAGATTTGGCTGCAGCGGAGGCGTTGCTCATGGAAGTTATGAGGGCACGCGCCCCGTAAGCACGCTGGCGGCGTTGAGGGCGGCGGCGCGGCCGGCGCGGGCGGGTTCGGACTCGGGAATCGAGTCGCCCTCGCCGGGCGCCAGGAACATGTTGCTCTCCACATCATGCTGGCGGCTATACAGCTCGCGATAACGGCCCGAGGCAGCCAGCAACTCGTCGTGCGTTCCGCGCTCGACGATGGCGCCCGCCTCGACCACCAGAATCTGGTCGGCACGGCGAATCGTCGAGAGGCGATGGGCAATGACGAAGGTGGTCCGCCCGCGCATCAGGTATGAGAGTCCCTGCTGAATCATCTGCTCGGATTCGGAGTCAAGACTCGACGTGGCTTCATCGAGGATGAGGATGCGGGGATCGGCCAGGATGGCGCGGGCAATCGAGATGCGCTGGCGCTGCCCGCCGGAGAGTTTCACGCCGCGCTCGCCCACCACAGTGTCGTACCTGTTCTCGAACTTCTCAGCGAACTCATCCACCCGGGCGATTCGGCAGGCCTCCATGATCTGCTCCCGGGTTGCGTCGGGGCGCGAAAACACCACATTTTCAAGAATCGTGCCGTCGAACAAAAACGAATCCTGCAGTACCACACCCAGCCGGGTGCGATAGCTCTCGAGCCGAACCGTTGCCAGATCAACGCCATCCACGTACACTGCGCCGCTCTGGGGATTATGAAAAGCGGCGACCAGGCCGATGATGGTGCTCTTCCCTGAACCGGATGAGCCCACCAAAGCGGTGATGGCGCCGGGTTGCGCGCCGAAAGAAATGCCGTGCAGGACCTCGGCGCCGCCGTCATAGGCGAACCGCACGTCCTCAAAACGCACTTCGCCCGCCACATCGGGCAGCATGACAGTGCGGCGCGGATCGGTGTCCTCGGGCTTCTCCTGCAGCAACTCGCGAGTGCGCTCCAGGCCGGCGATGGCGTCGGTAATCTGCGTCCCGATGGCAACCACCTGCACTACGGGCAGAACAAGGAAGCCGAGGAACATGGTGTACTGAAAGAACTGGCCGATGGTGAGATGGCCGGCGAGGATCTGGCGCGCGCCCAGAAACATCACGGTGGCCCCCACTGCACCCATCAGCACGCTGGACGAGAGCGACATGAGCGAAGTAGCCGTGAGGGTCCGCAGAACGTTCTGCAGCAGCCGCTCCACGCCGCCGGAGAACACCGCCTGCTCGCGCGTTTCGGCGTGGTAGCCCTTTACGACCCGCACGCCGCCCAGCGATTCGGTCAACCGCCCGCTCACTTCGGCATTGATCCTGGCGCGCTCGCGAAAAATGGGCCGGATGGTCTTGAATGCTCTTTTGAGAAAGAGCGAGAACACCAGCAATGCGGCGATAGCAATCAGCGTCATGCCCGCGCTGATGCGCAGCAGGACGATGACCGCGATCACCGCGGTCATGACCCCGCCGAGAAACTCAACCAGCCCGGTGCCGATAAGGTTTCTTACGCCTTCCACGTCCTGCATGATGCGCGAGACCAGGTTGCCGCTCTTATTGGCGTCGTAGAAGCCGACCGGCAAACGGCCCACGTGCGCCTGCACCTTGCGGCGCAGCTCGGCAATGAGCCGCTGTGCGGCTTTCGACAGCGACTGGGTCAGCGCGTAGGACGTAATGCCCTGCACAACCGTCGCGGTGACCACCGCGGCGATGATAGGAACGAGCAACTGCCGCTGGTGGCGCGTGATGACGTTATCAACGAGAAAGCGGGTGGAGTAGGGAAGCACCAGCCCGGCCACGCGATTTATGGCCATGAGCAGGAAGCCGCCGGCCAGCAGCGCGCGCCGCGGCAGGACGAGCTCGCGAATGAGCGGCCAGGCGCTCTTCAGCTTCTCGCCGCCGCTGCGCTTTGCCTTCTCGGGGGTCTTGGGCATTTAACCAGTGTAGATTCCGGCGCCGCTTTCGCGATGCAAATAGTTGCGATAGACTGCCTTTCCACTCCATGCGGCAACTTCACAGCGGAGACACGGAGGGACGGATTGATGACCAGGCATTTCCTCGCAGTTGCGATGGCGACGGCCGGCCTTGCGGCCTGGGCGCAGCCGAGCGCTCAGCAAATGACTGCCGAGCAACGGCAGAAGCTGGTGGACGATCGCATCGCGAAAGAGCAGCAGCTCGAATCGCTGGCCGTCATCGAGCGAAAACTGATGATTCCCATGCGCGACGGCAAGCGGATGGCGGCCGATGTGTACCGCCCGAAGGATGAGACGAAAAAGTACCCCACAATTTTTGTCCGCACCCCATACAACTTCAACTACTGGGATGTGCGCCTGGGGGCCCCGCGCGATATGACCGCCGAGCTTGAAGCGGTGAAGCGCGGCTACGCTTACGTGGAGATGGAAGAGCGCGGGCATTTCTTCTCGGAAGGCAACTACGACATTCTGGGGCCGCCGCGCAGCGATGGGTACGACGAGATCAAGTGGATGAGCTCCCTGCCGTGGTCCAACGGCAGGGTTGGGCTGACCGGCTGCTCTTCCACCGCCGAGTGGCAACTCGGCGTCGCCACGCTGACTCCGCCCGGCCTGGCCACTTTCAATGTTCAGGGGTTCGGGGCCGGAGTAGGGCGAGTGAAGCCATATTGGGAGCAGGGCAACTGGTATCGCGGCGGCGCGGTGCAGATGCTGTTCATCGCCTGGCTTTACGGCGAGCAGAACCAGGTGCGCCCCATGTTCCCGGCACAGGCATCGCAGCACGATCTGGCGAGCGCTTCGCGCATGTTCGACCTTGCGCCCCAGATGCCGCCGGTGGATTGGTCACAGGCGCTCCGCCACCTGCCCGAAAAAGACATCATCGCGGCGGTGGGCGGTCCTCGCGGTATCTTTGCCGACCACATGCCGGTGGCAACCGGCGGCGCGATGATCGAGCGCGCGCCCAACGACCCGGCCTGGTACCAAGGCGGGCTGTGGAACGACAGCATGCCCATCCATCTGCCGGGCTTGTGGTTCATGTCGTGGTATGACGTTTCTACCGGCCCCAACCTGGCGGCCTATAACTTCGTGCGCCGCACGGCCCCGCCCGGCATTCGCGACCAGCAGTATGCCGTGATTGCGCCCACGCTGCACTGCTCCTACAAGCGGGCCACGGAAGATACGGTGGTCGGCGAGCGCCACGTGGGCGACGCGCGGCTCGATTATGACGCGCTCATCTATGGCTGGTTCGATCATTTCCTGAAGGGCGAGAGCAATGGCATCCTCGAGAACACGCCCAGGGTGCGTTACTACACCATGGGGCTCAACAAGTGGCAGGCGGCCGATACCTGGCCGCCTCAGGGCGCTCAGGCGGTTACGTTTTATCTTGCGAGCGGCGGCAAGGCCAACACGCTGAGCGGCGATGGGGCGCTGGCCACCGCGGCGCCGCAATCGGATTCGCCGGATTCGTTCACCTATGACCCCATGAACCCCGTTCCCTCGCACGGGGGCAACGTTTGCTGCACGGGGAATGCCGTTGCCGGCGGGGCGTTCGATCAGCGCAGCATGGAAGAGCGCCCTGACATTCTCGTCTATACGACCGAACCGCTGCCCGGCGCCATGGAGGTCAGCGGGCCGATTGACGTAACGCTGTATGTTTCCTCGGACGCAAAAGACACGGATTTCACCGTGAAGCTGATTGACGTTGATCCCGGCGGCGCCGCCTACAACCTGGATGAAACCATTCAGCGCATGCGTTACCGCGAGGGCTACGATAAACCGCTCGCCTGGATGCTGCCGGGGAAGATTTATAAGTTCAGCTTCCAGCCCATGAACACCAGCAACCTGTTCGCGGCCGGGCACCGCATCCGGATCGAAATTTCAAGCAGCAACTTCCCCCGCTTCGATCGCAACCTGAATACCGGCGGAAAGAATTATGACGAGTCACAGGGAGTGGTGGCGCACAACAGCGTCCATCACTCTGCGCAGTACCCTTCGGCGATCACGCTGAGCGTAGTGAAACGATGAAAGAATTGCCGAATTGCCGAACTGCGGAATTGCCGAATTGCGGAATTGCAGGTTACGTGAGCAGAGCTCCGAAAATCAGAGTGAACACTTTGCGAATCATTTCGCGGTCGAGCGGTTCAGAGCCCTGGTGGCGCTGAAAGAGAAGCTGCTCGCGGAGCATGCCTTCCATCATGCCGATTACGGCCGATCGCACGGCCACTGGCGTCAGCCCTGGCTTCAACTCCCCCTGCTTTGACATATCCTGCAGGATGGCATCAATGCGCGCCAGGAAGCCTTGATATCCGCGCGTCAGCATGACGTCAGGGCTGGCCTTGCGCATTCTCCGGCTCTCCAGCAGCATGAGTTCCTTCAGCAACGGATCCTGCTCGAAGGCGCGCAGGAAAAGCTCGAGAATCATTCCCAGCTTCTGCCGATTATTCGGAATGGCGTCGATGGCGGGAAACTGCGCCGACAAGCGGTCCCAGCCATCATCGAAAATCGCTTCCAGCAGCCCTTCCTTGCCCCCGAAATGCTTTACGAGTTGCGACTCGCTGGTCAGCGCCTCGCGCGCGATCATCGCGGTCGAGGTATTTTCGTATCCCCGGCCGGAGAACAGCCGTTTGGCAGCGGCCAGCAGCCGCTCCTGGCTGGAGAGTTCGACGCTTCGAGAGGTCTGCGGTTCGGCCATAGCGTACTCGCGCCTTGTGATGATAGTACTAC